>DASZCK010000226.1:0-2469 GCA_035943195.1 Steroidobacteraceae bacterium
TGGGCATGCTGGCCACGGTCATGAATGCGGTGGCGATGCAGGATGCACTCGAGAGCTCCGGCATGCAGTCACGGGTCATGTCGGCGATTCGCATCAACCAGGTGTGCGAGGACTACATCCGTCGGCGCGCCATCCGCCACCTCGAGAAGGGTCGGGTGGTGATCTTCGCCGCGGGTACCGGCAATCCTTTCTTTACAACCGATACCGCAGCCTCGCTGCGGGCGATTGAGATCAACGCCGACGTGCTGCTGAAGGCCACCAAGGTCGACGGCGTGTATTCGGATGATCCGGTACGCAATCCCGCAGCCCAGCGGTACACGCAGCTGACCTTCGACAAGGTGCTGCAGGACCGCCTGAACGTCATGGATGCAACGGCCATCGTCATGTGCCGTGACAATCGCCTGCCACTGCGGGTATTCAACCTCAACAATCCGGGCGACCTGACCCGCATCGCGCGCGGTGAGGAAATTGGTACGGCTGTCACATTCGAATAGGGGCAACCATGCTCGATGACATCAAGAAAGACGCAGTAACCCGTATGGGCAAATGCGTGACCCAGTTTCAGGCGGATCTGAAGAAGATGCGCACGGGTCGCGCCATCCGAGCCTGATCGAACATCTGAAAGTCGACTATTACGGCTCGGACGTGCCGCTGCAGCAGGTGGCCAGCATCGCGGTCGAAGACGGTCGCACGCTGGTGGTCTCGCCGTGGGAGAAGGGCATGGTGCAGCCCATCGAGAAGGCGATCCACAAATCGGACCTCGGTCTGAACCCGATGACCGCGGGCACGATCATTCGCATCCCGATGCCGCCGCTCACCGAAGAGCGGCGCCGCGAGTTCACCAAGGTGATTCGCCAGGACGCCGAAGGGGCGCGGGTGTCGGTGCGGAACGTACGGCGCGATGTGATGTCCGACATCAAGGAAGCGCTGAAGGACAAGCTCATCTCCCAGGATGACGAGCGGCGCGCGGAAACCGACGTCCAAAAGCTGACGGACAAGCATGTCGCGGACATAGACCAGATGCTGGCGGCCAAGGAAAAGGAGATCATGCAGGTCTGATCGACCTGCATGAGCGTGAATCTCCCCCGTCATGTGGCGATCATCATGGACGGCAACGGCCGCTGGGCCGCTGCGCGGAAACTGCCGCGGCATGCTGGCCACAAGGCCGGCATCAGCGCGCTGCGCGCCTGCGTCCAAACGTGCACGGCCCGCGGTGTCGGGGCGCTCACGGTTTTCGCATTCTCGAGTGAAAACTGGTCCCGGCCGGCGGAAGAGGTGTCGCTGCTGATGGGCCTGTTCGTCGACGCCTTGGACCATGAGCTCGACGAGCTGCACGCCAACGGCGTGCGGCTGCGCTTCATCGGCGATCGGCATCGCCTGTCGGTGCGCCTGCAGTCGTACCTGGCCGCCGCCGAGGCGCGCACCAGCGCCAATGGCACACTCGCGCTCAACATCGCGATGAGCTACGGCGGGCGCTGGGATGTCACCGGCGCGGTGCGCACCCTCGCCGCCCAATGCGCGGCCGGCGCCCTGCGGGCTGCCGACATCACCGAGGAGCAGGTGGGGCAGGCCCTGGCGCTGGGGCAGCTGCCCGATCCGGATCTGTTCATCCGCACCGGTGGCGAACACCGCATCAGCAACTTTCTGCTGTGGAATCTTGCCTACACCGAATTGTATTTCACCAACTGCCTGTGGCCGGACTTCGATGCCGCCGAGCTGGACGCGGCCCTGGCATTCTTCGGCGCCCGCGAGCGCCGCTTCGGTCGCACTTCGGAACAGACCCGGAGCCCAGCGAGTGCTTAAGACCCGGGTCATTACAGCCGCCGTCCTCATCGGGCTGCTGCTGGTCGTACTGTTGTGGCTGCCGCCCGTGGCGACCAAGATCGCGATGACCGCGGTGGTCCTCGCCGGCGCCTGGGAGTGGTCGGCATTTCTCAAGCTGCAACACCTCGCCGTGCGCCTGGTGTACGTGGCCGCCGTCGCCGCCTGCCTGGCGCTGCTGTGGCAGCTGACCTTGGCGCAGCCGCAGTGCCGGTTGCTGCTGCTGGTGGCGCTGGCGTGGTGGGTGATTGCCCTGCTATGGGTGATATTCGCGCCGCGTCGCGCGGCGCCCTGGTCGGCCGGTCTTGCCGGGGTGCTGGCACTGACCCCGGCGTGGCTTGCCATGGTGCGCCTGCGGATGGACGTGCCGCGCGGCGAGCAATGGCTGCTGTTCGCGCTGTGTCTGGTCTGGGCTGCCGATATCGGAGCCTATTTCGCCGGACACGCTTTCGGGCGCATCAAGCTGGCGCCCCAGGTGTCGCCGGGGAAGACCTGGGAGGGTGTGCTCGGCGGCATGGCGCTGGCGGCGGTGGTTGCCCTGGGAGGCAGCCGGTGGTTTGCTGTGCCGGTGCTCCAATTGCTGCCGCTATGTCTGGGTGTCGTGGCGTTCTCCATTGTCGGTGACCTGACGGAGAGCCTGCTCAAGCG
>DASZCK010000227.1:0-2951 GCA_035943195.1 Steroidobacteraceae bacterium
GTCCACGACCATCCGATCCATCAAAATCCGCCGCACCTGTGTGACGGGAGCGACATCGAAGTCCGAGCGCCCCATACTCGCGGGCATGTGCCGCGCACCGAAATCCTTGAGGCTGGCACGCAGCGCGGCAACGCTCAACGAGCCGTTGGCGGGCAGTACCAGATAGATGAAGGCCGCCGGGGAGGTCCAGTCGGCAGCGAGCACGGGTCCGAATAGCTTCACGTCCATCGGCGACAGCATGTCGAACTGAAGAACGGCCCGGTCCGAATCGCCCAGATGCGAGGGCTGCGGAACGTCGGCGATGACCGCGGTGATCACCCCCGGGTTCTTGCTGCTGAAGAGCACGCGCCGACCCACCACCTCACGGGTGCCGAAAATACGCAGGGCCGCACGCTCGGTGATGACTGACCCGGTGCCACGCTTGAAGGGATCGGTGGGATCCCCGGCCAGCACCTTCAGATGAAAGATAGTGAGGAAGGCCGGGTCGACGAACAGGTCATGCACGAAGCCGCCGTTCTCGCCGCTGGTCATGCTCAATCGGCCGCCGCCGCCGATGAAGCCCGCCGGCATTGCGCGCGCGATGGTCTGCAGCTGGGGGAAGTCGGCTCGCAGATAATCGTAGGCGGCCAGCGTCACATAGGGAGAGGCCGGCAACACCTTGGCGGCGTTGTGGATCAGCAGATCCTGTGTGAGCACATACGTGTGGTCGGCATTGGGCAGCAGCGGCTCGCCGTCGCGCAGGCTCGCGATGAAGGTGAAACTCAGTACGAAGCAGGACAGACCGAGCGCCAATCCCAGGATGTGCGTCAGCGTTGCCAGCCGGTGACGGCGCAGGTTGTGGAGCGCGGTGCTGAGGTAGTGGCCGAACATGGACTAGCTCCCGTCAGATTGCAGCGCCAAGGTTGGGAACGACGCGGCCGTCGAGCAGGTTGATCAGGCGATGCGCCCGGCCGGCGTGACTCGGGGAGTGCGTGACCATCAGAATGGTCGCCCCCTGCTCATTCAGCGTCGCCAGCATGTCCATCACGTCCTCGCCGTTCTTGGTGTCGAGATTGCCCGTGGGTTCGTCGGCGACGATGAGCTTGGGGTCACACACTACCGCGCGCGCGACGGCAACCCGCTGCTGCTGACCACCGGAGAGTTGCGTGGGTTTGTGGCGGGCCCGGGCCTGCAGGCCGACGAGCTCGAGCACCTCGCGCACCCGCGAACGGCGAGCGGCGCGACCCATGCCCTGATACACCAGCGGCAGCTCGACGTTGTCCTCCACGCTCAGGTCGTCGATGAGGTTGAAGTTCTGGAAGATGAAGCCCACGTTGTGCATCCGTACATCGGTGAGCCGATCCTCGCCGTAGCGGCCCACATCCTCGCCGTCCAGCAGGTAGCGACCGCTGGTCGGGCTGTCGATCAGTCCCACGATATTGAGCAGGGTCGACTTGCCACAACCGGACGGGCCCATGATGGCCACGAATTCGCCCTGACCGATCTGGATGCTCACTTCATTGAGCGCGGCGGTCTCGAGGTCCGTGGTCCTGTAGTGTTTGGAAACGCTGCTCAGTGTGATCATGTCCTCAGTCCCCTTTTTTACGCAGCTCGATACGATCAGCATCCTTCCAGCCGTCGTAGCTTGAGACAATGACGCGCTCGCCGGGCGCCAGACCCTGCAGCACCTCGACCTGTTCCTGGTTGCGGCGGCCGAGGCGAACGCTGCGGCGGTGCGCAAGCGTGCCGTCCTCGTTCAGGACGAACGCCCACTGGCCGCCGGTATCGTCATAGAAGGCGCCGTTGTCGAGAATCAGGCCGTGTCGCTCCCCGCCGATCTGCAGCCGCAGCGGCACACTCTGGCCGCGGCGTACCGTCGCGGGCGCGCCGCCGTCGAAGGCAAGGTCGACCTTGAATTGCCGATCGCGGACTTCCGGGTACACCTTCATCACCGAAAAACCCTGCTTCAATGACAAAGTTGCATCCGGATCAGGCGTGGCGTGCTGACCCATCAGCACTCGCTGCAGATAGTGCTCATCGACCAGCGCGACGACCTTGTAACCATCGATCCGATCGATCTGGCCGATTCGCTGTCCGACGAGCTTCGACTCGCCAAGATGGGCCTGAAGGGTGGTCAGCTGGCCGTCGAACGGCGCTTTGAGCGTCAGGTTGTCGAGATTCTGGCGCGCAATGGTCAGGTTGCGGTTCAGGTTCGCGACCAGCCGGTCGATCTGCTCGATCTGTTGCCGTTGCAGTGACTCATCGACCTGCTGTGCGTGCATGAGTTCCGTCAGCAGACCCTGCTGCCGGTCATATTCCAGTTTTGCATCCTCGAGATCTGCCCGGCGCACGACCCCGGAATTGCCAAGCGGCACCAGCCGCGCCAGGGATTGCCGGGCTTTCTCCGTCTGAAAGCGGGCATCGATGAGATCGCGAGCATGCGTCAATCGCGTCTGTTCAAACTGCAACTTGGTACTGGTGAGCCGGTCCAGCTGCTCGGACAGCTGCGCCTCGCTGTTCAGCACCTGCAACTGCAGGTTGGCGTTGCTCAAGGTCACCAGCGGCTGACCGGCCTTCACGAGCGCTCCTTCCTCGACCAGCACCTGAGTCACCTGGCCGCCGTCCACGGCATCCAGATACACCGTCTCGCGCGGTTCGACGCTGCCATCGATAGGAATGTATTCCTGAAAGATCCCGGCACGCACGGTGCCCACGACCACGCGGTCGGCGCCGATGCGCACCGCGCGTGTCAGCCCGTAGCGGACGTAGCCGGCGGTCGCCGCACCCAGGCCCACCAGGACGATGACCGCCGTCGTGGCCCGCGAGCGCGTCACCCAGCGACGCTCCAGGGGTCGGTCCATGGCGCTCAGCTCGACGCGAGCCAGTAGCGGATCCCGGGCCGGGCGAACGGCGGCATCTGGCGGGTCACGGGTGGTGCGCAGCATGTCCTTACTGTATTATATACCTAACAC
>DASZCK010000228.1:0-2946 GCA_035943195.1 Steroidobacteraceae bacterium
GCGTATGCCCGCCCCGGGCGGCAGTGCCGCCACAACCTCAATTACTGGGGCTTCGGTGACTATCTCGGCGTCGGCGCCGGGGCCCATGGCAAGCTCACGGACGCCGCAGCCGCGAGCATCGTGCGCACCACCCACACCCGCGAGCCACGCCGCTACCAGGCGGGAACGCCCCTGACGGTGCGGACGGTCACCTCTGCCGAGCTTCCGTTCGAGTTCATGATGAATGCCCTGCGGCTGACGGGGGGCTTCGAGGCCTCGCTGTTCGAGAGCCGCACGGGCTTGAGGTTCGAGGAGGTGGCCCCCATCCTGGTAAGCCAGCAGGCGCGCGGGCTGCTGACGAGAGTCGCGGAGCGCTGGGCCCCTAGCTTGACCGGACAGCGGTTTTTGAACGATCTGCTGCTGGAATTTCTTCCGGAGACGCTGGCGACCGAAGATCCGACGCTGTCAAGACCGAAAGTGGTCTGATTCCGGTTCTGGCCGGTCGTTATACACAGGGTTGGCGGGGCACTTTGGTAAATGAGCAGATTACGTGCAATATCACTCAATCTGCTCGATATGATACCCGTAACTCATTGAACTTTAAGGCCGAAACTAGCTGTACATTGTTTAACCAAGGTCACAAAAGTGCAATTTCGCCCGAATATTGAGGCTCTGCAGGAGCGACAGTCCACAGAATTATCCACAGGTTCTGTGGATAAGGAATGGTCTCGCACCGCACCAGATGAACCTTGTTCTCGGCAGCAGGCGGCCCTCGTTGCCTCCGGGGCAACGGCCCCCTTGAGCAAGGAGGGATTCGCCGCTAAACTCGCGCGCCCTTTTTCCCATGTCAGTCCAATCCGGTCCGTCCAGTCCGGGAGTAATTTATGAAAGAAGCAGGCCATCCCGAGTACCAAGAGATCACCGTGAACTGCTCCTGCGGGAACTCCTTCAAGACCGGTTCGACGCTGGGCCATGACCTCCAGGTGGAAGTGTGCGCGGCCTGCCATCCGTTCTACACCGGTAAGCAGAAGATCGTCGACACCGCCGGTCGCGTCGATAAGTTCCGCAAGAAGTACGGCGCCGGGGCCACCGCCCGCTGAGCGCTGTCGAGCTGCCCTGAGCGAGACTTTCGGGGCAGCCTCCACGTTTCTCTTTTGCTTCGCTGCCGCCTGCATGCAGCGAGCTGCGCGTACCTGTGCGCAATTTAATTCGCGCTGCCTTGATTCCGCCAGCGGACCATGTAACGCTGAAGCTGGGCTTGCGTGAATCCCCCGCGCCAGCATCCCAGGAAGCTGCAACTACATGAATGAGAGCAAGCTCGAGCTCGTCGATCGCGCCAGTGGCAAAAAGGCGGAACTGACCGTACGTCCCGGAACTGTGGGCCCCAGCGTCGTCGACATCGTGCCGCTGAACAAGGAATTCGGCGCCTTTACCTTCGATCCCGGCTACGGCCTGACGGCTGCCTGCGAAAGCAAGATCACCTACATCGATGGGGATGCCGGCATTCTGCTGCATCGTGGCTACCCGGTCGAACAGCTGGCGGCGAAGAGCAACTTCACCGAAGTGAGCTACCTGCTGCTCTACGGGGAGCTGCCGACCAAGAACCAGCTCGACGAATTCACGCTCAGCATCCGTCATCACACGATGATCAACGAGACGCTGCTGCGCTTCTTCAACGGCTTTCACCACAACGCCCATCCCATGGCGATGGTGTCGGCGGTGGTGGCCTCGCTGTCGGCCTTCTATCACGACACGATGGACATCCATAACCCGCGCCACCGCGAGATCTTCGCGCACCGCATCGTCGCCAAGATTCCGACCATCGCGGCCGCGGCGCATAAGCACGCCGTCGGCCAGCCGTTCATCTATCCACGCAACGACCTGGATTACGCGAGCAACCTGCTGCACATGATGTTCGCCGTGCCCTGCGAGCCCTACGAGGTGGACCCGGTGGCCGCGCAGGCGCTCGACCTGCTGTTCGTGCTGCACGCTGATCACGAGCAGAACGCCAGCACCTCGACCGTGCGGCTGGCGGGCAGCACCGGTGCCAATCCCTATGCGGCGATTTCCGCCGGCGTCTCGGCGCTGTGGGGTCCGGCGCATGGCGGCGCCAATGAGGCGGTGCTGGCGATGCTCGAGCAGATCGGCACCGTCGAGAACATTCCCAAGTACCTGGCGATGGCCAAGGACAAGTCCAGCCACTTCAGGCTCATGGGCTTCGGCCACCGCGTCTACAAGAACTTCGATCCGCGCGCCAAGATCATCCGCGAGATGTGCCACAAGGTTCTCAGCAGGCTCGGCAGCCCCGAGAACCCGCTGTTCGAGCTGGCGCTGCGCCTGGAGGAAGTGGCGCTGAAGGATGATTACTTCGTGGCGCGCAAGCTCTACCCCAATGTCGATTTCTACTCGGGCATGATCTACAGCGCCTTGGGGATTCCGCGTTCCATGTTCACCGTCATGTTCGCGATTGCGCGCACGGTGGGGTGGGTGGCGCATTGGCAGGAGATGATCGCCGATCCGAACATGCGCATCGGTCGGCCGCGGCAGCTGTACACCGGCTCGGCGGCGCGCGATTACGCCGACATCGGCGGCCGCAAGGGCTGATCAATCCGAGGCGAGCAGCGCCTGGAGATCCGCCACATCCGCACGGCGCATCGGCCGCCCGTCGACCGGGCTCACCGGGGCCTGGCGGATGCCATCGGTGGGAAATACCGTGGCTTCGATGGCCTGATCGTCGACCTCGAAACTCACACCGGGATATTCAAGCACCCGCTCGGCGTTCATTTTCACGCGTCGCGCCGTGACTTCATGGCGTATGCCCTGGTCCAACAGCCAGATGGTCACCGACTCCGGGCGCTCGGCGAACAGGTGCAGCTGCACCTCGGAGTGCTCGGTCGCGGTGCCGCTCAGCACCGGTCCCACCAGTCGCGGCTCGAAGCCCGAGAGGCGCTGCATGGCATGCAGCGC
>DASZCK010000229.1:0-2814 GCA_035943195.1 Steroidobacteraceae bacterium
CCCCAACGGCGCCGGCAAGACTACCCTGATCGGGATCTCCTGCGGCCTGGTGACGCCCTCCGCGGGCAGCGTGACCGTGGATGGCCACGATGTGGTCCGTGATTTTCGGGCCGCCCGTGCGACGGTCGGGCTGGTACCCCAGGAACTGACCACCGATGCCTTCGAGACCGTCTGGGCCACCGTGAGCTTCAGTCGCGGACTGTTCGGCTGCCGGCCCGACGCTGCGGTGCTGGAGCGCATTCTGCGTAGCCTGTCGCTGTGGGACAAGAAGGACGCGAAGATCACGACGCTCTCGGGCGGCATGAAACGCCGCGTCCTCATCGCCAAGGCGTTGTCCCACGAACCGCGCGTCCTGTTCCTGGACGAGCCCTCTGCGGGCGTTGACGTGGAACTGCGTCGCGACATGTGGAACGTGGTGCGCGGCCTGCGCGATTCCGGAGTCACCATCATTCTGACCACTCACTACATCGAGGAGGCGGAGGAGATGGCCGACCGGATCGGCGTCATCAACCGCGGCGAGCTGATCCTGGTGGAAGACAAGGCCACGCTGATGCATAAGCTCGGCAAGAAACAACTGAGCCTGCACCTGCAGGATCCGTTGCTGAACATTCCGGCGACGTTGAGCGCCTACAGTCTGAGCCTGAGCGCCGACGGCATGACGCTCGTCTACTCCTACGACAATGAGGGCGGCAAGGCACGGATCACCGCACTGCTGCGCCAGCTCAGCGAGGTGGGTGTGACCTTCCGTGACCTTGAGACCAGCCAGAGCTCACTGGAGGAAATCTTCGTGTCCCTGGTGCGGGGCGCGGCATGAACTGGCACGCCGTCAAGGCCATCTACCACTTCGAGATGGCCCGCACCTTCCGCACCCTGGTGCAGAGCATCGGCGCGCCGGTGCTGTCGACGTCGCTGTACTTCATTGTTTTCGGCTCCGCCATCGGCTCGCGCATGACTCAGATCGGTGGCGTGCCGTACGCCGCCTTCATCGTGCCCGGTCTCATCATGCTCTCCGTACTCACCGAAAGCGTCGGCAACGGCTCCTTCGGCATCTACATGCCCAAATGGGCCGGCACCATCTACGAGCTGCTGTCGGCGCCGGTATCGACCGCCGAAATTCTACTGGGCTATGTCGGCGCGGCGGCCACCAAGTCCATGATGATCGGTCTGATCATCCTCGCGACCTCCACCATCTTCGTGCCACTGCATGTCCTGCATCCGCTGGGCATGATTGCCTTCCTGCTCCTGACCTCGGTCAGCTTCAGCCTGTTCGGCTTCATGCTGGGCATCTGGTCGGATAGCTGGGAGCAGCTGCAGGTCGTACCCCTGCTGGTGGTGACGCCTCTGACGTTCCTGGGTGGCAGCTTCTACAGCATCGACATACTGCCGCCGCCGTGGCGCACCATCACACTCTTCAATCCGGTCGTGTACCTGATCAGCGGATTTCGCTGGAGCTTCTATGGCCATTCCGATGTCGGGCTTGGCGTCAGCCTCGGCTTCATCGCCGTGTTTCTGACGCTATGCCTCACGGTCGTGTCGTGGATGATCCGCACCGGATGGCACCTCAAGAGTTAAGCGCGGCGGCAAAGGTCCTGACGATCTGCGCGGCGGGTAATGTCGCGTGAATCCCGGCCACCGATTTTCCGGCCTGCCAATAGTCGGTGCTGGTGTCCCCCGATGTCAGTGACTGGCGCAGGCGGCGCAGAGAATTGAGCGTGTACAGCGTGCGCATCCAATGCTTGCGCCGGCGCCCGCGCAGCATCCAGCGCGCGAAGGGGCCGGCACGGGTTCCAAGCTTTTGCACGTACGCATTGCGGATCACCGACACGGGCACTCCGGTGAGACGTTCGGTCAGCACGATGTCCTCCTCGCACGCCGCCACGATCGCCTGCTTGTACGCCTCGCTCGCCGTACACTCCGGGGTGGCGATGAATCGCGTGCCAAGCTGCACAGCCGCATAACCCATGGCGATGTGGCGCGCGAACTGCTCGGCGGTACCGACCCCACCGGCTGCCACCAACGGCAGCCCGAACCGACGCAGCTCTTCTAGCAGGACCTCGGCGCTGCGACCGCCGGCGTGGCCGCCAGCCCGCGAGTTGACGGCGATGAGACCGTCGACGCCACCATTCACGCCTTTCTGCGCCCATTTCGCCTCGGTGACGTCGTGGTAGACCACCCCGCCGACCGCATGCACGCGCTCGCAGACCCACCTGGGGTCGCCCAACGAGGTGATGAAGAAGCGGATGCCTTCCTCGAGCGCAATATCAATCCACCCTTTCATGCGCTCGAGGTAGGTTCGGTTGCTCGCCTCGATCAGCGCATTGAACCCGATGGGGCGCGACGTGAGCGACCGGATACGGCGCAGGCCCGCACGGTACTCGTAGCCATGGACGTAGGTCAGAGACAGTGGCTGGACCACGCCAAGACCCCCCGCGTCGCTGACCGCGGCTATCAGCTCCGGGTTTGAACACGGATACATCGGGCCACAGATCAGCGGCACTGCGACCTGCGCGTGGCGCGTGAAGGCGGTTGCGGTCAACGCGTCGGGCCTACGCGCCAGCGCACCGTAGCCCTGGCGACGACAGTGCCCTCGCGGTCAAGGCAGTCGGCTGTCACATCGATGTCGGTGTCGGTCGTTACCATGGGCACCGTTACCGTGCTGACCGCGCGTATCGTTCCGCGGGCCTTCTTCAGATACTGCATCGACAACTGGGTGACTATGGCACGGATGCCATCGGGCAAGCCGACCAGCATCGCGAGCCCGCTTGCCTGCTCGGCGACATTCACCAGCGCGACGGCATTGACGCTGCCCAGGTG
>DASZCK010000230.1:0-7433 GCA_035943195.1 Steroidobacteraceae bacterium
TATTCAAGCAGTGCGGCCAGTATCACCAGCGCGGTCCACAGCATGGTCTCGAGCACGGCAACTCTCCTAAAACATCGGAATGGGGTTGGGCGATTGGGCCGGCACGTCCTGCACGCAATCCCAGTGTTCAACCACCATGCCGTTGGTGAGACGAAAGATATCCATCACCACAAAGCCTCGATCCTCAGGGTCCTTCTTCACGTGATAGTGAAGGACCACATGGTCGCCATCAACGAAGGCGCGCAGCAGGCTCTGGCTGGCATGGGGACTTTGGGCGCGGATCATCCGCAGGAAGGCCTTGAGGCTTTCGCGGCCGGGCGCGGCCATCGGGCTGTGCTGGATGTAGTCCGGCGCAATGTAGCGATCCACCTGATCCGCATCCAGAGGCACCAGCACGTCGCGGAACAGGCTCAGTACATGATCCAGGTTGCGCTGTTCCTGTTCGGTGCGGGAAGTCGCGGAATTTTTCGTCATGGCTTACGCGGGCAGAGCGTTGCGGGTGGCCTCGTAGACATCGCGCAGGGAACGCGCCGGATGTCCGGTGAGCAGCTTTACATGATGTGAGGCCACGGCGAAATAGCCTTCACGGATACCGCGCTCGTAGGACATCATCTCCTCGCTCCCCCAGGCGCCCGCCGCCTGGTGCACCGTGCCCTCGATATGACGGCGCGGCACGCCGGCCGCATCAAAGCGTGCCTGCATGGCCTCATGCGACACATTCACGAACCTGATCGGCTTGCCGGTGACCTCCGCCGCGATGCGCGCGCAATCCGCAAAGGTCAAAAGCGCAGGGCCGGTGATTTCATACACTGCGCCCTCGTGCCCGGGGGAGGTCAGCACCGCCACCGCGGCGTCCACGCAGTCCTGCTTGGAGACGAAGGCCATGCAGCCATCCGCCGCGCTGGAGAACCACTCGCCACTGGCCACCGCCTGCGGTGCAATCATGGTGGTGATGACTTCGGCGTACTGGGCATCGCGCATGAAGGTGAATTTCAGGCCGCTGTGCCGTAGCGCCTCTTCGGTGAACAGGTGGTCCTCGATGACGAAGGCGGGGCTGTGCGGGTGGATGCCCACACTTGAGGTATAGATGACGTGGCGCACATTGGCCGCCATGGCGCCCTCGATTGCAATCTTGTGCTGCCGCCGGCGGCGCTCGCCGACATCGAGGGTGCTGATGAGCAGCAGCTTGTCCGCGCCTTTGAAGGCCTCGCGCAGCGACTCGGGCTTGTCAAAGTCCCCGAAGCGCACCTGGGCGCCGCGCGCGGCGAAGTCGGCCAGGGCCGCCGGATTGCGCGTCACCAGTACCAGCTGCGAGGGCGCGACTTTGGTCAGCACACGCTCGGCCGCCATGCGACCAAAGGCGCCAGACGCGCCCGTGATCACCGTGGTCATGCGTGAATCCGCTTGGCGAGCTGTTCAGCCGGGGCCCAGTTGCCGTGCACGCCTGAACGCAGCCGCAGCGGGATCTTGATGGTGGCAACGGGTCCCTTGTCGATGTGCTCGGCTTCCAGCACATGCACTTCGGCCTGATTCTCATCGTGCCGATCGATGATATGCATCAGGTAGCCTTCATGGCCGGGCTTGGCCGAGGCGACATGCACATGTTCCTGCATGGTGCGGTGCTGGCCCGGGAAGTAGGTCGTGATGCGCCCGGTCTTGGTCTCGATGCGCCCCAAGGTGTTGAAACCAGCGCCCACGGGCCCGGAGATGATCGGCGGACCGAAACGGAAATCGAGCATTCCCATATAGGCCACGTTGTAGTCGACCATCAGGTCCTTGTCCGCCAGGCGCGGAAAGTCAGACGGCGGCCCAAGCGCGGTCTCCGTGGGAGTGTCCTGGTCGCTCGACAGATCGAAGGTCCAGCGGAAGAGCCCGCCGCCGATGTTCTGCTGCGGGACGTGCAGACCGCCGGCCTCGCGCATGAATTCGAAGGCCGGCAGATCGCTCACGCACATGTCCATGTGGACCTTGTTGCCCTCGCTGTAGCCGTTGATGAAGTGGAACACCGAGCAGGCACGGCCCCGAAACCAGCGCAGGTCCTTGACCGAACCCTTGCGCGGCATCACTCCGACGAAGGACTCCTTGGTGCCATCCCAGCCCCAGTGATCCCCTCCTGCCTTCATGCGCTCGACGTCGGCGACGATCGGAAATCCCGGAAACAGCACATGCTCCTTGGTCACGACGAAGTCATGCATGAGCGCGCAGTAGGGAACCTTGAACATCTCCTCCTTGATCAGCTCGCCCTTGGCATTGGCCACGAAGTAGGAGACGTCGGTGCTCGCAAGCCCGGTGGCCTCATAGCCGAAGTAATGCATCTCGCCGGTGGCCGGATCCAGGCGCGGATGGGCCGTGACCGTCTGGCTGCGCAGCTTGCCGCCGAAGGTCCACTCCCCGATGGTCTCCAGGGTTACCGGGTGCAGTTCCCAGGGCGGTGAATCCTCCTTGAAGGACAGCAGCCGGCCGCCATGAAAGAACGGCGTGGTATTGGCGGCCCCGCGCCGCTTGCCCTTGACACTTGGATCGTCCGTGAAGGGATTGCGATACAGGCCGAACAACGCCTTGCGCGCCTTGTGCTCCAGCTGCCAGCGCTCGGTGCGGATGTAGCGCTGCTTGAAATCAACATGACCTTCGCCGTCGAAGGCGAAGCTGCGCACCATGCCATCCCCGCTCAGGAAGGTGTCCTTGCCCAGCTTCGGCGGGTACTGCGGATCGGGCACCGACTGGTACCAGATGCCACGGATTTCCGGCGGCAGGTTGCCCTCGACCACCAGGTCATAGATGTCGCATTCGATGCGGGAAGGCAGGTTGTGCCCTGTGAAATCCATGGTTTGCGGATAAGGAGCGGTCATGAGCTTGGTCTCCGTCAGGAAGTTCAGGTCACCACGAAATAACGCACGAAGTTGCCGTCGGTCTTGCGTTCGCCTAAGCCCACGAACACATGGCGCATCAGCCAATCGTGCTTGCCGGCGGCCACTTCAAAAGACGGTGTGGAACGCAGATAGTACTCCGACGGATCCACGATCGGACCGCCTTTGAACGCCATGTCGCGCAGCTTCTGCATGGTGTCGGGGTTGCGTCCCCATAGATGGCCGCGATTGCGCATCAGGATCAGCGCGCCATCGTCCGCCTCCAGCATGTAGCGGGCATCGAACGACACCACATCGTCCGGTCGGAACAAAGCGTAGTCGCCGCCGCTGTTCGGTACCGCCTTGCCGTTCAGGCGTGGCCCGCGGATCTCCCCGCTGTCCACGTATACGGCACCGCGCATGGCGCCGCTGGGCATGCCGGGAATCATCTGCACGCGGGTGAAGCGCAGACGGATTTCGAAGGCGAATTCCAGTTTGGGATTGTCGGACATGGCTAACCGCCCTGTGACTTGCGCTTGATGATGAGTTCCGGCGGCCGCTTGCGCGCGATGCGCGCACCGCGCCCGGGAAAGCGCGCCAGGACGGGGCCATCCCACAGCCGGATGTAGCGCTCGCGGAACAGCCACTCCCCGTCGACCTTCACCACCTGGTCCTCGTAGTAGCCCGTGAAGCGGATGGTGTACGGGGGCTCGCCGCGACACTCGGTCACGAAGGCGAAGGAGCGCACCTGGCACCGGCTTGCATCGCCCGTCACCTGGGTCTGCGTGACGTGGTGCTGGCGGCCGGGAAAGCCGGCCGAATTGGCGTAGTGCTCGATGAGCTCGCGAAGGCCGTCATGGCCCTTCCACACATCCGGGTCCTCGAAGACCTCCTCCACCAGCACCGCATCGGGGGTAAAACAGGAGACAAAGGATTCCACATCCCCGGTGTCCAAGGCCCAGCAGTACTTGGCGATCAGATCCTGGATGGCCACCCGGTCTTCGATGCCGGGCCTGGCAGCTTTGGACATGTGCCTCTCTCCGTCCTCTTCAAAAACTGGCCGCGCCGCCATCCACCAGGAAATCGATACCGGTGACGAAGCCGGACTCGCTGCTGGCCAGGAACAGCACCGCCGCCGCGACTTCTTCGGGGGTGCCCATGCGGTGCATCGGCGTGTTGCGGATCATCTGCTCGCGAATCACCGGGATGGCCTGCGGCGGCAGGCCGGCCGTGCGCCCGATGATGGGCGTCTCGGTTGGGCCGGGGCTCACGACGTTGACGCGGATCCCCTTGCCCACCAGTTCTGCGGCGAAACAGCGACCCAGGGCGCGCAGGCCTGCCTTGCTGGCGGCGTACACCGAACCGGTCGGGATCCCCTTCAGCGCGCCAATGGACCCGGTGAGGACGATGCTCGAACCCTTGCGCAGCAGTGGCAATGCTTGCTGAACCGTGAAGAACGCGCCTTTCAGATTGATGCCATGAATGGTGTCCCAGTCCGCTTCGGTGACCTTTTCTATGGGCTGGAAGGCGCCGATGCCGGCGTTGACGAACAGCACATCGATGTGGCCGAGTTGGAGGGTGAGCTGCGCGAAGAGCTCAGCGACCTGGCTCACCACGCCGATATCGGATCGAATGGCGACGCAGCCGTGGCCGACCTGCGCAGCGGCACTCTCCAGGGTCTGTGCTGAGCGGCCGGTGATGATGATGCGGGCCCCCTCCTGCGCGAAGGCGCATGCGGCGCTTAAGCCAATGCCACTGTTGCCGCCAATGACGACCACGTTCTTGCCGCTGAAGCGCTCACTCACTGCACCGTTCCCCTCGAGATTTTCGGCGGCGGCAGTATGAGCAATCTCCGGGTGGTCTTGCAGTGCGTCGACTCATGCTAGTATCAGGAATACCACTTTAGACAGGTCACGGCCTTGAGCCAGACTCTGCAACGCGCCCAGCTGTCCGAGTTCCTGAAGAGCTGCCGGGCCCGGCGTGAACCCTCCTCCCTGGGGCTGGTGCCGGCGGCACGACGTCGCAGCAAGGGCCTGCGCCGCGAGGATGTCGCGGCCTTGGCCGGCCTCTCAGCCACCTGGTACACCTGGCTGGAACAGGGGCGCAACGTGCACCCCTCCGAACGGATACTGGAACGACTGAGCGCAGCGCTGGGTCTGTCTGCCGCCGAACGCGACTACCTCTTCATGCTGGCGCAGCGGCGGCCGCCGCCGCTGGTCGCGGCCCACGGTGAGCCGCTGCGGCCGGCGGTGCAAAGAATGCTCGACGCCATCAATCTGCCGGGCCTCGTTCATACCCGGCGCTGGGACGTGGTGGCGTGGAATGTCATCTGGACCCGCTGCTTCCCCGACTTCGGCGAGCGTCCGGCGGGTGCGCGCAACCTGCTGCGCATTCTGCTCACCGAGCCTGACTTCCAGCGAAACCCCGGCGAGCAGGAGGAAATCGCGCGGCGCATCCTGCCCACGGTCCGGCTGGATTACAGCCAGTGTGGCGATGACCCGGCGTTTGACGCGCTCATCGAGGAGCTCTCGGCGGCCTGCCCGATTTTCGATCGGCTGTGGCGCAGTGCAGAGATCAGCCATTTTCCCGAGGGCATCTATACGGCCGCGTATCCTGGCATCGGCGCCATCGCCTTTGAACACACGGCATACGCGGTGGCGTCCGACCCTGGCCTGCGGCTGCTGATATTCAGCCCGGCGGAGGAGCGCAGCGCAGTTAAGTTTTCCCGGTTGATGCGCAAGCCCGCCATGAAGGAGCCCTGATGCGCCACATTTGGCAGCTGCTCGGCCTGCTGCTACTGGGCGTAGCCGCGGCGAGCGCCGCACCTGATGCGACCAGCGACTGTGCGCCCGGCGCTGGCCTGCACTACATCTGTGGGCCCCAGGCCAGCGAAGACCTGGTGCGCATTCCGCACTCAAACTGGCTGATCGCCAGCGGCATGAATGTCGGTGAGCCCGCACATTTGTACGGCATCGATACCCTCCGCAAGACCTCCTCGATACTCTTTCCAAACAGCGCCCCTGAGCCGAGTCCGTCATCACCCCGCTGCAAGGGGCCGCCGGATCCCGTGCGGATGTCGATGGATGGACTGGCACTGCGGGCCGGTGCGCGCGGTATTCATACTCTGTATGCCGCTAATCACGGCGATCGCATGGCCATCGAGTTCTTCGCCGTCGACGCGCGTCAGGGCACGCCGAAACTTCAGTGGCGGGGCTGCGCCCCGCTGCCGGCAGGCACGCTCCCCAACGCGGTCACCACCCTTCCCGATGGCGGCCTGCTCGTCATCAGCTTCTACGACCCGAACGATGCGCGAGCCTGGACGCGGATGGCGGCGGGCCAGGACACCGGCCGCATTCTGCAATGGCATGCGGACCGCGGCTTCGAGCCGGTGGCTGACAGCGCAACCTCCGGGGGCAACGGCATCGAGACCAGCGCCGATGGCGATCTCATCTATGCCAGCTCCTGGAGTGCACGCCAGCTGGTGATCCTGTCGCGTCGCGACGGTTCGCGCCGCGCCATCCCACTCAACTTCATGCCCGACAACATCCATCGTCTGGCGGACGGGTCGCTGCTGGTGGCCGGCCAGCGCACCACGGTTGCCGCGATCAGAGCCTGCAGCGGCGCGCAATGTCCGCAGGCCTGGGTGGTGGCGCAGGTGCAGCCGCGCACGGGGCGCGTTCGCGAACTCGTTTCAGGACCCGGTTCAGCCGCCGTCAACTACGCCTGCGGCGCTCTCGCTGTGAACGGCACGCTGTACATCACCGTACGCGGTGCGCAACGCATCGCCTACCAGACCTTGCCGCACGGAGTGCCGCGGTGAACCAACAAAGCGGCGCCGACTCCTGGCCCAGTGCGGCACAGGGTTGGATGGCCGTGGGCCTCTTGGCGCTGGCCTCGGTCGGGTCACAGTTCGATCGCACGGTCATCAATTTGATGGTCGAGCCGCTGAAGCAAACCTTCGCGCTGGATGACACGCACTTCGGAATGTTGCAGAGCATTCCCTTCGGTATCTTTTACGTATTGGCCTGCATTCCCATCGGGCGGCTGGCCGATCGCTACTCACGCCGGCTGATCATCGGCACCGGCATCGCGCTGTTTGGTCTGTTTGCCATGGCCTCGGGCCTGGCGCGCAGCTTCATGCAGCTGTTCGCGACCCGCATCGGCGTTGCAGTGGGCGAGGCAAGCCTGACACCCGCCGCGCTGTCCATGCTCAGTGATTTGTTCCCCGCGCCGCGGCTGGGCCGACCCGTGGCTGGATTCCTGATGAGCGCTCCGGTAGGACAGGCGCTCGCCTTCATGGGCGGCGGTGGTCTGCTGCAATGGTTGTCCACCTCGTCCGTGCTCGCTAGCGGTCCCCTGTCCGGCCTCGCGCCCTGGCAGGCAGCATTCATCATCGTGGGTGCGCCGGTGCTGCTCTTGGTGCCATGCTTCTGCCTGCAGCGCGAGCCGGCGCGACGTGGCCCGGACGCATCGGCCTCCCTGCCGCTAAAGGAGATCGCCCAGATGCTGCGCACGCGCGCGGCGGCCCTGGTACCGATGTTCGCGGGCTTTGCCATGGTCAACCTGGTTTCCAATGCGTTCTTCATC
>DASZCK010000231.1:0-1570 GCA_035943195.1 Steroidobacteraceae bacterium
GCGTTGGCCGGCGCAAGAGTCGCATCGCCGTCCGCATCGAACGCGATGTGCCGAGGCCGCAGACCGATCGATAAAATAGTTAGATAGATGAGCCTCTTGCATAAATCCGAAGACGCCGGATTTTCTGCCGCCTCACGGAGGCATCAGGCGGGGTGGATGTAAAATCGGGCGCTGAACAGCCGGACGATGCTGTCGGCGGCGAGTGCAACGACGCCGAACATCAGGTGGCAGAACGCCTTGAGGTGGCCGCGAACGCGGAGATGGCGGCCACCGAATTCATCTTTGATGCGAGCATTGGCGCGTTCTGCGGTGGTCCGCTCGTTGTATGTCAGGTCCCTGGGATCGGGGATTTTGATCAGCCGGCGCCTTGCGCGCTCGGCGGCGATTTCAGCCTTGAGCGCGGTATCGCGGCGGGTGTTGCGGTCAATCACCGGAACCCGGCCGGCGGCGAGGCAATCATCGATGATAGGCTGGGCGTCGTAGGCGGAATCCATGAGGTCGTAAAGCCACACGACCCGCTGTTCGCTGGTCCTGGCGAGCGGGATGGCGACCTGGCTGTCATGGGTGGAAGCGGCGGTGAGGATCGCGGCGACGGGGACGATGCCGTTGGCGGTATCGAGATGCAGCTTGTAGCCGATCCAGGTTTCCCTGAACCCCTTGCTGTTGCGTTTGACACCGACATCACATTGGGTTGGCAATCCGGCGCGCATCTCGTCGAGCGACTGCGTGCGCTGCTGCTCGATGCGGGTCAGCGGCTTGGGTGGCAGTACTTCATGCTTGCTCGGACGCCCACGCTTGCGCTTGGGCGCAGGCGGCGGCGGGTCATCCGACGAGCGGCGGCGGGGTTTCTCGCGGGCTTCGATCTCCGTGGCATCGCGCGAGATATGACCGACGATGTGATCTTGCAGATGACGGCGGACGAGCTGCTCATGCACACGTTCCGGCAGACCTTGTGCGGCGAACGCGGCAAAGGCGCGCGAGAAGGTTGCCTCGCTGGGAACCTCGGAGCGGCGTTCCCAGCCGCAGATGCGTCGCAGTGCACGATCGATCTGCAGACGCTCGATCAGGGCCGATGTGGTGGGGATGGTGAGCACGGCCTTGGCGACGAAGCTGCGGGCGATGGCGGGGCGGTCATCCGGTGGCCGGCCGCGGCCGCGTGACGGGGGTGCCACGAACGCTTCCAGCCCGAGTGTGTCGAGGATGATAATGAGGTGCTCGAGCTTGGCGGTGAGGGGGTCGAGCTCCTCATCCAGCCCGGGGAGCAGGCTGCGTTGGCGATTGATCCAGGTTCCGTAATATGACTGGGGCTTCTCGGCCATTGTTCGGTGTCACCATGGCATTGGCAAAGTATGCCTCATCTATAACTGGTTGTGTATCCCAATATTATTTCCAGTCAGTCCTTCACAAGTCGCAAGGCGCAACTATATCCACAATGAGTCTGTCCCGCCTGTAAAGCTACCGATGTTTCTGCAAGAGGCTCATGTTGATATAGTATGTCATTAAAACTAACATAAACCTCCCACGCCCCGCGCCAAATCCTCCCCCTCCCCTTGCGGGAGGGGGCCAGGGG
>DASZCK010000232.1:0-1682 GCA_035943195.1 Steroidobacteraceae bacterium
GTCACGCTCGAACAGGTGCACGACTTCGCCGAACGTGTCACCGCACACCTGCACCTCGATGTGGCGCGGGCGTTCGACGTATTTCTCCAGCAGCACCCGATCATCGCCGAAAGCGGCGCGGGCCTCGCGCCGACACGAATCCAGGGCATCGCGAAATTCGGCAGCCGCGAGTATTTTGCGGATGCCGCGTCCGCCGCCGCCCGCCACGGCCTTGATCAGCACGGGGTAGCCGATGCGCTCGGCCTCCTGTGCGAGAGAGTTCGGCGACTGGTCCGCGCCCAGATAGCCGGGCGTCACGGAAACACCCGCATCGATCATGAGCTGCTTGGCCGAATCCTTGCGTCCCATGGCCCGAATGGCCGCCGGCGGTGCGCCCACCCAGATGAGTCCGGCGCGCACCACGCTGTCGGCAAACTGTGCATTCTCCGACAGGAAGCCATATCCGGGATGGATGCCCGTCGCGCCGCTCGCCTTCGCGGCGGCGAGCAGTTTGTCCTGCGCAAGATAGCTGTCGAGCGCCGCGGCACCGCCTAGGCAAAGGGCGGCATCGGCCTCGCGCACGAAGGGCATCGCAGCGTCGGCCTGGGAATACACGGCGATGGTCCGCACGCCGAGGCGGCGCGCGGTGCGGATGATGCGGCGGGCGATTTCCCCACGATTCGCGATCAACAGGGATTCCAGCATGCCCTACATCCGGAACAGACCAAAACGCGCATGCTCCGGAATCGGAGCATTCAGCGTCACGGTAAAGGCGAGACCCAGAACATCGCGCGTCTGAACCGGATCGATGATGCCATCGTCCCACAGGCGTGCGGTGGCGAAATACGGATTGCCTTCGTCCTCGTAGCGCTGACGGACCGGCGCCTTGAATGCCTCGAGCTGCTCGGGAGTCCAGCTGTCCACATCCCGATGCACGGTCGCCAGCACCGCGGCCGCCTGCTCGCCGCCCATCACGGAAATGCGCGCATTCGGCCAGCTGAAGAGGAAGCGCGGCTGGTAGGCGCGGCCACACATGCCATAGTTTCCCGCGCCGAATGAGCCACCGATCAGAACGGTGATCTTGGGTACGCTCGCCGTGGCCACCGCATTGACGAGCTTGGCTCCATGTTTGGCAATGCCTTCGGCCTCGTACTTTCCGCCCACCATGAAGCCCGAGACGTTCTGCAGGAACAACAGCGGAATGCGCCGCTGACAGGCGAGCTGGATGAAATGCGCGCCCTTCAACGCGCTCTCCGAGAACAGCACACCGTTGTTCGCCAGGATTGCCACCGGCATGCCCCAGAGCCGCGCAAACCCGCACACCAGGGTCGGACCGTACAGTGCCTTGAACTCCTGGAACTCCGACGCATCAATGATGCGCTCGATCACCGCGTGGACATCGTAGGGTGTGCGGACGTCACGAGGAATGATTCCATAGAGCTCCTCGGGATCCGCCTTTGGCGCTCGCGACGGCTGAATATCCAGCTGGCCTGCGCAGTGTGGGTTCAGCCCTGCGACAATGTCACGCACGATGCCCAATGCGTGTTCGTCATTGTCGGCCACGTAATCCACCACACCGGAGCGGCGCGCGTGCGTGTCCGCGCCGCCCAGCTCTTCGGCCGCGATCACCTCGCCGGTGGCGGCCTTGACCAGCGGTGGGCCGGCCAGAAAAATCGTGCCCTGGTTGCGCACGATCACCGTCT
>DASZCK010000233.1:0-6857 GCA_035943195.1 Steroidobacteraceae bacterium
GGGCGCCCACTCACTTCACGGCCCCGACCGGCTCGCGCATCCGCATCGATTACCGCGACGAGCTTGCGCCCGCGGTCGCGGTGCGCATCCAGGAGGTATTCGGCGTGCTGAGCTCACCGCGACTGGCCGGCGGGCGGGTACCCGTGACCTTCAAGCTGCTCTCGCCGGCGCGCCGACCGGTGCAGATCACGCGCGATCTTGCGACGTTCTGGCAGGGATCCTATGCCGAAGTGCGCAAGGACATGCGCGGCCGCTATCCGCGGCATTACTGGCCGGAAGATCCCGCCATCGCCGAGCCCACCCGCCGCGTCAAGCCTTCCGGCGGCAAAACAAAAATCTGATACTCCCGCATCACAACGCGGCGTGCCATCATCAAGGAATGCACTCGCGAGACGTGGAGGTGCCGCTGTCTGCGCAGCGGCTGCGGGAACTCATGCTGTGGCATGGCAAAGACGAAGGCAACCTGCCCCCGGCAGCGACCCTCGTCAATCTGTCACGCGACACCATCGCGGCGCTGAGCCAGCTGCAGAGCGCGCGTGGCGAACTGATCGAGCTGCGATCCGTGCTGTCGCAGCTGTTCTGGAGTTGTGATTCCAGCGCCATTCGCGTGGTGCTGCTCACGGCCCTCGGTCCTCCGCCGGAGTCATTCTCAGGCACGGAAGAACTGCCGGTGGTGAGCTGGCGCGTCACCCCCACCGGCATGCCGCTGCCCGCCCTCGCCAGCGATGCGCGCGGCGCGGCTGCAGTCCTGCACCGCGCGACCGGCTAGTTCAGGCCATCCGCGCCCACTGGATCAGCGTCGCGATGCTGGGCGGTTTGCCATGCATGAGCAGCCCGATCTTGAACACCTTGGCCGCGAACCACACCACCGCGGCGACCGCGACGCAGCTGACGCCCAGGGTCGCCCACACCTGCCAGGCTGGCGGGGGTGCGCTCGAGGCGATGCGTCCCATCATCGCGAAGGTATTGATGGGTGGAATGAAACTCATGGCGACGCTGAACGTGGAGTTCGGTGCCTGACCGATGATGCCCGTCATCGAGTAGCCCACCACGAGGAGGATTACCAGCGGTCCCATGAAAGACTGCGCTTCGGCCATCTGATTGACCGCCGCACCGATGGTCAGCATGAGCGAGCCGAACACCATATACGTGACGATGTAGAAGGCGAGCAGGTACACGATCAGCATGGGATCGAGCAGGACGGCGAGCGAGTACTGCCCCAACGTATAGACGGACAGCACCAGGTACACCCCCATCAATGTCAGACCCAGCCCCAGCTGTCCCAGCAGCTTGCCGTACATGAGTTCCAGCGGGGAAACCGCGGCGAGTAGCACTTCAATGACCCGGTTGGATTTCTCCTCCACGGTGGAGGTCATCAGGCCCGAGCCTCCCATCATGACACCCATGAAGATGAGAACGCCGCAGGCGAACGGCAGGATACGCGCAAAGAGGCGTGAGCCGGACCGTTGGCCGGTAGCGGACATGACCACCGACTCCGGCTGAGTGACCTGTTGGTCCCTGGCAATGGCGTCCGGATCCTGGCCCGCGTTGCGCAGTCGCGCTGCAATGAGTGCGGCACGAACGCTGTCGCGCAACGTGGTCTCGGTGTTGTCGTCGATGCGCACCGACGTGTACAAGTCGAAGTTGCCGAAAGCCGTGGCTTGGGGACGCGGCACCACGGCGTCGGGTCGCACCACCACGATGGCCAGGTGCTGGGGCGTGGCATTGCGCGGCTGGATCAGCCAGGACTTGTGGTCCGAGACGTCGGTATCGGCGGGCAGCGTCACCAGCGACAGACGCGGAATCGGCGGCCCCACCGCAGGTGCCGCGGCGGGTGTCGGCTGCGTTTGACCGGGCGGTGCCGCCGGGTTCTGGCCCGTTGCCATCGATCTGCGCAGCTCGATGGACGCAGGCGCTACGGTCTGTGTCAGTTCTGCGCCGACCTTGCCGGTGGGATCTATGACCATGACTTCGCCCGCGACCTGGGGGCTGCGCGAGTTGAGGATCTTCGGCATGAGGACCGCGAAAATCACCACCATGGCGGGCATGATCAACAGCCCGATGAGGAAGCCGCGCGAGGTGATCGTGGCCTTGTAGTCGCGTGCGGCAACCAGTCCAATGCGGCGCATCGAAACACTCATGATGTGGCTCCAGTGGTGGAAAGGCCTTGCAGGTGGGTACGCAGCGCCTGTTGGGACTCCTCGGCGGCCCCGCTGGCGCCAACTAGGCGGATGAAGACATCCTCGAGTCGGATACGCGCCAGTTCAATGCGTGCCGGGGCGACGATGGCGGCGATGGCCCGCATCGCGCCGCCCGGATCGGTGCCCTGCACCAGCCGTACCTCGCAGCCCTCGTCATTGAGCTTGACGTTCTCCACGCCGGGTACGCTCTGTAGGGTCAGCAGGTTCGCGTTGGCGTCCAGGGGTTCGAGCATTATGTGCCGCGTGTCGTACTGCCGACGCAGGCCTGACATGGCTTCATCGAGCACCTTGCGGCCCTGATGGATCATGACGATCTGCTGGCACAGCTCCTCGGCGTGGGCCATGACGTGGGTCGAGAAGATGATGGTGGCGCCGCGCTGCTGTTCTTCCGCGATGACTTCCCGGAGCAGCCGCACGCTCACCGGATCCAGGCCGCCGAAGGGTTCGTCGAGTATCAGGAGGTCCGGCTCGTTGACGATGGCGGCGACAAACTGCACCCGCTGCAGCATTCCCTTGGACAGGTCTTCGCACTTCTTGGTTGCGACATCGGGAAGCCCCAGGCGCCCCAGCAGCCGATCGGCGCGTCCGTTGACCTGCGCGCGAGTGCGACCCTTCAGGCATCCCATGTAGGTCAGGAAGGCGCCCACCGTCATCTTGCGGTAGGAACCGCGCTCCTCGGGCAGATAACCGATCCGGTCCTTCGCCTGCAGCGCCGACCCCTGCCCGAGCACGCTGATGTTGCCGCGATCCGGAAAGAGGATTGACATGATCATGCGGATGGCCGTGGTCTTGCCGGCCCCGGAAGGGCCGATCAGACCGTAGGTCGCGCCGCGGGGTATCGACAGGTCCAGGGACTCAATGGCGACCTTGGCGCCAAAAGTCTTGCGGATGCCTTGCAGTTCAAGAGCAGCTGTCATGAGACCTCTCACATGGGCTTGAAACGAAATTGGAAGGCCTGACTTACCGGCAGCTCTTCGGTGCGGCCCTTGACCGAGAGCTTCATTCGGCCGTCTTCGCCCGTCTCGATGCGATGGATGGCACCGGCACGCACGATGACGCTGCGATGGATCTGCCAGAAGGCTTCCGGATCCAGCGCCGCCAGCAACTCGCGCAACGGCGTGCGGATCTGTACTTCGTCATCGGCAGTGACCACGCGTACGTACTTGTCCTGGGCTGCGAAGAACAGCACTTCGCCGATGCCCAGCACCCGTGTCACATGTCCGGCGCTGCCCGTGATCCAGCGGATCCCGGCGTTGACACCAAAGGACTTCTTGAGGTCCACGGGCGTTTCGGCCAGGCGCTGCTTCAGGCGCACGACGCTCTGTGCCAGTCGCTCGCGCCGGATGGGCTTGAGGAGGTAGTCCACTGCAGCGTGATCGAAGGCATCCAGAGCATGGCTTTCAAAGGCCGTCGTGAAGACCACGTGGGTGGTATCAGCGGCGCGCGCGACCTCAAGACCGGTGAGGCCCGGCATGCGGATATCGAGGAAGGCGACCTCCGGTTGCTGGCCGGTCAGGGCCTCCAGAGCCGTGAGGCCGTCGCCGCATTCAGCCACGATCTCCAGCTCCGGCCACAACTCGCCGAGCAGTTCACACAGCCTGCGCCGCTGCGGAATCTCGTCCTCAGCCACCAGCGCCCGGGGTCGAGTCATGCGGCCGCCTCATAGGGAACCCGGACCGTGGCGATGACGCCGCCGGCCGTGCGGTCCTGCAGGGTGAGCGAACCGCGTGGTCCAAACCGCGCGATGAGCTGGTCGCGGATGTTGTTGAGCCCCATGCCAACCGCCGCGCTGGCGCGCAATCCCGCGCCGGTGTCGACTACGCTCACCACCAGCTGCCGCGCCTGGGTGAGCGACTCGATGGCCGCATTCACCATGATCTGGCCGTTGCCGGTGGTGCGTTCGATGCCATGCTTGATGGCGTTCTCGACCAGGGAAATCAGCAGCAGCGGCGGAAACGGGTGCGCCTGCAGTGCCGGATCGACATCGATGACGAAGGTGAAGCGCGGCCCCATGCGCACCTTCATTACCGTGAGATAGCTGCAACAGATCTCCAGCTGTTCAGCCAGCGTGGAATGGGTATTGCCGACGTCCGTCCGCAGCTTCGGCAACGTGACTCGCAGGTGATCCACCAGCGCCTCCAGGGTCGCTTCGGCGCGCGCCGGATCCTGCCTGATGAGGCTGTGCACCGAGGCCAGGGTGTTGAACAGGAAGTGTGGTTCCACCTGTGCCTGCAGCACCATGAGGCGCAGGTCCGCCTCTCCTTTCTCCCGGTTCGCCGCCGCGAGCTGCTGCTCATGACGCGAGACCTGCCACCAATGCTGTTCGCGGAAAAAGGCGATGAGTGCGACCCCGCCGCCGAGGAAGGAGAAAAGCGCAAATTGCCAGCCCCACACGGCCCAGACGAGCAGCGCGGATGAGTGCCGCGTGGTCGGATCAAATCCGGGAAAAACCGCCATGTAGCGCGGCGCGATCACGGTGCGCGAGTAGATCTCCGCCAGGTGCTGCCCGGTGAAGCTGACGACCAGCCCCAGCAGTATGGCCAGCGGCACGGTCAACCTTGTGGGCGGCAACCGATGGCGGGCGATCGTCGCCAGGACGGGCCCGGCGGTGCCAAAGGCCAGCCAGATCGGGACGCAGGCGGCGGCGGTTTGCCAGCCTAATCTGGAATCGTTGAGCGCATAACCAATCAGCGCGGCCTCGAACACACCCAAGCTGCCCGTGATCGGCATGAATATCGCGCAGCGACCCAAGAGCCACGGCGCACTGAACACCGGATAGCGCCGGTAGCCGCCGAAGGGGCCGGCGGCATGCGCGACCACGTCTGCGGGCAACGGTTCGCGAAGCGAGTACATGCGCTGGATGATAGTCCCGTGTTCAAAGGGCGGCTGGGGTTGCGACCAAGGGCGCCGAAGTCGCGACGAAGGGCCATAATAGGCGAATGGACCGGATCCTCGAACCCGAAATCATGGACGGTGAGGCGGAGGCTGCGGCCTATGCGCGCGCGGATTTCTCCGATTCAAACCAGGCCTACGTGGCCGATGTCATGGCGAGCTTTCCAGACCGGCTGGATAACATCGTGGACCTGGGCTGCGGACCGGGAGACATCGCGATTCGCCTGGGCAGGGACGCCCAGCGCGCGCGGATTACCGGCGTCGATGGCAGTGCGGCGATGCTGCATATAGCGCGCGCTGCAGTGCGATCAGCCGGGCTCGAGAGTCGGGTGAAGCTTCTGCAAGGCCGCATTCCCGGGGTCGACCTCAGCTCCGGCAGCTTCGATCTGGTGCTGTCCAAGGACATGCTGCACCATCTGCCGGATCCGCAGGTCCTGTGGCACGAGGTGCGGCGACTGGGCCGAGCGGGCGCGGCGGTGTGCGTCGTCGATTTATGCCGTCCGGAGAGCCCTGCAGCGGCGCACGAAATCGTCGAACGGGTGTCCGGGTCGGAGCACCCCTTGCTCAAGACCGACTTCTACAACTCGCTGTGCGCGGCCTTCACGGCAGAGGAGATACGCGCTCAGCTAGCCGTTGCCGGCCTGTCGCTCACCGTCAGCCAGCTGACCGAGCGTCACCTGCGCGTCAAGGGGCGTTTACCCGGATAACGGTCTTGCCGAAGGACTCGCCCTTGTCCACCGCCTCGAACGCCGCCGCCGCATCCTGGAAGGCATAGACCTTGTCGATGACCGGCTTGACGTGGTGGGCATCAATGAAGGCATTCATGGCTTCGAAGTCCGCACGCGAACCGACGTAGATTCCCGAAGCCGTGATGTTGTTGTTCATCAGGGTCGTCACCGGCAAATTGCCGCCAAAGCCGCTCAGGCCACCGATGAGGGCTATGTGACCTCCGTTGGCCAGCGAACTCAGTGCGTGCGCCAGGGTGTCCTTGCCGCCCACTTCCAGGATCTCCTGGACGCCGGCGCCGGCGGTGAGTTCCCGGACCGGCTTTTCCCAGTTCGGCGTGGTGAGGTAGTTGATGCCGCCGATGGCGCCCAACGCCTTGGCACGTGCCAGTTTTTCATCGTGTGAACTGGTGATGATGGGCTTGGCGCCGTCGGCGAGGGCCAGGGACAGGCCCAGCATCGACACACCACCGGTACCTTCCAGCAGCACGTAGTCACCGGGCTGCATCCGACCGCGGGTGAACAGGCCGTTCCACGCGGTGACCCCGGCGCAGGGCAGGGTGGACGCTTCCTCGTAGCTGAGCGTCGCCGGGATCTTCACGACGCCGGATTCCTCCAGCGCCACGTACTGCGACAGCATGCCATCGAGGGCGCTGCCCAGCACACTCTGCCCGGCATTGGCCGGCGGCTGTCCGCTGATCCAGTTCTGAAAAAATATACCGGCGACACGATCGCCCACGCGAAAGCGGCTCACGGCCGCACCCTTCGCCACCACTTCGCCCGCGCCGTCCGACACCGGGACCAGAGATTGACGTGGTCCCACGGGGAATTGGCCGTGCCATACGAATATGTCGTGCCGGTTGATGGAGGTGGCATATACCTTGATCAGCACCTGATGCGCGCCAGGCTGGGGAACCGGCACTTGGGCCAACTTCATGGTGAAGGGGCCCTGGGTTCCTGAGCGCACGAATTGATACTGCTGCTGCGTGGCCGGCAGCTGCGCGGTCGCTCCGATTGCGCAGCTGGCCACGCTCACCAG
>DASZCK010000234.1:0-4365 GCA_035943195.1 Steroidobacteraceae bacterium
TCCATGTACGTATTGAGGGCAGCGTCGCGGGATTCGCGGCGCTCGCAGTGCTGTTCTGTGTGCTCAACGCCAGCTTCGGACTGATGCTCGCCGCCATCGGACGCAGCGCCGGTGCCACCCGTGGCATCGCGATGATGGTGATACTGCTGCTGGTGATGCTGGGGGGCGCCTGGGTTCCTGCCTTTGTTTTCCCGAAGTGGCTGCAACAGGCGTCGCTCGGCGCCCCAACACGCTGGGCAGTTGATGGACTGGATGCCATGACCTGGCGCGGCCTGGGCCTCGCCACTGCCGTGACCCCGCTCATGGTGCTGGCGGCATCCGCCCTCATCTGCATGGTGATTGCGATCTGGCGCTTTCGCTGGGAAGAATAGTTGCCCCCTGTCGCCAATTGCTGACGGCAATACAAATGGCATCATTTGCTTGAACTGCGTCAACCTTATCCGCGCTCGTCCGCTACTGACTCCCATCGGTCAAGGGAGAAGGTCATGGAAACCAGGAAGCTCAACTATGCGGTTTGCGGCGCGATCGTTGCCGCGCTGACTGCGTGCGGCGGCGGTACTTCGGGCTCTTCAATGTCGACAGTGAGTTCGGGCTCCGGAGGCTCCGGAACCACGACCATGCAAAGCGCCAGCATGCCGATGGTGATCAGCGATGCATCATCGGATGACTGGGCCACGATCGGCGTCAAAGTACTGAGCATCGCACTGATCCCGCAGGGCGGCGGCAGCAATGTCACCGTGTACACCGCGCCCTCCCCGGCACCCTTCGTCAATCTTGAACAGCTCGATCAGCTGGGCGAAATACTCGGCAACGCGATGGTTCCGGTCGGGACCTATACCGGCGCGGTCGTTACGCTGAGCGGCAACCCGGGCGACGTACTGCTTACGGCCGCCGCCGATCCGGAAACCGGTTTCGCTCTCGCCGCCGGCGCCGTGGTATCGACCTCCAACATCCATGTGGTGAATACCCAGGGCAGCGGCTCAAATCTGACCGATCCGGTGACCGTCAATTTCGTTGCACCACTGGTGGTCACCACCACGTCGACCCCCGCGTTGGATCTGGAGTTTGACCTGTCCCATCCGGCGTTCATCATCGGCCACAATCCGCCCAGCGCCACTGCCACGCAGTGGGCGATCAATTTCAATGGCCCCGTGCGCCATCACCCGCTGCACGATCTGCGGCGCCTGGTACTGCGCCACACCTACGGCACCGTCACGGGAATCTCGACCGACAACTCCTCGATCACCATCGACAAGGACTTCCCGACGCTGCCCGCGGTATCGCCGGAAACCGCGATCACCGGTGCCCAGATGCTGACCATCGGGGCGGACGCGACCAATGGCACGCTCTTCTATGACCTGGACGCCAAGACCACCACGACCATCAAGAACTTCTCGAGTGAAGGCAGCCTGAGCGGCAAGTTTGTGCGCATCGCAGCGCGCTATCAGGTTGATGGCACACTCGTGGCCACTCGCATCTGGGCGAGCAGCACCTTCAACAACGTATGGTTGAGTCCGGAGGGTCACGTACTCGACGTCAACGCCAATACCAATGTCATCACCGTCACTAGTGAATCGGGCAATCCCGTTGCGTTGACCATTAATGCCAATACCCAGTTCTTCTACCGCCAGCCCTGGAGCGCGACGGCGGATGCGACCCCGATTGGCACCGGGACGGGGTTTCTCGCCAGCCAGGACATCGTGCGCGGCTTCAAGGTGCACGCCAGTGTCGTGGACCCGCTGGCCGTGCCACTGGTCGCGCAGTCGATCGACATCGAGACGGCGCAGTATTCGGGCGTCATTTCCGCGCCGAGCAGCAGCGGATTCACCTACACGCACAATTTCGTGCGCGCCATCAATGACTACTCCATCACCCTGCCCTACATCGCCGCTGCCACCGCCAATGGCAACGATCCTGCCACCGGCACTGCCATCACCGGCTACAAGTGGTGGAACTTCGCCTTCCCGACCGTGCTTGATTCCGGCGCCAACGCCGTGAGCGACTTCGTGTCCGCGACCAACGGCACGGCCAGTTTCGGCGGCACCGCCGGTTCAATCGTACCCTGGGGCGTGAGCTATGTTCGGTGGGGCGACCCGGCCAATGCCACCGGCTGGAGCGCCGCCGCGTCGATTCTCGAACCGACGCCGCTGCCGGTCGGAACGGTCGCAAGCGCAGCGGTGGCCGGTGCCACGGCGGAGACCTTCACGATCACGGCGGCCAATGGCGCCAATCCGGTGACCGTGGATGCCAGCACGGTCAGCGGCTCCGCAAGCCTGGTGTACCAGGTCGATATGAGCGGCGGCGTGGTGACGGTGAGTCCCATCGACATCACCACAGCCGCGGGTCAGATGAGCTTCACCACTGGGATGGCCACCGGCACCAAGGTGCGGGTCTCGGGAGTGCCGCAGGCTGACGGCACGGTCAAGGCCTACGTGATCACCTACTACACCGGCACCACGCCGATGCCCTGAGGGTACAAGCGCGGCACGGGCGGCAGGCCCTCAGGCCTGCCGCCGGTACTCCGCCAGGGTGATGATCCGGTGGGCACGGATATCCCAGAGAATGCACTTCATCGCACCGCACACCTCCGACAACTTCACCCGTGCCACTTCTGGAAACAGGTGCTGATACTCGTTGTGGCACGCGACCAGGTGGTAGCTGGGGATGCTGGAGGACAGATGATGAATATGGTGATAGCCGATGTTGGCGGTGAAGAAGTTCAGCCAGCCGGGCAGCACCAGGAAACTTGTCCCGTGAATGGCGCCGATATCGTAGTCCCAGGCTTCACACCCGGTGGCGTAGGAATGCTCAAAATTATGCTGCACCGTGAAGAGCACGATGCCTAAGCCGCCGGCGACCGAGACGCTCAGCAGGTAGATCGTAAAATACAGTCCCGCACCGCAATACCAGCACATCACGGCCCAAACGCTCAGCAGTGCCAGGTTGTTCCACAGCATGTGCCGGTACTCTTTGGGGTTCTTCCAGAACCGGGTCCGGTAACTCGCCGAGAGTTCCCGCAGCGAGAGGTCCGGACGCTTGATCTTGCCGCGGGCAACGTGAGCCCACAGACCCATGGTGCCCCGGATCCAGGTCAGGCGCGGATTCAGGATCAGGTAGATGAAGCCGGCCAACGGCGCCGCGATGATGCTGCACTTCTGCCGGTAAAAGCGCTGCTGGGCGGCCGTGAGTGCCGCGTATTCGTCCACCGATAATGTTGCATACGGCCCACGATAGCGTTCCCAATTCCCATTATTTGCGTGGTGGTAGTTGTGGTGTTGTGCCCACACATACTGCGGCATGCCGGATAGCACACCCAGCGTGAAGCCAACCCAACGGTTAAGCACCACACTGCGAAACAGACTTCGGTGGCCGCACTCATGCATCAGCGCGAACACGCGCAGCGTGAACAGAATCAGCGGCGGCAGGCAGGCGAGCACCAACCAGTAGGAGACGCGCCCGAAGAAAATCGCCATCCCCCACAGCAGTGCCAGGGGTATCAGGGTCAGCAGAACTTCGAGGATTCCCCGTAAATCATCGGACTTGCCATAGCGTCCGATCATTACCTGCTTCTGTTGCTTGACGCACTCGATCAACGTGGTGATGGAGCGTTCCCCCTGGCCAGCCCAAATGAGTGGATCACATAGCCAGAGCTTCTTTTTTATTGCTTTAGCCCAGCTACGGGCGCGCAGTCTAGCAGAGCAGATAACCGAATGCCTGCACTACGTCGCAATTATCGAACGGGAAACTACTTAGTACTGGCAGGGCGCAGTTTGAAGTCATAGTTGACCGTGTAGTACGGCACCTCCAGCCGCTCGCCATCGGGAGCCACGCCGGCCGGATGACGCTCAAACTGCGTGACCAGCGATTCCTTCATGCCGAAGACGGCGTCCGAATCCAGGAACTGACTGCCGGCAACGAACAGATGCGTGGTCACGGGCCGATGATCCTGGGCCGAAACTATCATGTGAATGTGCCCCGGCCGATTCGGGTGGCGACCCATCTTGCGCAGCATGCGCCCCACCGGACCATCGGTCGGCACCGGGTAAAAGGTCGGGCGGATGGAGCGGAACCAGTAGCGTCCCTGGGCATCGGTGCGGATTCTGCCGCGCGCCTTCATGCCGGTTTCCTCGGGGATCTGCATGTCGTAGTCGCCGTCACCATTACCGGACCAGATGTCCAGCAAGGCGTTTTCCAGCGGCCGGCCGCCGGCACCGAGTACGCGCCCGGAGTAGAACGCCGGCTCGCCCTTCACGCCCACGGCCAGATTGCTGCCCAGCGGCAGGTCGGGCGCGCCCTCCCAGTAGAACGGTCCAAGCACGGTCGACTCCGCGCTGCCCTCGTCCGCGGGATGATTCAAGGTAATGA
>DASZCK010000235.1:0-3871 GCA_035943195.1 Steroidobacteraceae bacterium
ACCACCTGCGCCAGCTGCAGCAGCGTCACCGGGCACACATCCGGACAGCGCGTGTAGCCGAAGTAGACCAGCGTCGGAGCGCCTTTGAGGCGCGCCTCGGTAAATGGCGCGTTGTTCTGGTCGATGAGCGAGAATTCGCCCGGGTCGCGCCCACGCGGCAGCCAGGTACCACTTGTCAGTACCGGCGTGGAGTGGTCAAGTCGGTGCGCCAGCCAGAAGCCCGTGAGGGCTGCGGCGGCCACCACCACGATCATCAGGACGCGGGTCAATCGCAGATTCATGGATAAAGTATCCCACAAGCGCAGCGGCTCCCGCGTCCGAGGGACTGTGACGGTGGATGGGCTGATCGCGCGCGGTGCCCGGCGGCTGCGGCGCGCACCGGTTTTTTTCGGCCATGGCACCGACAATGCTCAGGATGAGTCCGCGGCGCTGGTCGGACACGCCCTGGGGCTGGGGGCGCTCACGCCGCGCATCTGCGCCAGGGCCACCACCGTCGATGAGCAGCAGCGGGCGCGCGCACTGATCACGCGACGCATCCGTGAACGCGTCCCCGCCGTGTATCTCACAGGAGAAACCTGGTTCGCGGGACTTAAGTTCCGGACTGATCCGCGCGCCCTGGTTCCGCGCTCACCGCTCGCCGAACTGATCGAGCGCGGTTACGCCCCCTGGATCGACCCGCGCCGGGTAAGGCGCGTGCTGGATATCGGCACCGGTGGCGGCTGCATCGCCATCGCCAGCGCCCGTGCATTGCCGCGTGCCCGCGTCGATGCGCTGGACCTCTCGGTGCAGGCTTTGGAGCTTGCGGCCCTCAATGTGCGCCGCCACCGCCTTGGCCGACGGGTCCGCCTGCTGCAATCGGACTACTTCAGCGCCCTGAATGACGAACGCTACGATATCATTGTCAGCAACCCGCCCTATGTCGGGGCGCGCGAGCTGCGCGCGCTGCCGGCGGAATACAGCCATGAGCCGCGCATGGCGCTCGCCTCGGGCCGGGATGGCATGGACGCGGTGCGGGCAATCCTGAAGGATGCGCGGCGGCATCTGAACCCCGGAGGCATTCTGGTCGTGGAAGTGGGCAATACCGAGGTCGCGGTGCGACGCGCGTTTTCCCGACTGCCCTTCACCTGGCTGACGTTTGCACGCGGCGGTGGCGGCGTATTCCTGCTCACGGCCGAGCAGCTTCGGATCCAAGGCAGTTAGTACATGTCCGGAAACACTATTGGCAGGCTCTTCACGGTGACCAGCTTTGGCGAAAGCCACGGCCCGGCGTTGGGCTGCATCGTCGATGGCTGTCCGCCGGGGCTTGAACTCACCGAAGCCGACCTGCAGGCGGATGTGGAGCGGCGCCGCACCGGCACCTCAAAGTTCGTCAGTCAACGGCGTGAACCCGACGCGGTGCGCATCCTCTCCGGAGTGTTTGAAGGCCGCACCACCGGCACACCCATCGGCCTGTTGATCGAAAATACCGACGCGCGCTCGCGCGACTACGAAAAGATCAAGGACCGCTTCCGGCCCGGGCACGCGGACTACACCTACCAGCAGAAGTACGGCTTTCGTGACTATCGCGGCGGCGGTCGCTCCTCGGCCCGCGAGACGGTCATGCGGGTGGCGGCCGGCGCCATCGCCCGCAAGTACCTGGCCCAGCGCCTGGGCGCTGCGATCCATGGCTACGTGAGTCAGGTCGGGCCGCTCACCCTTGAGCCGGTGAACCCCGCCTTCGCCTATGAGAATCCTTTCTTCTGCCCCGACCCGGCGCGGATCGCCGAACTCGAGGCATTGCTGTGGGAGGTGCGCGGCGCCGGCGACTCGGTCGGCGCGAAAATCACGGTCATCGCCAGCGGCATCCCGCCAGGCCTGGGTGAGCCGGTGTTCGAGCGACTCGACGCGGACATCGCCAGCGCCATGATGGGTATCAATGCCGTGAAGGCCGTGGAGCTTGGCGCCGGCACGCGCAGCGCCGGCCAGAAGGGCAGCGAGCACCGTGACGAGATGACCCCACAGGGCTTCCTCAGCAACAACGCCGGCGGCATTCTGGGCGGGATTTCCTCGGGCCAGGACATCGTCGCGCACGTGACCTTCAAACCGACGTCGAGCATCCAGGTTCCGGGTCGCACCATCAATGTCGCGGGTGAACCGGTCGAGATCGCCACCACCGGGCGCCACGATCCGTGCGTGGGTCTGCGCGCCGTGCCGATTGCCGAGGCGATGCTGGCCATCGTGCTGATGGATCACTACCTGCGCCATCGCGCACAGAACATGGACGTGAAGTCGGGCACGCCGGTAATCTGAGGTGGCAGCCTTCACTCAAAGGGCCAAGATGAGCGGCGCAGCAGCGGGCGAGGGCTTCACTGTGGCGGTGGTGGGGGCCACCGGCCTCGTCGGCGAGACCATGGTCGAGGTGCTCGAAGAGCGCAAGTTTCCGGTGAAGAAACTGTTTGCGCTCGCCAGCGAGCGTTCGCTGGGCAAGTCGGTGACCTTTCGCGGCCAACGCCATGCGGTGGGCAATCTCGCGGACTTCGATTTCAGCCAGGTCGACATCGGGCTGTTCTCCCCGGGCGGGGAAGTGTCGCGCGAATACGCACCGCGGGCAGCGGCGGCTGGTTGTGTCGTGATCGATAACACCTCCGAGTTCCGCTACCTGGATGATGTGCCGCTGGTGGTCCCCGAGGTCAACCCGCACTCCATCGCCGAGTACCGCAACCGCGGCATCATCGCCAATCCCAACTGCTCGACCATCCAGATGGTGGTGGTGCTCAAGCCGCTGCACGATGTCGCCGGCATTGCCCATATCAACGTCGCCACCTACCAGTCGGTGTCCGGAGCGGGACGCGAGGCGATCGCGGAACTCGCCACGCAATCGGCGGCCCTGCTGAGTGGTCAGGGTCCGGTCAAAGCCGGCGTGATTCCGGCGCAGATCGCCTTCAACTGTGTGCCGCAGATCGACCGCTTCGAGGACAACGGCTACACCCGCGAAGAGATGAAGATGGTATGGGAAACGCGCAAGATCCTGGGTGCACCGGATATCCAGGTGAATCCGACCGCGGTGCGGGTGCCGGTGTTCTACGGGCATTCCGAGGCGGTGCATGTGACCACCCACCGGAAACTGACCGCTGCCGCAGCGCGGGATATCCTGCGCAAGGCCCCGGGAGTGACCGTGATGGACGACCGCCGGGCCGGGGGGTACCCCACGGCAGCCGTCGAGGCAGCGAACCGCGACACAGTTTATGTGGGGCGCATCAGGGATGATATGTCGTCAGAGCGTGGGCTTGACCTATGGATAGTCGCAGACAATGTTCGCAAAGGAGCGGCTACGAACAGTGTTCAGATCGCCGAGATTTTGGCGCGCGACTATTTATAAGTTATATTGCCATCCGTAGTGTGGATTGGCGTATTCCGGTCCATGCTTTTGTTTTTTAGGACATTTCTCTCGGCCGCTGTGGTGCGGAGTATCGTGCATGACTGGCAAATCCCTTAAGTGGACGCTGGCGGCGTTGATCGTTGGCTCGCCAGCCGCGATGGCGCTTGGCCTGGGTGACATACACCTGCATTCGTCCCTTAATGCGCCACTTGACGCTGATATCGACCTGATCGGGGCGACCCCCGACGACCTCAGCACCCTCAAGGCCCAGGTGGCCTCACGGGACATATTCCAGAAAAACGGCCTCGACTGGCCCGCGTTCCTGTCCAGCGTGACCTTGAAGCCCATGCGCACCAGTGATGGGCGCGACATCATCAAGGTGCATTCCGGAGTCGCCATCACCGAGCCCTTTGTGACCTTGCTGGTGGAGATCAACTGGGCACGCGGCCATGTGACCCATGAGTACACCGTGTTGCTCGACCCGCCGGTCTTTACACCGGATCAGGGCCAGGC
>DASZCK010000236.1:0-13720 GCA_035943195.1 Steroidobacteraceae bacterium
CCCTTGCGCACCAGCGCCCGCCATCGGCCGTCGCGCTGCACGATGCTCGCCATGTATCAATCCTGTATCACTCGACCAGTGATTCAGAATGATACGCGCTTATCAGCCGTGATACGAAATGATGACAAACACCGATAAAACAGCTACGGTATCCGGGCAGTCAGTCCAAGCCATTGATCGTAGGGTATCGGTTGCGCCGATGATGGACTGGACCGACCGGCACTGCCGCTACTTCCTGCGTGGATTCTCAGCTGATGTGATGCTCTACACCGAGATGATCACGACGGCGGCCATTCTGCGCGGCAACCGCGATCGCTTGCTGGCCTACGATGCGGAGGAACATCCGCTGGCGCTGCAACTGGGTGGGAGCGAGCCGGCAGAGCTGGCAGCAGCGGCCCGCGTCGGCGCTTCCTTCGGCTACGATGAGATCAACCTGAACTGCGGTTGTCCCAGCGACCGGGTGCACAGTGGCGCCTTTGGTGCCTGTCTGATGTTGGAGCCCACGCGCGTCGCCGAGGGTGTCGCCGCCATGCATGCGGCGGTGGATCTGCCCGTCACGGTGAAAATGCGCATTGGAGTCGTGACCGGCCACGGCGCGGCGGCCCGGGAAGCCATCGCGCGCTACACGGACGAGGACGCTGCGGCGTTGATGGGCTTCGTCGCGGCCGTGCGCGATGCGGGTGCGGCGGCCGTGATCGTCCATGCGCGCAAGGCCGTGCTGGGTGGGCTCTCGCCCAAGGAGAATCGCGAGGTACCGCCGCTGCGCTACGACGTGGTCAGCGCGGTGAAGCAGCATTTTCCGGGCCTGCCCGTGATCCTCAACGGCGGCCTGCGCCAGTCCCGCCCGGTGCTCGAGGCTCTATCCTTGTTCGATGGCGTGATGCTCGGTCGCGAGGCCTATCACCGCCCGTGGCTGCTGCGCGAGTTGCAGGCGGCGCTCGATCCAGCTCGGGCCGGCCCGGAGCCGGATCGGACGCAGCTGCTGGAGAGGATGGCCCGGTACGCGGCACGGGAACTGGCCCGTGGCGAGCGCCTGCCAACCATAACCCGGCACATGCTGGGTCTGTACGCCGGAGAGCCCGGGGCGCGTGAGTTTCGTCGTCGGCTGAGCGAAGGGGCACGTGCTCCCGGTGCGGGCGCCGAGCTGCTGCGCGGGGCAGCCCCTGCCGCGCCGGCAGTGGGGACGCCTTAGCGGCCCCTGGTGGCCTCCGGTGTCAAAGTAGCGGTAGGACCTCAGTTGCGTATAATCCCGGGAACTGGTGCCGCGGCGTTATGACAGCCGTGGTACGGCTCCGCGACTAATCGGTGCATGGGAAAAGATATCGAGCTGGCCATTCTCTTCGCTGACGTCGTGGGTTCTACACGGCTCTATGAGCTGATGGGCGACCTGCGGGCCAGGGACATGGTGGCCATCTGCATCGATGTCATGCGCACCGCGACCGAGCAGCACCAGGGGACCGTCATCAAGACCATGGGTGATGAGGTCATGTCGACCTTCGCCGATGCCGACCAGGCGCTCAATGCGGCCTCCCAGATGCAACAGCAGATTTTGCGCCATTCGCAGCTGAAGGTGGAAGGGCAGCCGGTCGCCTTGCGCATCGGCTGTCATTTCGGGCCCGTGGTGCTTGAGAATCGTGACGTGTTCGGTGCAACGGTGCATACCGCCAATCGCATGACCAGCCAGGCCAAGGCCATGCAGATCATGACCACCGCGGCGGTGGTGGAGCGCCTCGCCCCCCAATGGCGGGCGGCGGTTCGCCAGGTCGATGTCGCGACTCTCAAGGGCCAGGGCAATGAGGTGGCGCTGTACGAGGTCCTCTGGCAGACCGAGGACGTGACCAGCATGATTCCGGCCATCGGCATGGGGAATCAGAATCTCCCGCACCTGCGCCTGCGTTTGCAGTGCCAGGACCGGGAGTTCGTGCTGGACGAGCAGCACCCGACGGTGGCCATCGGTCGCGCCGAGGACAATGATCTCATCGTCAAGGGCAACCTGATCTCCAGGCTCCATGCCCGTATCGAGATCAACCGCCATAAATTCGTGCTCATCGACCAGAGTACGAATGGCACCTTCGTGCAATCACAGGATGGCGATGAGGCCTTCGTGCGCCGGGACAGCGTGCAGATCAAGGGCAAGGGGATGATCGGTCTGGGCAAGCTCCCCGACCAGGACTCGCCACAGACCATCCGGTTCGTCTGCGAAGAAGCTTAAGCCCGCGCGCTCAACCGAGCGCTTTTTCCACGCCATCCAGATTCTGAGTCAGCGCGGCCGGCACGCGTGACCCGAACTGCGCCAGGTATTTGCGGAATTCGCCGATCTCGGTCCGCCACTGGGCCTGGTCCACATGCAGCAGCTCCTTGAGCGCCTCCGGGGTGATATTCAGGCCCGTCACATTCAGATCCTCGGCACGCGGCAACGATCCGATGGCGGTGTCATCTGCGCCGGCAGTTCCGGCCACCCGCTGCAGCATCCAGGCGAGGACCCGCAGATTGTCCCCGAAACCCGGCCACAGGAACTTGCCCTCGGCGTCGCGGCGGAACCAGTTCACGTGAAAAATGCTGGGCGGATTCTTGAGTTTTGCGCCGACGTTGAGCCAGTGCTGCCAATAGTCGCCGTAGTTGTAACCGCAGAAGGGTTGCATGGCCATCGGGTCGCGACGCACCACACCGACCTTGCCGGTAGCCGCCGCGGTGGTCTCAGAGGCCACCGAGGCGCCGACCAGTACGCCATGCGCCCAGTTCCTTGCCTGGAACACCAGCGGCGCGAGGCTGCGGCGTCGGCCACCGAAGACGATGGCGGTGATGGGCACGCCCTTGGGGTCCTCAGCGTGCGGTGAGTAACCCGGATTGTTGCGGGCGGCGACCGTGAAGCGTGAGTTCGGATGCGCGGCGGCACCGTTGGCCTTGTCGTAGGGGCGACCCTGCCAATCGGTCACGGGGGTGCCTTCCTTGAGACCTTCCCACCAGGGCTGGTTGTCCGCGGTCAGCGCCACATTGGTGAACAGTGTGTCGTGGCGGATCATGTCGTAGGCGTTGCGATTGGTCTCCGGATTGGTGCCGGGCGCCACGCCGAAGTAACCGGCCTCGGGATTGATGGCCCACAGCCGGCCATCGGGGCCCGGGTGCAGCCAGGCGATGTCATCGCCCACCGTGAACACTTTCCAGCCCGGCATCGACTCCGGCGGGATGAGCATGGCCAGGTTGGTCTTGCCGCAGGCCGAGGGGAAGGCGGCCGCGATGTAGTGCGTCTCGCCCTGGGGACTCTGCAGTCCCACGATCAGCATGTGTTCGGCCAGCCACCCTTCGGTACGCGCCTGGAAGCTCGCGATGCGCAGGGCATGACACTTCTTGCCCAACAGCGCATTGCCGCCATAGCCGGAACCGAAGCTCTCGATCAGCAGCTCCTCGGGGAAATGCACGATGAAACGGCGCTTGGGATCCAGTTCGCCGGTGGAGTGCAGTCCCTTGATGAACCGGCCGGTGCGCGAGATCCGCTCCAGCGCCGGTCGACCCATGCGGGTCATGATGTGCATGTTGATCACCACATAGGCGCTGTCGGTGATCTCGACGCCGTAGCGTGACAGCGGTGAATCCAGCGGGCCCATGCAGTAGGGCACGACATACAGGGTGCGACCCTTCATGCAGCCTTCGAACAGCGCGCGCATCTTTTCATGCGCGTCGGCCGGTGCCATCCAGTTGTTGTTGGGGCCGGCATCTTCCTTGTTGCGCGTGCACACGAAGGTCAGATGCTCCACGCGCGCCACATCGGAGGGGTTGGAACGCGCCAGCTGGCAGCCCGGAAACTCCTTCTCATTCAGCTGCAGCAGTTCGCCGCTGGCCTTGAGTTGCTCCCGGAGCTGCGCGATCTCGCCGTCTGTGCCTTCGCACCAGTGGACCTGAGCCGGCTGGGTGAGGCGGCGTACGGACTCCACCCATTCGGTGACCTGCGGGCAGAGTTTCGACAGCGTGAGGATCGCGTGCGGGGCTGTGGCCATGCGTTTCAGTCCTTATGAATTCACTTTTTGTTAATGCGTCGCGTCGCGAGGATTATTTTGATTCTGAAGAATTGCTGCGGCTTTGCAGGTTGGCCGGCGACGGCGGGAATACATTAACCTTTCAATTATATCGACGGCCTTTGCGGGTCGTCCCGGCAATGATGCAACTTTTGTCACGCAAGTGCAGCATTGCCCGGATCGTTCTGTCACGTCGTCCGGATGGTTTGGTGCAAACAACTGATTTAAATGAAATTTTCGAGGCCGGCGGCAGCCTCGCCAGGACCCTGAAAGGGTTTGTGCCGCGCCGACAACAGTTGCACATGGCGGAACGGGTGGCCGATGCCCTGGCGGAGCGCCGCCTACTGGTCATCGAGGCAGGTACCGGCACCGGCAAGACCTTCGGCTACCTGGTGCCGGTGCTGCTGTCGGGCCTGCGGGTGCTGGTGTCGACCGGCACCCGCACCCTGCAGGACCAGCTTTACGATAAAGATCTGCCGCTGCTCAGCGGCGCCTTGGGCATGCCCGTTGATGTGGCGGTTCTGAAGGGTCGTGGCAACTATTTATGCCTGCATCGGCTGGCTCAGGCGCAGCTGCAACAGGGTTTACGCGGTGGCGGCCTACTTGCCGATACCTCCGCCGCCATGGCCGATCGGGTCATCGCCTGGGCCCAGCGCACCAGCAGTGGCGATTTGTCCGAAGTAGCGGATTTTGCCGACTCGCATCCGCTGTGGCCCCAGATCACCTCCACGCGCGATAACTGTCTGAGCCAGCGCTGCCCTGAGTACGCGCGCTGCCACCTGGTGAAGGCACGGCGCGAGGCACAGGAAGCGCAGGTGGTCATCGTCAACCACCATCTGCTGCTGGCGGACCTTACGCTCAAGGAGGATGGCTTCGGGGACGTGCTGGGCAATGCCGATGCGGTAGTGATCGATGAAGCGCACCAGCTGCCGGATCTTGCCATGCAGTTTTACGGCGCCAGTTGTGGGGCGCGCGGCATTGCCAATGTGCTGAATGCGGTGCGCGCCGAAAGCGTCGCGCCCGATACCGGGCTGAAATTCGCCCTGAGCGCAGTCGATGACAGTGTCGCTGCATTAAGCACGGTCCTGCCGGCGCGCGCGGGGCGCATCCCCTGGGAGGAGTGTCCGCCCGACCTGAGCGAAAAGGTGCGGGACCTTGCCCATGCAATGGCCACCATGGCCGGTGAACTGGAATCCTTGCCGGAGGACAGCACGGTGCGGGGTCTGGGCGGCCGGGTGTCGGAATTGGCCGCGCAGCTGACGCGCATCGCGCAGGTGCATGAGATCGAGGGCGCACGCTCCGTCGAAGTCGGAGCGCGCGGCTTCGTCCTGCATCTGTTGCCCTTCGAGGTCGCCGAGCGTTTTCAGGGCCAGGTGCGGGCACGACGCAGTGCCTGGATCTTCACCTCCGCGACCCTCTCGGTTGGGGAGGACTTCAGTCACTTCACCTCGCGCCTGGGCCTTCAGGAAGCCGAGACGATACGCATTCCGAGTCCCTTTGACTTTGAACGCCAGAGCCTGCTGTGGCTGCCTGCAGGCCTGCCTGAACCGGCGGCCCCGGATTTCGTCAGCGCGCTGCTCGAGGCCAGCCTGCCCCTCATCGATGCCGCACGCGGCGGGGCCTTCATTCTGTTCACCAGCCATCGCGCCTTGTCCGAGGCCGCCATGCGTCTGCGCGCGCTGTGGGGGGCGGCCGGCAAGCGCTACCGGTTATTCGTCCAGGGTGAGGCGCCGCGCGAGCAACTGCTGCGCGGTTTTCGCGATGACGGGGACGCGGTGCTGCTCGGCACCGCGAGCTTCTGGGAGGGCGTCGATGTGAAGGGCACGGCGCTGCGTCTGGTCATTATCGAGAAACTCCCCTTCGCCTCCCCCGACGATCCGCTCGTCAAGGCGCGCGTGGAGCACATCGAACGACAGGGCGGCAATGCCTTCAAGGACTATCAGCTCCAGGAAGCCGCTCTGACGTTGCGCCAGGGTGTCGGCCGCCTCATTCGCAGCGAGGTCGACTACGGCGTGGTGATGATCGGCGATCGGCGGCTGAGTACCAGGCCCTACGGACGGACCCTGCTGGCGGCTCTACCGCCCATGCGCCGTGCGCGCACCCAGGAGGAGGTGACGGTGTTTCTGGCCCGCCATGCCCCCCGGCGCAGCGCCGAGGCGCTGTCTTGAGAATTCTCGGGCTGGATACCGCCACCGAGGTCTGCTCCGTCGGGCTGTTGCTCGACTCTGAAGTGCTGGTGCGCGAGCTGCCTCCCGGTCCGGGTCACTCGGCCCATATCCTGGGACTCATCCAGGCCGTGCTCGGGGAAGCGGGCCTCAGCCTGCAGGATCTGGATTGCATCGCCTTCGGACGCGGGCCGGGAGGTTTCACCGGCGTGCGCCTGGCCGCCAGTGTGACCCAGGGTCTGGCCTACGGCGCGGGACTCAAGGTGGTGCCGGTCTCGGACTTACTGGCGGTAGCCCAGCGAGCCTTGGACCTGGCGCCACAGGCCGGCAGCGTCCTGGTCTGTAACGATGCGCGGATGCAGGAGGTCTACTGGGGCTGCGCCACGCGCGGGCCCTCCGGCCTGGCGCTGCCGGCGGGAGCCGAGCAGGTGAGTTCACCGGAGCGCGTGCACCTACCCGCCGCGCTACGCGGCCCGGTGCTGGGCGCCGGTCGCGGCTTTACTGTCTGGCCACAGCTCGCGCTGATCCCGGCCCTGGCGCAGGTGCACGCCGAATTGCTGCCGCGGGCGCACGAAATCGTCCGGCTGGCGGTGCCGGAATGGCTGCAGGGCAAGGCACTCGACCCGGAGCAGGCGCACCCCGTATACCTTCGTGATGATGTCGCGAAACCGTCACGCAAGTGACACAAAATACACAACGTCATGATTCTGCAATCATCTGACCCTGTAATACTCGCGTCAGATATCACCCGAAACCCATGCCAGCCAAACAAGTACTGATCGTTGAGGACGAGCGGCCGATCCGCGAGATGATCGCTTTTGGTCTCAAGCGTGCTGGATTCGAGGTACGCGAGGCCGAGGATTGCCGTGCGGCGCGCGCCCTGCTGGCCGACCATCGGCCTGACCTGCTGCTGGTGGACTGGATGCTGCCGGACATGAGCGGTCTGGAGCTCACCCGGGCGCTGAAGCGTGACCGGGAAACGCGCGAAGTCCCCATCATCATGCTGACGGCCCGTTCGGAAGAGGGTGACAAGGTTGCAGGACTGGAGGGCGGCGCCGATGACTACGTCACCAAGCCCTTCTCACCTCGCGAGCTCCTGGCCCGGATCAATGCGGTGCTGCGCCGGGTGGGGCCGGCCGGTGAGGGCGAGCGTATCGATTTCGAAGGTCTGGCCCTGGATCAAGCGAGTCACCGGGTCCTGGTCGGGGAGCTGACCGTGCCCCTGGGTCCGACCGAGTACCGAATGCTGGAGTTCTTCATGACCCATCCGGAGCGGGTCTACACCCGTGACCAGCTCCTGGACCGCATCTGGGGCGGAAACGTGTACGTCGAGGAGCGGACCATCGACGTGCATATCCGGCGGCTGCGCAAAGCGTTAGAGGAATTCGGGTACGATCGGTTCATTCAGACCGTCCGGGGCTCAGGGTACCGATTCTCGGCCCGCACCGCCTGACGAGTTTGGTGGGTGTAGCCTGCGCATGACGAGTGGCTTTCAAGTCGGCCTGTTCATCGTACTGCGGCTGCTCGCGGTGGCCGCCTTGGGCTTGCTGTTGGGTTGGCCCCTCGGCAGTCCCTGGGCGGGCTTAAGTCTCACCTGCGGTGCCTACCTGTGTTGGCAGCTGATCACACTATTTCGCGTGGAATGGTGGGTGCGCCATCGCGGCTTCGCCGAACCACCCGATATCGGTGGGCCCTGGGGCGAGGTCATCACCCAGATCGTACGCCTGCACCGGCGCAAGCGCTTCCATAAGCAGCGTTTCGTTCAGCTCTTTCGACAGATCCAGCGCTCCACCGCCGCACTCCCCGACGGAGTCGTGATCCTCAACGATCTGCGCGAGATCGTGTGGTTCAACCGCATGGCCGGGCAACTGCTGTTCCTGCGGCGGCCGGCGGACCTGGGCCTGCGCATCGACAACCTGGTGCGTCAGCCCGAATTCGTGCGCTACTTGAATACCGGCCAGTTCTCCAATCCGGTGGTCGTGCGCGGCGGCAAGGGCGATCACCTGTACCTATCGCTGCAGGTGGTGCCCTATGGCGAGGGCCAGCAGCTGCTGCTGGTGCGCGACGTCTCCCACCAGATGCGCCTGGAGGCGATGCGCAAGGATTTCGTGGCGAATGCCTCGCATGAGCTGCGCTCGCCGCTGACCGTGATTTCGGGCTACCTGGAGACCCTGAGCCAGGATCCGATACTGGATCTGGAGCTGCAGGGTCCCATCGGGGAGATGCGCCGGCAGGCCGAGCGCATGACCACGATCATTACCGAGCTTCTGGAACTGTCGCGATTGGAGGCGGCGCAGGACGAGATCGACTCGACGCCGGTGGACGTGGTGGCGCTGATGGCCATGCTGCGCAAGGATGTGCTGGCCCGTCCCGAGCATCCGGCCGAAGTGCGGGTGCGGGCCGACTCTGATGCCATGCTCACCGGCAACGAGTCTGAGATCCATTCGGCGTTGTCAAACCTGGTCGACAATGCCGCGAAGTACACCCTCAGCAGCGGTTCGATTGAAATCCGCTGGAGTGTCGATGAGGCGGGCGGTCACTTCGCCGTTACCGATACCGGGATCGGCATCCACCCTGAACATATTCCGCGGCTGACCGAACGTTTTTACCGGGTCGATGCCGGCCGCGCACGCAACACCGGCGGCGCCGGGCTGGGTCTGGCGATCGTCAAGCACGTGCTGCAGCGGCATGCTGCGACCCTGGAAATCACCAGCATCCAGGGGCGGGGCAGCACCTTCACCTGCCACTTCCCGCCCGAACGTCTGCGCGCGGCAACGGTCGTGCGCGAACATTCCGCCACTGCCTGATTCAATCAGATCCCTTCAGAAAATCTTCGCGGCGCTGTCACACAACGGACACGGCCATCTCCGAGGCTTGAGACCTCTCTTTAGGTCATGCCCGGAGTCGTATGAGCAGCAAAGGAAAGGCGCGTCGGCAGCAGGTGCGAACCCTGTTCCTGTCCGACGTCCACCTGGGCTTCAAACGCGCGCGCACCCGGGAGTTGCTCGCGTTCCTCAATGGCATCGAAGCCGAGACCATCGTTCTGGGGGGCGACATCGTCGATGCCCTGAGTCTCGCCAAGCACTTTTTCTGGACCGATGAACACACGCAGGTGCTGCGCGCGCTCCTGGCGCGCCGACGGGCCGGCGTGCGGCTGGTCTACCTGCCCGGCAATCATGATGCCGCCATCTCGATGTTCGTGGAGATGTTGCAGGGGCAGATCGAGGTGCACCGTGAGTGGGTGTACCGGACGCTGAGGGGCCAGCGCTACCTGGTGCTGCATGGTGATCAGTTCGATGAGATCGTGGATTGCCCGGCGTGGCTGTACTGGATCGGGGATCGCCTGTATGAGACCACTTTGCTCTATAACCACCGCGTCAATGACCTGCGACGCCTGTTCGGTCTGCCCTACGGCCCCCAGACCGAGAGGCTGAAAGCCTCCGTGGGCACCAGCGCCCGATTCATCCGCCGGTTCGAAACGGTGGCGAGCACGCAGGCCCGCGAGCAGGGTTACGACGGGGTGATCTGCGGCCATATCCATCGGGCCAACCTGTGCAGCATCGACGGCACCTTTTATGCCAATACCGGCGATTGGGTGGAATCGTGTACCGCGCTGGTGGAGACCCGTTGCGGGGCGATGCAGCTGCTGCGCTGGCCCCATGGGGCCGCAGTCAGCCCGCTGCTCAGGCCCCTGCTTGCCGATGCGGCGTAATCGCTGGCCGGCGGCGCCCGATGGGCTATTATCGGCATATGGAAACCGCTGACCTCTCACACCATATTTCCCGACGCTTCAACGAAGACCTGGAGCGGGTTCGCAATCGGGTCCTCGCCATGGGGGGATTCGTCGAGCAGCAGTTGCAGAAGGCGGTGTCGGCGCTGGTCGAGGGCGACAGCTCGCTGGGCGAAGCGGTGGCCATGGATGACTTCAAGGTCAACAACATGGAGGTGTCCATCGACGAGGAGTGCAGCCGCATCCTCGCCACCCGGGCACCGGCCGCCGGGGACCTGCGGGTCATCGTCGGCATCATCAAGACCATCACCGATCTCGAGCGCATTGGCGATGAGAGCGAGAAGGTCGGTTACATCGCCTCGCGCCTGGCCACCATGGAGCGGCCGGCCGACAAGTACCGCGAGATCAAGCATCTTGGCCGCGTGGTGCAGGACATGGTGCACAGCGCCCTGGATGCCTTCGCGCGCATGGATGCGGAGGCCGCATTGCAGGTGGCCCGCCAGGACATCGCGGTTGATGAAGAGTACGAATCCATCCAGCGCCAGACCATCACCTTCATGCTGGAGGACCCGCGCACCATCCGCCGTCACCTTGACGTGATGTGGGTCGTGCGCTCGCTGGAGCGCATCGGTGATCACGCCAAGAATATCGGCGAGTACGTCATCTACATGGTCCACGGTCGCGACGTGCGCCATACCGACCTGGCGGACGTGGAGCGCGAGCTGCGGGGCGAGAAGTCGCTGCAGGACCCGGCGCATGAGCCGAACCCCAATGGTGGCGCAGGCGGGCCGGGCAACTCATCCGCCAATTGAGGCGCCTGTTGGCGCTGCCCCTGCGCTCTTTAGTATGATGTCGCGATGCTTGAACGCAGGCTGATCAATTTTGCGGGGGCGGCGGCCTGCTTAGGGATGTACGCCTTCGCCCTTTACACCCAGTACTACGAGAACCTCGAGCCATGCCCCCTGTGCATGTTCCAGCGCATTGGGGTCGTGGCGCTGGGAATCGTCTTCCTGGTGGCCGCCATCCATAACCCGAGGCGGCGCGGTGCCTGGGTCTATGCCGGACTGATCGGCGTCGTGGCCTTGATCACGATTGGCGTCGCGGCCCGCCATCTCTACATACAAAGTCAGCCGCCCGGCAGCATCCCGGCCTGCGGCGCGCCGCTGAATGTACTGATCCAGATGTTTCACGTCTGGCAGGTCGTGGCGAAAGTACTGCACGCCGGCGGCGAGTGCGCCGTCGTTTCCTGGGCCCTGTGGGGCGTGAGCATGCCTGGCTGGGTGCTCTTCTGCGTCCTGATATTGGGTGGCGCCGGCGTCATCGCCAATGTACCGCGCCGGCCACCGGCGCTGCGCATGCGCTAACCCTACGGAGCCTAGGCCAGCAGGCGCTGCAGGACTCCCACGTACATACGGTGCAGCTCGTCGATATCCGCGGCGAGCACCTGTTCGTTCACCTTGTGGATGCTGGCGTTGATGACCCCCAGTTCCACGATCTGCGCCCCTAGCGCCGCGATGAAACGGCCGTCGGAGGTGCCGCCACCGGTGGACAGCTTGGGCGCACTGCCGGCCACTTCGGCCACCGCCTTGCACACCGCATCCGACAACGGGCCCTCGGGCGTGTAGAAGGGTTCCCCGGACACGTACCACTCCAAGGAGAAATTGACCCCGTGCCGGGCGAGGATGGCCTCGACCGTGTGCTTGAGGCTCTCGATGGTTTGTACCGGCGAGTAGCGCAGGTTGAAGCGGGCTTTGAGCTCGCCGGGGATGACGTTGGGGGCGCCCGTCCCCGCGTTCAGGTTGGAGACCTGGAAGGTGGTGGGTTGGAAGTGTTCATTGCCCTGGTCCCATTCGCGACTGGTGAGTTCGGCCAACGCCGGCGCCAGCGTATGGATGGGATTGGTGGCCAGGTGCGGGTAGGCGATATGGCCTTGCACGCCATGCACGGTGAGGCGTCCTGACAAGGACCCCCGACGCCCGATCTTGATGGTGTCGCCCAGCGCCGTTTCGCTGGAGGGTTCACCGACGATGCACCAATCGATCCGCTCCCCACGGCCCTGAAGTGTCTCCACGACCCGCTTGGTGCCATCCACGCTCGGTCCTTCCTCGTCGCTGGTGATGAGGAAGGCGATGCTGCCGCGATGTCCGGGATGGGCGGTCACGAACTCCTCCGTGGCCGTCACCATGGCGGCGAGGCCGCTCTTCATGTCGGCCGCGCCGCGGCCATAGAGGACGCCGTCCCGCACCGTGGGCTCGAAGGGCCGGGTCCGCCATTCTTCCAGCGGCCCTGTGGGCACCACATCCGTGTGCCCGGCAAAGCACAGCACCGGATGTCCCGAACCGCGGCGGGCCCAGAAATTCTCGACATTGCCGTAGTTGAGCTTCTCCACCTCAAAGCCCAGGGCGGCGAGCCGGCCGATCATGAGCGCCTGGCAGCCCTCATCGGCCGGGGTGACGGAGGCGCGTCCCATGAGGTCGACGGTCAGATCAAGTGTTCGGGACATGTGTTTTTTGGTGAAAAGCTTCAGGAATTCGGGGGGTTGTCATACGCATGACATCGGTTTCCACCCACAATGCGGCTACCGGGGTAAGCGCTGGGTAAGTATTTCTCCGCCATTGGGCATGCGCCACCGGGCGGTGTCACGTGATCGTCACAATACTGTCATGTAATGCCTCTGAGGTACGGATGCCTGGTGCCGGGCGAGCGTCGAAGTCGCAATTTTTCATAAAGAACTCAGGAGCAGACAATGAGCCTTGCAAGTGTACAACGCGTGATGGTGGCCGCGGCCGCCCTTGCGTTCACCGGGCTGGTACACGCCGCCGATATTTCCGGAGCCGGCGCGACCTTCCCTTATCCCATTTATTCCAAATGGGCCGATGCGTACAAGACCTCAACCGGCACGGGACTCAATTACCAGTCCATCGGCTCCGGTGGCGGCATCAAGCAGATCAAGGCGAAGACCGTCACCTTCGGCGCCTCGGACATGCCGCTGAAGCCCGACGAGCTCAAGGCTTCAGGGCTGGTGCAGTTCCCCATGATCATCGGCGGCGTCGTGCCGGTGGTGAATGTCAAGGGTGTGGGCGCGGGCCAGCTGACGCTTGATGGCGCAACGCTTGCCGCCATCTACATGGGCGACATCAAGACCTGGAACGATCCGGCAATCAGGAAACTCAACCCGAAACTGGCATTGCCGGCCACGGCGATCGCCCCGATCTACCGGGCCGATGGTTCGGGCACGAATTTCCTTTTCACCGACTATCTGTCCAAGCAGAGCCCGAAGTTCAAGGACAATATCGGCGCTGCGACCTCGGTGCAGTGGCCGGTCGGAATCGGTGCCAAGGGCAACGAGGGTCTGGCCAACCAGACCACTCAGACCGATGGCGCCATCGGTTACGTCGAGTTTGCCTATGCGAAGCAGAACAAGATGGCCAATGTCCTGCTCATCAATCAGTCCCACCATGCCGTGGCGCCCAGCGCCGCCACGTTTCAGGCCGCGGCTTCCAATGGTGATTGGACTCATGCGGACGGTTATTATCTGATCCTGACCGACCAGCGAGGTGCCACCAGCTGGCCCATCACCGGCGCCAGCTTCATTCTGGTCTACGCCAACCCGCCGGATGCAAAGGCGACCGGCGAAGCGCTGACGTTCTTCGACTGGGCCTATAAGAACGGCACCCAGATGGCCGCGGACTTGGATTACGTGCCGCTGCCGGCGGCACTCATCAAGCAGGTGCAGAACACCTGGAAGACGCAGATCAAGGCGAGCTGGAAATAGGTTCGCGTCACCCTGGAGTCCGGCGTCCCCCCTGGAC
>DASZCK010000237.1:0-7872 GCA_035943195.1 Steroidobacteraceae bacterium
GAAAAATCGTGCCCTGGTTGCGCACGATCACCGTCTGATCGGACATCGCCGGCACATAGGCACCGCCGGCGGTGCAGGAGCCCATGACGCAGGCGATCTGCGGTATGCCCAGCGCCGACATCTGCGCCTGGTTGTAGAAAATGCGCCCGAAATGCTCTCGGTCCGGGAACACTTCCGCCTGGTATGGCAGGTTGGCGCCGCCGCTATCGACGAGGTAGATGCACGGCAGGCGGTTCTCGAGCGCGATCTCCTGACCGCGCAGATGCTTCTTCACCGTCATGGGAAAATAGGCGCCGCCTTTGACGGTGGGGTCATTGGCGATGATCAACACCAGGCGCCCACGCACCCGACCGACACCGGCCACGACGCCCGCCCCTGGGGCCTCGTTCGCATACATACCGTTGGCCGCCAGGGCGCCGATTTCCAGGAACGGCGATCCTGGATCGAGTAGACCGAGCACGCGGTCTCGCACCAGCAGCTTGCCGCGACTGACGTGCCGGTCCCGCGCCTTCTGGCTGCCGCCCAGCGCGGCCGCGGCAGTACGGTCGCGCAATTGTGCGGCGAGTGCGCGATTGTGTTCGGCGTTGCCGGCGGCGTCACTCATGTTCCGATGAGCTCCCGACCGATGAGGAAGCGCCGGATCTCATTGGTGCCGGCGCCGATATCGTAGAGCTTGGCGTCACGCAGGAAGCGCTCCACCGGCCACTCCTTGGTATAGCCGGAACCGCCCAATGCCTGGATTGCCTCCAGGGACATGCGCACCGCGTTCTCACTGGCCAGGAGAATGGCTCCGGCGGCGTCGAAGCGCGTCGTCTTGCCTGCGTCGCACGACCTTGCCACCGCGTAGACGTAGGCGCGCGCCGAATTCAGCGCCACGTACATGTCGGCGATCTTTGCCTGCATGAGCTGGAAGGAGCCAATGGGCCTGCCGAACTGCTTGCGCTCGCGAACGAAGGGCAACACCACATCCAGACAGGCCTGCATGATGCCGAGCGGCCCCGCGGCCAGCACGGCGCGCTCGTAGTCCAGGCCGGACATCAGTATGGCGGCGCCGCCACCGACCGGGCCGAGTACGTTCTGCGCGTCGACCTCGCAGTCCTGGAAGACCAGCTCGGCGGTGTCGGAGCCGCGCATGCCCAGTTTGTCGAGCTTCTGCGACACCGAAAATCCCTTCAGTCCTTTCTCGACCAAAAAGGTCGTGACCTGTGTGTCATCGGTTTTGGCGTAGACGACCAGGACATCGGCGTGCGGCGCATTGGTGATCCAGTACTTCGTACCGTTGAGGACGTAGCGGTCACCGGATTTCACGGCCTTGAGTTTCATCGACAGCACGTCCGATCCGGCATGCACCTCGGACATGGCCAGGGAGCCAACGTGCTCGCCGGAGATCAGTGATGGCAGAAACTTGTGCCGTTGCGCGTCCGTTCCCCAGCGACTGATCTGGTTGATGCAAAGATTTGAATGAGCACCATAGGAGAGGCCAACCGAGGCCGAAGCACGCGAGATCTCTTCCATGACCACCACATGCTCGAGGTAGCCCAAGCCCAGGCCGCCGAATTCTTCCTTGACCGTAATGCCGTGCAGCCCGAGGTTGCCCATTTCGGGCCAGAGTTGTCGCGGAAAGGTATTGGTGGCGTCGATCTCAGCGGCAATCGGGGCGATGCGCTCGCTCGCGAAGCGCTCGGTGGTATCGCGAATCGCGTCCGCCACGGCGCCGAGATGAAAATCCATGTGCCCGGACATGTTTCGCCCCCGTCACACCTGAAGAGCAAGCTACTCTAGCTCAAGCGCGCAGCGTTCACACCGCCCGTAACGCATCCGTGACCGAAACGCGCGCGGCGCGGATGGCCGGCGACAGGCCCCCGAGCAGCGCCAGCCCCAGGGCCCAGGCGATACCCAGACCGATCAGACGAGGCGAAACCGCCAGATCGAACACATTGCGCGCCTGTTCCACATGCCTGCCGTTGAACAGCAGCCACGCCGCGACCACTCCTGCCACCGCGCCCAGTAGCGCCAGGAGCAAGGTCTCGACCAACACGGACAGGGCGACCGGCAGTGGCTGGTAGCCGATAGCGCGCAAAGTCGCGAGTTCCCGTGTCCGAACACTCACCGCGGCGTACATCAGCTTCACAGTTCCGAACAATGCCCCAAGCGCCATCATGGCTGCCACCGCGTAGGCCAGCGCGGCAAAGAATGCGGAGTTGCGGTTGGCGCTGTGCTCGGCGTAGTCGCTCTGCCGTTCCGCGCTCTCCGTGAGAGCGGGATTGGTCGAGATCCAGTGCGCGAAACCGTCGAACACGGAAGGCGACTCCAGTTTCACCAGCACGCTGCCGTAGGCGCGAGTCTGACCGTCGGCGATCAGGGTGTCGGCATCGCCCAGCTCCTCGCTTTCAAGCATGCTGCCGTCATCCGTGAACAATCCGACGATGGACCAGGGACCGCCGGCGAGCAGGATCCTGTCTCCCACCCGCATCTGAAAGGCGCGCGCAGCCGCAACGCCCAGGATGACTTCGTGGCGACCGGAATGAAACTGGCGACCCTCGATGAGCTTCAGATGCGGGTGCAATGCAAACCCGGCGGCGCCGATACCGCGCAGATTCGGCGAACCCAGGACATAGGGCCCCATCGGCGCCACCCACATCGTGAACTCGCCTTCAGCAATCAGATGCCCATCCGCACCCCTGGCGATGCCGGGCGCGTCGAGGATGGTACCCAAGTCGGTCGGAGAGATGTTCTGCCCGGTATTTGCTGGTCCGGTCACCACCGCCAGCTGCGGATCCTCTCCGGAGCGATAAGCGCGCAACATGCCGGCCGTGACGGAGAGCATGGACAGCAGCACTCCGATCACGCAGGCCACGCTGCCAACCAGCACCAGTGCCGACCACTTGCGCTGCGCGATGCCCTGCAGCGACAGGCGGGTAAGGACCAGGGTCTGAGTCAGCAGCCGCATGCTCAGCGTCCCGCCAGGGTGTCAGTGACGCTCAGATGTCGCAAACGCCGTAGCGGAATCGCGGCGCCCAGCAGCGCCAGCAGCAGCGCGCAGGCCAGCGACACCGACAGCACGCCGAGCGACAACGTCGGTTTGGGCAGCGACAGAAGATCCGCGGGCAGAAAGTGGATGGGCAAGCGGGTCATGAGCATGGCCAGACCCATGCCGAGCGCGGCGCCGACCACGCAGGGAATGGCGCCTTCGGCGAACACCAGGCCCGTGAGTATGGCCTGACGGTAGCCGACGGTTTTCAGAACGGCAAATTCGGGCGCCCGCTCGCGCACCGATTGCGCGAGCCCGTTGGCCGTCAGCAGCAGGATCATGAAAATGCCGGCGCCAGCGATCGGCCAAGTCTTGGAAGCCACGGAAATCCCGGCATTGACACCGTCGATCTCGGCGATCTTGTCCGGAATGGTCAGCGTCGGCGTACCGGAGTTGGTGGTTGCCGCATCGATGCGCACCGCGATCTCGTTGGCCTGAGTCGGATCGCGCACGGCGACGCGGTATTCCCAGGCATAGCCGCGCGCATCCGCCGGTCGGGAATTGTCCACGTAGCTCAGATTACCGAGGATGGATGTCGATCCGACACCCACCGCACCCGGCATATCCGGAACGATACCCAACACCTGAAACTGCCAGGCAAGCGCCCCATCGGCCCGTGCGCCCAGCCCCGGTGGCGTGAACGCCTGCGAGGTGATGATCGGCAGCCGGTCACCGGTTTTCAGGCCAAGTCCCATCGCCCTGTTGTGGGTGACGAAGACGCCGTTGGGGGTCGCGCGCAGCTGCGCCCACTGCGCCGAAGTGAGCGGCAATTCCGGCCACGCTGCGCGCATATGTTCATCCACGGCGTAGACCGTCGCGCGCACATGAGGATCCCGGTAGTAGCCACGCACGTAGTACACCGCGCTCGCCTCAGCGACGCCGTCGACCCGCATGATCGCGTCGCGCAATGCCAAGGGCAGCAGGATTCCCGTCGGGTTGGCGCTGGGAAAACGCGCGTTTACGTACAGGCGATCCAGCCGGGAATTGTCGATGAGTTGCTGGTAGGTGGCATGCAGGCCGACCATGAGCCCAAACAGGGCAAATGAGACCGTGACAGCCAGCCACACCAGGATGGCTTCGGCCGGCTTGCGCCACAGCGCCGACCAGACCAGTGACCAGTACCTCACGCCGGGCCGCCCGTTGCCGCAGCACGTGTCATCTGCCTGTCCCCCGTGCGTTCAGGTCGCCGCTTTGTTTGATTATTGGGATCGAGCGCGTAACTTGGACCGCGCACTAAGGGCAAGGTTCTGCGTAATTATTAATTTATATATATTAATAACTTATAGCAGATACTTAAAAATACCGAAAGGTTTGGTTCAGGCCCAGAGACGACTGACCAGCCAGAACACGCCCACGCCGTTCAAGGCGGCGGCCGAGAACTCGTTGCACAGTAAGCGCGCCCTGTGAAGCCGCGGCGTACGCACGAACAGGACCAGCGCCGCGATCAGCGCCACCAACACGGCCTCGGCGACCCAGGCCCCCGCGTCAAATCCCAGTTGTACCTGGATCAATGAACGCCGCGGCAGTTGCGCCAGCGGCAGCACGGCTGCCATGACGACGCCATCGAGGAACGCGAACAGCGCCATCAGCACCCACCAGGCGCGCGCCGCACGTGCACCTTGATCCGCCAGCATGACGCCGGCAAACAGCATGGCGCCACCCAGCAATACCGGCGCCGCCCAGGGGGCATGCATAAAGAATGACGTGAGGGCCAGCAACGCGAGCAGGCCGGTCCATCCCAGGATGGCGGTCGTCCGATACGGTCCATCACGCCACGCCAGCACGGCTCCGAGCAGCGCCACCAGTAGACCGACGCAAGCCTCCACCAGATTCAGCCGTGGCACCACCCATCCCGATGAGGACAATGCCAGCGACAACAGGTAGCCACCGGCCAGGCAGACAACGACAGCGCCCACCTCACGCCAGCGGCGCACCAGCAGCACGGCGCCCATGAGGACGCACCAACGATCGAAGCTGTCGAGAACGTGCACTAGGCCGATTCGTACATACGCGGACATCGCCGCCGGCGCTGGCGCCGTGGAGTCGGGAAGAGTCAGCTGTTGCCTGCCAGCCGTGAACAATTGCTGGACCACCTGGCCATGCGCACGGATGCTCGCGAAATCAATGTGATCGGGCACGGTCGCGAACAGCACGGTATTCTTGAGTACCAGCTGCTTGGAATCACGGCAGCGGTATACCAACTCAAAACCATACAGGTCTGGTCCCACGTTCAGCGGATCAACCCGCCCCAGGTCATAGCCTTGATCGATGGCCGGACAGGAGCCGCCGGACGACGCCACCGTGGCATGCTGCAAAACGTAGTCCTTCAAGCGGTCGGTCGTCAGCACCGGGACGGCGACGCCCACCAGGCGTCGCGCCTCGCTCAATGGCAATCGCAAACGCAACGTGACGAGGTTGCCGGAAACGATCCAGGTGGAGTAGCTCACGCTGCGTCCGGCCGCCAGCGCCGAGCCCGCAGCCAGCACGAGCCAGGACAGCGCGAGCCACGCCAGCCACTTCATTCCGACAGTCCCGGTGCGAGCAGGATCTGCGCCTGGCTGTGTAGCAGAGTGAGATTCTCCTGGGTGGCACGGCTGCTCGCGGCGGCGCGGAAATCCAGATACACACGGTCGCGCACGGCACTGAAGTCGACGACCTTGGGGAACTCGTGGCGCACCATGACCAGGATGTGGACCCCGTCGGCATCCGGAATCGGTTCGGACACTTCGCCATCGCGCATCGGCGCCGCGAGCTTGTACAGCTTCTCACCCAGATGCAGCTTGGCGGCGAAATCCAGCTGTTCGGTGTCATCCATGCGTCCTGAATTCTCGAAGCCGAAATGCTCCATGACATAGGCAATCGAGGCACCGGCACGCAACTGGTAGACGGCTTCGGTGGCATCCGCCAGCGCCTGGGCGGGACTCTGATCGGCGTTCTGGAACCCGCCGACATGCAGCACCAGGTCGTGCACCTGCATCGAACCGGGACCGGTGTAGTTCGGCCGGTATTTCTCATAGTAGGCGCGCAGCTCTGCATCGCTGGGTACATAGGCCAGCACCGGGGCCGCCACCTGTGCGTTGACCGCGGACACCATGCTGCCGCGCACTTCGTTGGTCGTTTCCGGAAGGTCCAACACCAGTGCACGCTGCACCAGCAGTTCCTCGTTGATCATCTCGCGCAGCACCTTGCTGCGCTCGGCTGGCGTCGTCTCGGCAAACGATTTTGAGGTTTCGACCTGCGTCTGGGCGATGAAGTCGCTGAGCAGCACGCCCTTCTGGTTGACCAGCGCCACATAACCGGCCGGCACCGCCACGCGCGGCAAGGGAGCTGCGCGAAACAGTCCGAGGCCCGCGAGCAACAGGCCGACAATGATGGCGGCTCCCGGCAACCACAACGTGCGATTCATCACGAGGTCCCGCCCGACGCATGGGAGACCGCGTACACGTAGGTCGCCAGTGCGCGGATCTGTTCCAGGCTCAGCGTGCCGCGCCAGGCCGGCATGATGCGGTGGCGTCCCGCATAGATGCTGGTGTACAGGGATTGTGGATCTGCACCGTTGTTCCAGACATTGCGTGTCAGATCCGGCGCCCCATAGTCGTCGTTGCCGCGAGCGTCAGGGCCATGACAGTCGCCGCAGTTCGCCACACCGAAATACAACGCGCGCCCATCGTTGGCGGCCTCGACCTGGTAGGGACGGCCATTCAGCTGCAGCAGATACTGCACGACGCTGCGAACCTGGGCATCGGTCAGCACGCCGCGCAGTCCAAAGGCCGGCATCTCGGCTTCGTCATGCGAATTGCTCACACCGGCGCGGGCGCCATACAGGATGGTGCGCTCGATGGAATAGAGGCTACCGTCCCCGTAGAGCCATACATCGTCCGTCAGATCCGGGGCTCCGATTTGTGTGTTTCCATGCATGTTGGCGCCATGGCAGGCCGCGCAGTGCCGGGCGTACAGCGGCTTCGCCTCCGTCGTCGCGTAGCGCACGAGCGACGGATCGGCCGCGACGGAATTAGGTAACGTCGCGAGCAGGCGCTCCTGTATGCGGTCCGATCGCAGGTGGGCACGGGCGAGCGCCACGATGCCGATGGCGGCGACAACTCCCGCAGCCAGCGCCAGTTTCGCGATTGACCATTTCCAGAAACCCGAGCGGGTCACAAGCTGCACGTCCCCCATCTTTGCGTTAGTATAGGCTCCGGCAACGCTGCCCGCGCGTTTGACCCCACGATAACGCACACTTATGGATAACACCGAGCCCGATCGGGCGCAGCCGGGCGAGCCAGTTTTTCCCAGATCCCATCGACTCATCCGGCGGCTGTCCGTTTTGTACGCAGCGGCGGCACTGGCCGTCGGCGTGCTGCTGCCGATTGCTCTGCTACCCGAAGGCATTGCGGTGCCGCTGCGGGCGCTGGCACGGGAACTCATTTCGGGCGGTGCGGCGGGCGCCGCGCTCGCGGCGCTGCTGTTGTCACTCATCGCGCTCGTGGGCACCCTTGCCCTGACCACGGCCCGCTTCCACGAGTCTGTGGCGCACGCGAGCGGCCGTGCCGGCACGGGGCCCGCTGGCTGGCGCTCCATCCTGCATCATCCCGGTAGCGCGGCGCGCCTGGGCCAGGCTGCCATCGCGCCGCTCGGCGCCGTGCTCATTTATGTACTGCTGCGAAGCCTCTGGCCCACCACAGCGGTGGCGACCGACGCCACGGCGGCCAACATCGCCGCCTCACTGATGTTTGCGCTGGCCTTCACCTCACTGGTGGCCGAACGCGTCATGGCAGATTTTCCGGCGCCGCAACTGCCGGAGGCACCGACCGTACGGCGCCTGTTGTTACTGACAACGGTGC
>DASZCK010000238.1:0-10241 GCA_035943195.1 Steroidobacteraceae bacterium
GAGCCAACGTGGTCCGTCTTGCGCACATAGTACTCAAGCTTGTAGGGTTCTACGACTCTTCGAATGCCATCATATTGCATCTCAATCATGTGCCCGTTGCGCGCGGCGCTCACGATTACATTGCGGGGACCGGGTGCCAAAGGGCTAACTCTAGCGAAGGCTCCGGCGCCGGCGATTCGTCCTGGCGCCAACCCCAGGCGACCCAAGGGACTGGCGAACCCGGTAGGTATTCGCACCGCCGGAATGATTGCTGCGAACAGCGACTCAATGAGCGCATGAAAGTTGCCGACGGCGTAGGAGAAAGCCAACAGTGCGGCTGCCGGTACCACCAATGTCGACCAGTCCCGCTCGAAGGCGGCGATTGGAATGGCCAGCAATTCATTTTTGGCGAGGTCCGGTTCTGGCTCAAAGATCGACTTGCGTAAGAAAGTTGAGATGATCTCGAGGCGGGAAACGGGATACTCCCGAGCTATTAGAATCGCGTACAAGAGATCGAACATGTCCGCGGGCTTTCGGCGGTGAAGCATGGCGGTGAGTTTGGAGGCCAATATCTCCTCGAGCTTCTGGGTACGGATAGTGGCCACGCAATCCGTCGCGTCCGAATAGGCATGGAGCAGTCGGCGCGATTGAGCAGGCAGGTACATCTTGTCGAATTGCGTCACGTCAAGTTGTGCCCGCAGATTCAGGTCCTCTTCTCCATAGAAGCCCTTGAAGTAAAGACGCGCCTCAATCGCATCTACTCCCGGTATTGCAAGATTCTTGTCCTTGATGATGACTTTGTCTAAGAATGTGACTCCACTGGCGGCGCTCACCTGCGCGCAGACCTCTCGCAATTCCGTTTCCAGCCAGTTGCAATCGAGCTGTGCGAGAGTGGAGAAATCCAGGTCCTTAGAGAATCGAGTCTGAGGAAGATATCCTTTGCGAATCGCCTGGCCGCCCTTCAGAATAAGTCGTGCAGCAAGCGCCGGTCGTGCATAGATAGATTTAAGTAGCCAGCTGTGCACGTAGTCTTTTTCGACATTTATGGGCGTGATGGAAAACTCTTGGGCCTTCGCCTCGATTTCCTTGTCACTTATCATTTACGTACCGGGTCCGACGTACCATGTCTAGTTTGGCAACCCTTGCGATCTAGCAGTGTTGGGAACCTAAGTGCGGCGTGTTCGATCCCTGCCTTGCTCAATTGCAGCTCTCGCCATACCCCCCCGGGCTGCCAATACATGCTCTCCGTATCTCATTGGCATATGTGTAGATTTCCATCGACCCGCCTGCATCACAGATGCCAAATCAATATTCAGTGATAGGAGATCTTGGGTTGCCCCAACCCGGATCGAATGCCCACTCAGCAGAGCCACTTCCTCCGCCGGTAGCTTGATCCACCGCCCCACCCTTTTAAAGATGTCCGCGATCACATCAGCATGGAGCCGCGGACCGAAACTCTCACGGCCCACCAGCCGGCGAAACACCGCTCCCTCGGTAATGTTCCCAACCTTTAACCAGCGCTTGAGGTGCTTCACGGTCTCGCGCGCGAGGTACGCCTGAGCGCCCTGCCCCGCCTGGTCGGTCTTCGAGCGTCGGATGAGGGCTGTGCCCGAGCCGTCCTTGGCAAACGTGAGGTCCTCCAGATCCAGCGCCACCAGCTCGCTGCGGCGCGCCATGGTGTCGTAGGCCACACAGAGCAGCGCCCGCTCCCGATCGGCCCGTATCCCCTTCCCTGCTGTCTCCAGGAATTGCTTTATCTCAGCCCAGCCCAAGGGCCGCGCCTGGCGCTGCCGCGTTGGCGCTTTGTTTGTCATTTCCTTCAAGGCAAGACGGACGGCTTCGCTTGCACACGGATTGAGTAAGTCGGCTGCCAGGTGCGCCCGGGCAACCGTCGCCAGATATCTCCGGATCGTCGCCGGCTTTTTCATTGCCGCCATACAGTGCTGAATGAACGCGCGAACTGTATGAGGCGACGCCGGCAGTGGACTCAAGCCCTGCTCCAGACAGAACCGCCGGAAGCCGGTCCAGTCGGCGCGCCAGGCGCGGACAGTGTTGGGGGGATAGGCGCCTCGAGCCATGGCCTCCCAGACGTTCAGCGCCCGGGCGGCGCGGGCCTGTTCGGCCGTTAGCTCAGCGTCGCTCGTCTCGATAACGGCCGCGGCGCCAGATCCGGCCTCTTCGGTCCGGATCCCGTTGAAAGCGGATTTCCCCGGTCTTTTGCTCATATCGGTGTGTCGCATCCGAAAGTTGATGTCCGACATGGCCATTGCATTGACGTAACTCATTGTTCCAAAATCACTTTCTCGCAGATTCGGCCGCCACCCGGTTGGGCACCGTTCGCCCAAAATATAGGGGGTCAGGTGCCGTCTGCGGGACTTGGACACGAACTTTTGGATGGATCGGGGATTGGACATGAACTTTGGGATGACAGGACAACAACCTTGAGACGGGCAATAAAAAATCCGTTGTCCTGAATGTCATTCCGGAACTATTGGTGATGCCCCAGCCGCGGCCGCCTTCGAGCCCGGCCGACATGGGAGACGCCGATGAAGCGCAAGCCGGTACCGCCACGGCCCGACACTGGGGCGACCACGGCCGTGATGGTGCGGCGCCCCGCCAGGATCGTCACCTATGAGCCGGGGTCCGCCTGGCGACTCGGGTCACACCGGGTCACTCTCGTCGCTCAACTCACCTCGGATCGCCTCCTGGTCCGGCACGCCGCCGACGACAAGACCGAGACGGCCGCGGTCTCCGCGTTGAGCCCGTGGATACCAGGCACTGACGCTGCCCCGCGGACGGTCCCAGTGCCGGAGCATCCGGATCGTATCTGGCTTCGGGCGTTGGAGGAGCACCGACTGATTTCGGCACTCGTGGAGACGGGCATGATGGGACAGGTCGCGCGCGCTCCCGTGGCCCGGGCGCTGCGGTTGAGCGACCGTCAGTTGCGGCGCAAGATCCGCCGATTCCAGGATCTCGCCAGCCCGGCGGCCTTTCTGCCGCAACGCCGCGGCCCGTTGCCGGGATCGACTTACCTGCACCCGGAGGTGGAGCAGCTGGTCGGGGAGGAGATTCGTCGAGCGCTGAAGGTCAGCCCCGACATTGCCGCTGATGATCTTTATCCGCTCCTACGCAGCGCCGCCCAAGCGCTCAAGCACAAGCCGCCGGGGCGCAACACCGTTCATGCGCGCCTGCGCCAAGCCCGGCGATGCCCGCAGAACCTTCCGGCGCCGATTGGCGGGAAACTGGCCTACCGCGAGGCGCCAGTTCACGGATCTCCCCTCTCTGCAGGGCCCCTGGACGTCGTTGAGATGGATCACACTGTGTGCGACGTGCACATCCTGGATAGCCAGTACGGGTACCCGATCGGCCGGCCCGTCTTGAGCATCATGATCGACCGCAAGACGCGGGTGATCCTGGGCCTGCTGGTGAGCCTTGAGAAGCCCAGCCGCCTGTCCGTGGGTCTATGCCTGCACCATGGCGTGTTCCCAAAGGCCGAGTGGCTCGCCGAGCTGGGCATACCCGATGCTTGTTTTCCCGGCTTCGGATTGCCGAGCACGCTCTACACCGACAACGCCAAGGAATTCACCTCGATCGCCCTCAAGCGCGCGGCGCAGGTCTGGAATGTGACGCTTGGTTTGCGGCCGCTGGGAGACCCCGCCGCCGGCGGCATCATCGAGCGGGCCATCGGCACGCTGATGACGAAGGCGCGACTGCTGCCCGGCACCAGCTACAGCAAACTGCTGGGCGAGGCACCGCGCCACCCGGCCAAGACCGCCTGCTTCACGATGGGCGAGTTCACGCTGTATCTCGCCCGACAGGTCAGTATCTACCACAAGCAGCGGCATGAGGGATTAGGCATGCCGCCGCTGATGGCCTGGGAGCGCGGCTGGGTCATCAATGGCACACCGGCCTTGCCGCCGATTCCAGAGTGCGCGGATGCTTTTCGCCTCACGTTCCTGCCCGGCGAATGGCGGGTGATTACGCGTGAGGGGGTGGAGCTTTTCTCGCTGCACTATCAGTCTGAAGGTCTCTACCCGCTGATTCGACCCGGTCGCCGGATCATGGTGCGCTACGACCCGCGCGACCTGTCCCAGGTATTCGTCGAGACCGCAGATGAGCACATCAAAGTGCCGCTGCGTGGCACCCCGATGCCAGCGTTTTCGCTATGGGAATGGCAGGAAGTGCATGCGCGGCGCCGGGAGGCAGGTCGGCCGCGAGATCCGGAGACCATCGCTCAGGAACTGCGCGCAAACCGGGACCTGATCGAACAGCGCTCCCACCAGAAGGGCCGATGGCACGAGGCCCGCCGCGTAGCTCGGGAATCCGAATGGAAACGCAGCCGCCTCCTCTCGGTCGGGACCGAGCGGATCCTGAAGTTCGCGCCCTTGGATACGGTGCCGCCGTGCAGGGTCAAGGAGTAGGTATGCCGCGGAAATATGCACACCTGGCTGCAGGCGCCAGGGCGCTCATCGACGGCACGGATGAAGAGCGCATCCGGTACAGCCAACAAGACCGGTTCGTTCCCTACAGTGCCGTGCTGAGTATCCTCGAATTGCTCGATGGATTCGTGAACCGCCCGGTGAGTATCCGGCCGCCCTGCCTGGCGCTGGTCGGTGATTCAGGTTGCGGAAAATCCACCCTGATGGAGGAGCTCGAGCGCCGATACAGGAATGCGGCCGATCCCACGACGCGCAAGGTCGTTGTCTGCACGATGGACCCGTTGCCTGAGCTTCGGGTATCCCAACGCGCCCTGCTCACTGCCTTGGGGGTTCCCGCGACGATGTCGTTGTATCGACCCCGCGTCGATGGCGATGATCTGATTGCCCGCTCGCTGCGGGAACTGGGGACGCGGCTGGTCGTATTCGATGAAACCCTGCACATGACGAACCTGCACGGCCGAGCGCTCAACCTGCAGTGGGACTGGATCAAGTGGGTCTCCACTGCCAATCGGGTGAGCGTGGTATGCACGGGAATCCCGGGATTCGAGCAAACGATCCGGGAGGAATCACAACTGGAAAGCCGCTTCACGATCCTGCGCATCCCCCGCTGGAGCGCCGGGCCGTCCTTCGAGCAGTTCTTGAGTTCCTTTGAACAATCTCTGCCACTGCGTCGGCCTTCAGGCCTGGGCACGGCCCGCATGCAGGAGGCGATCTTGCGCGAATCCGGCCTCCAAGAGCACATTGCCGGTATTACCCAGGGCATCAAGCAGGTGATCGAGCGCGCGGCGATCGAGGCAATCCGAACTGGGATTGAACGGGTGACGCTGCCGCTGCTATCGGCTTGGCGGGAGAGCTTTGAGCCACCCGAGTGGTCGCGACCTCGCGATCGGTCCATCGGCGCCCGTGGCATGCGCTGAGCGCCAATGGGCGTTGCGAAGCGCCTCGCCCTGATTCCCAGCCCGTTTGGGGACGAGACCTTCGGCTCCTGGTTGCATCGCTGCGCTGAGGCGCACCACACCACGGTGCGCGGATTTGCCAACGCTGTGCTGGCCCTGAACAGCCAGCCCCACATTGCCACCCGCGTGGATTGGGACACCGCTCCGCCGCCACAACTGCTGGACGCGCTGGCGGGACATTCGGCGCTATCGCTGTCCGAGCTTGAGTGCCTCCTGGTGCACCCCGGGCCTGCCACGCTGCCTCCGGTCTTTCGGGATAGCTACTGCCCGAAGTGCTTGCAGGAGGACTTGGTCCGCTGCGCGCTTCACTTTCGTAGATCGTGGCTCGACGCCTGGGCACTGACTTGTCCGATTCACGGTTGCCTGCTCGGCCGATTCAGCCGCTTCGAATACGGGCGCAGGGGCGAACTCACTCACTTCCCCGGCGGAACGTGGCCGGCGAGTAAGACTGACCGCCCAACGGCAGACAACCCGATCGTCCGCCCAGTTGCGCTCTTTCACCTCAGAGGAGATTCTGGCGCAGGCGTTGAGCTGCCCTATGTCCTTCAACCTTGGCTCGACCCGACGATGCTCCACAGCCTGGTCGGTCGGGACCTGATTATGATTGCCGGGTCAGAACAAGCCCAGTGCCTGCACCGCGAACTTTTTGGTTTCTGCCGACCGCTGCCTTTTGTATGGCGAGACGGAGTTGGTAAGACCGTGTGGTGGCCGCAAGTGCGGCATCCATTGGCCGGGATCGAGGTTCGGGTCATGGCCGCCTATGTCGCAAGCGCGCTGTGGCACTGCTTTCTCGGCTCGAAATGGATTGGCAGCTACGCGCCGCATATTGTATCGGGCACCAGGCGCGCGGGATGGCCCGCAGGGACTGGAGAGAATATGACCGGTATCACGCAACGGTGGAACCGAGCGGAGCGAGTCCGCTGGGCAGAATTATTCGCCCAATCGAAGTGACGCTCACTCAGGAAGTCAATAAAATAAGGCCTGGGGCGCTCTCTGAGGATCTGGACGCATGTTCGAATTGCCGACCTTCCGCAAGGCTTACCTCCTCCAAACGCCCGTCAACATGCGCTGGGGTGAAAAGAAACTCACGGAACTTTGCATGCGGGACATCGGGGTAGAACCCAAGATCGGCGACGCGTTCCTATTCTTCAATGCGAAACGCGACTCGCTCAAGTTGTTCTTCCACGACCGCCTCGGGTCCAATGACCTGCAAAAGCACCTGCCGCGTGGCGGTTTCATGCTGCCCGCACCGATTGCGGGACAAGCGTATGTTGAAATCGCACCGACACTTGTGCGGCGGCTGTTCGGCCGCCAATAACGCCCGTTGAGACCAAGTGTGCTGTCCGAAAACTCGTTTCCTCCAATACCGCGGTTCTGTATGCGCAGAGGCGTCGGAGCTTCAATGAGTCATGTTGCCCGGGTTCGATGACGCGCAACAGTGTTTGAACTTCTTGCCGCTACCACAGGGACACGGGTCATTGCGCCCGACCTTCGGGGATGCCCGGCGGACAGTGGAGGATTCCGGGGCAAAGGCGGCAGCGGCACGGCGGCGTTCGCTGAAGTAGCGGTAACTGCGCGCAAGTCCCGCAGCCATGTGAATGACGTTTTCCTCACCCTTCTCCTGGGTGAGCGGTTCACGGGGCCAGTCCTTATCGATCTCGCCGGCCACAATCGGAATCGTGAGGAGCGCGCCCTCCTCGTCGCTGGAAAATAATTCTGCCCAGCCGGACTCGCCGCTGAGTGCAACCCCGCGCATGAACCCGCGCGCCCAGCGCCGACCCGAAACTCCCCGCTCATCGGGTTCATCGATCACTGGCTCGTACAGACCCTCGTCCTGGAGCTGCGCGATGATGGCGTTCCAGTGCTTGAAGATCAGGGGCAGAATCACTTGGGCTTGCTCAGGACTCGCGAACGCCGGCGCTTCGCTCACAGTTCCGCCCAGGATGACCGGTAGGTATTCACTGGGCACCACCGTCCTCGGGCCGACAACGAGCGCGCAAAAGAACCCGTCGAGTCCCTCCAGATCAAAGGCATCGGGATGTTTGAGGCCACTTAAGAAGTCGGCCAACTGGTCCAATTCCGCCTCCGAGAGCGCTAAGGGGTGCGGGGCGGCCGCCGCCGAATCCGCAGATGCGTGGCCCTCGGGCCTCGCGCGCGCATCGTGTGCCTGGGCTCGCCAGCCCGCGGCAGAGAGTTCGTCGAGCGCCGCGTCGTAAGCGGCATTGGGGTTCGCCTCGAGCGGCGCGCCACGAAGGGCCACGAAAAGATGCTCTGCCAGGACCGATCCAATGGCGTGAATCGCCTCGTGACGATCCAGCCCCTGTACCTGAAGGCGCTCGAGCGCCGCCTGCACGGCGCGGTGATTGGGCAGCGCCAGCTGATTCTCGACCACCAGGTGCACCATCGAGTGCATTTTGGCCGCCGCTTCGGCGCCGCCCTGACGCTGATGGAAGTGTTCGATGAGGATCAGGCGTTCGGATTCGTCCGCTTCGAGCCAGATCTCGGGATCGGGCGATTGATTGGGGTCGTACTTCATCCCGCGACTCCTTCGACGCGCTTGCCGGAGGAGAAGTCATCGGGCAGATCGCCATGGTCCCAGAATGTCCCCTGCCAGCCGCGAATTGCCCCGTTGTCCTGGCACTTCGGGCAGTGCCACAGCACCACTTCCAAGGTTTCATCGAAAGTGATGTAGAGCAGTCCCCCACAGGCACGCCGCCCGGGCCGGCGACGACACTGCAGGGTCGTGGGCTCATCGTACAAGGTGGCCTGGGAGACGATTTGGGTCCAGAACTGCGCCAGAATGCGCGCGCGGCTGGGCAAATCCTCGGCCACTGCGCCCGAGTGCGTCAGATACTGGCGCAGATCGACGATCCAGGTGTCGCCCACGCTCAAGGGCTCCACGAGCGCCAAATGCGGTTGGTGCGCACTATCGAGTCCGCGCGTTGACCGGCTCGACGTGGTACTGCTGGAGCCAGCGCTGCAGATCGCGCTCCCCCTGTGCGAGGTGACGGTGCACCTCCTTGAGCCCCAAGCGGTCGTAGTTGAGATAATCGAGGCAGGCGCTCGCGAGCTCGGTATCGAGCGCCCGTAAGTCAGTGAGGTCGAACGGATAATCGGCGCCGTTGTAGACGCCGGCGAGAAACCGCACCAAGTAGCGCGCTTGGCCGGTGGTCGGATGATCGTTGATCGCCTTCTCGATCCTCTCAAGGGCTGCCATCGCCCGGCGGGTGATCTCGGTGACATCCCGATCAAGCGCATCCATCCGCGGCCGCTCCCCCGCAATGATCCCGATCATGGCCTGTTCGAATTCATCGCGTTGACTGATGGGGATGTCCGCCTCCACATGGACCGTTTTCGGAAATGGCGGCAAGCGCGTCACATTGCTCACGAGTCGTCCTTGTGCCCTCGGGCGGGGATGCCCTTCCAGTCAGGCTCTGGCGTGGTCCTTCGATTATAGGTGAGTGATGGCGCATGCAGCATCCGGCGCCCTAGGAGACTGCCGGCGTCGTCGGGAGCGCGTCGCGACCCTGCGCCTGGGCTGCGCGGGCCATTCCGCCGCGCGCGGCCAGGACCTGTTCCCCATAGCGCATTGGCATGGCAGTCGACTTCCAGCGCCCGGCCTGCATCACGGAGCCCAGATCGATATTGAGCGCCAGCAGGTCCTGCGTGGCGCCGATCCGGATCGAGTGCCCACTCACCTGCGCGACCAGCTTGGCGGGCAGGCCCACCCAGCGCGCCACCCGCTTATAGATGTCCGAGATGATGTCGGCGTGCAGGCGTTCTCCGACGCGGTGTTGTCCCACCAAGCGACGGAAAACAGCGCCCTGCGTGATCTTCGCGTTCGTTAGCCAAATGCACAGCCACCGCACGGTGTCCCGGGACAAATAGCCCATCGCACCCTGACCTTCCTGATCGGTCTTGGAGCGGCGGATCAGCACGGTGCCAGACCCATCGGGCATGAACCGGATATCGGCGACATCCAAGGCCACAAGCTCCGCGCGCCGCGCCATCGTGTCATAGGCCACGCACAGCAGCGCTCTTTCACGCTCGGCCCGCAAGCCCTGCCCCGCGCTATCGATGAATTCCTTGATCTCCTTCCATCCCAGGGCCCAGGCCTGCCGCTGCCGGGCCGTGGTGTTCAGCGCCATTTCCCGCAGCGCCAGTTGCACCGGTTCGCTGGCGCACGGGCTGGCAAGCCCTGCGCCCACGTGCAGCCGAGCAATCGTGGCGACGTATCGCCGCACGGTTGCCGGCTTTTTGCCTTGTAGGACGCAGTCCTCAATGAACGAACGGATGTTCTGCGGTGCCGCCGGGAAGAACGGCGCCCCGACTCGCTCGCAGAACGCCTGGAAGATCACCGCATCGGCTTTTTGCGCCCGGCGCGTGTTGGCCGAGTAGGCCCGCTTGGCCATACCGTCCCACGCCTGCAAGGCCCCGAGCGCCGCCATGACCGGGGCATTTAGTGGTTGGTCGGCCGCGATCTGTGCTGAAGGGACGACTGCATTCACGCAGGGCTCCTGATGCTGGCGACTCGGCCGGACAAGGACTTTTGGGCTGGGACACCCACTTTTGGACCCGACATCTGCGAGCGTACCAGAATCCCATTAGTGCCGATAACTTCTATTATCATGACTCCTACTGGTTCCTTTACTATCACTATCTTGTGATATTATTCGTGCATGTCGGACCCGGTTTCCTACGGCACCACCCGCCAGAAACGTGCGGTCCTGACCTATGCGGAGATCGAACGGGCTGCCACGGACATCCTCAAGACCGGCACCCGGCCCACCCTCGAGGGCGTCCGGGAAGCGCTCGGCGGCGGCTCACCCCGCACCATCCTCGATGGCCTCAATCGTTACTGGCGCCG
>DASZCK010000239.1:0-3261 GCA_035943195.1 Steroidobacteraceae bacterium
TCCCGGACCCGTGCCATGAGCTCATCCAGCGCGGCGCCGTCCAGGTCCAGCGCGCGGGCCGCGGTGTCGGTGCGCCGATAGGTGAAGGTGCAATCGACCTTGCCGCGTTTCAGGCCGCGCCCGAACTGCTGGCGGATCTCAGGGTCCAGGCTGCGCAGTTCCTCGGGCAACCGCAGGCTGGATTCGAGGAACCGGTGGTTGACGCTGCGCAGTTCGCAGATGAGTGAACCCCAGGGCCCGGACGTTTCGCGACGCGCGAAGCCGGTCATGCTCGCAATCATGGTGGACCCCGGATGAGACTTAAGCAGGTTGTCGTCTTACAGGAGCCGCGCGACCGCGTCTGATGCCCCCGGCGATCCGCGTGATATAAGATTCGCCGCAGTGTACCAGACAGACAGAACATTCCTTGCAGGTTGAATACGCGGATTTGAGCCTTCTCGGCGGCCGGGAGGAGAACCAGGACCGGGTGGCGGTAGCCGTCGCCGAGCATTCCGCATTGTTGGTCGTGGTCGATGGCATGGGTGGCCACGCTGAAGGTGCGCGGGCCGCCGAAGTCACCCTCAAGATCCTGCTGGAGGCCTTCTGGCACACCCCCCAACCGCTCTTCGATCCCTTGGGCTTTCTGCACCTGACCCTCGGTCGTGCCCATGAGGAAGTGGTGCGCATCGGGCTGCACCTGCCGCTCGAGCATCGGCCCCGGGCGACCTGTGCGGTGTGCCTGGTGCAGCAGGGGTCGGCCTACTGGGCCCACGTGGGCGATAGCCGGATTTATCTGCTGCGCCACGGCGCCGTGGCCGCAAGAACCCGCGACCACAGCCATGTGGAGCTGCTGCTGCGCGAGGGACTGATCACCCCGGATCAGGCGCACAATCATCCCATGCGCAACTACGTGGAGTGCTGTCTGGGAGGCGATCCGGTGCTGCCGGACATGACCCTCGGGCAGCGACGCGTCCTGCAGCGCGACGATGTCCTGTTCGTCTGCACCGACGGGGTCTGGGGGTGCCTGCGCGACAGCGAAATCGCCACTGCGCTGACCATGGCCGACATCCCCTCGCGCGATCAGCTCGCCGCGCTGTGCCGAACCGCCGTGCAGGCCGCGGGACCCAACAGCGACAATACCTCGGGCGCCGTGCTGCGCTGGCGCAGCCAGTGAGCGCACGACCCAGCGGGCGCGCGGCCGATGAGCTGCGACCCATCAGCTTCGAGAGCGGCTTTACCCGCCATGCCGAGGGCTCGGTGCTGGTGCGCTTCGGTGACACCCATGTGCTGTGCACGGCGAGCGTCGAAGAGACCATTCCGCCCTTTCTGCGCGGCAAGGGCCAGGGCTGGGTGACGGCCGAGTACGGCATGCTGCCGCGCTCCACCCATACCCGCCAGGCGCGCGAGGCGGCACGCGGCAAGCAAAGCGGCCGCACCCAGGAGATCCAGCGCCTCATCGGCCGCTCGCTGCGCGCCATCGTGGACTTGAAGGCGCTCGGCGAGCGCACGGTTACGCTGGACTGCGATGTCATTCAGGCCGACGGCGGTACGCGCACGGCGGCGATCACCGGCGGCTATGTCGCCCTCGCCCAGGCCTGCGCGGCGCTGCAGGGCCGCGGTGTCCTGGAGCGCAATCCGCTGCACGGCCAGATAGCGGCGATTTCGGTGGGAGTCTTCGCCGGCGCCCCCGTGCTGGATCTCGACTATGCGGAGGACTCGCAGGCCGAGACCGACATGAACGTGGTCATGAACAGCGGCGGGGCCTTCGTGGAAGTGCAGGGCACGGCCGAGGGCCACGCCTTTCGCCGGCATGAGCTCGATGCACTGTTGGACCTTGCCACCGCCGGCCTTGCGAAGATCTTCGCGCTGCAGGCACAGGCGCTCGCGGCCGCGGGTTGAGCCATGAAGGCCGTGCTCGCCAGCGGCAATGCCGGCAAGGTCCGGGAGTTCGCGGCGCTGCTGGCCGCCCGTGACATCGAAGTGATCCCGCAGAGCGCCTTCGGCATCGTCCCGCCGGAGGAAACCGGCAACACCTTTCTCGAGAACGCGCTGCTCAAGGCACGACACGCGGCCGCCTCGGGACTGCCCGCGCTGGCGGATGATTCCGGCATCGAGGTGGATGCCCTGGAGGGCCGTCCCGGCGTGCGCTCGGCCCGCTATGCCGGCGAGCATGCCAGCGACGCCGACAATCTCGGCCTGCTGCTGCGCGAACTGACCGGGGTACCGGAGGCGCTGCGCAGCGCGCGCTATCACTGCGTGCTGGTCTTCGTGCGCCAGCCTGAGGATCCGCAGCCGCTGGTTGCAACGGGCGTGTGGGAAGGCCGGGTGCTCGATGCGCCGCGCGGCACGGGCGGCTTCGGTTACGACCCGGTGTTCCTGCCGCAGGGGCTGTCGCTCTCGGCCGCGCAACTGCCGGCGGCGCAGAAGAATGCCATCAGTCACCGTGCGCAGGCCCTGCGTGCGCTGCTGGCCGCGCTGCCGTGAGTCTCGACACGCCGCCCTTGTCCCTGTACGTGCACTTCCCCTGGTGCGTGCGCAAGTGTCCGTACTGCGACTTCAACTCCTACACGCTCAACGGCGACCTTCCGGAAGCTGCGTATCTGCAGGCGCTGTCACGCGATCTGCGCGAACAGGCCGCCCTGGCGCAGGTCGCGGGCCGCAGGCTCATCAGCATCTTCATGGGGGGCGGCACACCCAGCCTCTTTTCGCCGGCGGCCATCGGGCAGGTGCTGGAGGAGGCACGCGCACTGTTCGGTTTTGCGCCGGGCATCGAGATCACGCTGGAAGCCAATCCCGGCACCATCGAGCGGGGACGCTTCGCCGACTATGCAGCTGTCGGCGTGAACCGAGTGTCCCTGGGCGCCCAGAGTTTTGGCGCGCAGCAGCTTGAGGTACTGGGCCGCATCCACTCGGCCGACGACACCGCGCGCGGCGCCGAGGAGCTGCACGCCGCGGGCATCGAAAACTTCAATCTGGACCTCATGTATGGGCTGCCGCAGCAGACCCTGGACGGCGCCCGTTCCGATCTGCGCCAGGCGCTGGCGCTGGGGCCGGCCCACATTTCGCACTATCACCTGACGATGGAGCCCGGCACGGTGTTCGGCGCGCAACCGCCGCCGCTGCCGGATGAGGACAGCATCGAGTGGATGTTGGCGGCGTGCGCCGAGGAGCTCGCCGGCGCGGGTCTTGCGCACTATGAGGTGTCGGCGTATGCGCATGGCGGAAGGCAATGCCGCCACAATCTCAACTACTGGACCTTCGGCGATTACCTGGGCGTGGGGG
>DASZCK010000240.1:0-21663 GCA_035943195.1 Steroidobacteraceae bacterium
GGTTGGACCCGCGCCCAGCGCCGGCGCGCCCGCTGCCGGATTCATTTCAGAACAGGATCGACTGGCGGCGCTGATTCGCGCTGGCAACCTGCTGCTGGTCCTGGCCACCTTCTTTGGGCTGGGGTTGTTGCTCGCCTTCACTCCGTGCGTACTGCCGATGGTGCCGATTCTCTCCGGCATCATCGCCGGCCATGGCGCCAACGTCACCACGACCCGCGCCTTCATGCTCTCCCTCACCTACGTGCTGGGCATGGCCTGCACCTACACCCTGGCGGGCATCGCCGTGGCGGCCGCCGGCAGCCACGTTCAGGCGCTGTTCCAGCAGACCTGGATCATCGTGCTGTTCGCCGGACTGTTCGTGATCCTGGCGCTATCGATGATGGGCCTCTTCACCATCCAGATGCCCGCGGCCATCCAGACCCGCCTGAGCGCGGCCAGCAACCGCCAGACCGCCGGCAGCTTCGGCGGCGTGGCCGTAATGGGCGCCCTATCGGCGCTGATCGTCACGACCTGCGTCGCACCGCCGCTGGTGGCGACCCTCGCCGTCATCGGTCAGAGCGGCAACATGGCCCGCGGCGCCGCAGCCTTGTTCGCCATGAGCTTGGGAATGGGCGCGCCACTGCTGGTGGTCGGGGCCTCGGCCGGGAAACTCCTGCCCAAGGCCGGCCCCTGGATGGACACGATCAAGCAGCTGTTCGGTGTGATGATGCTGGGGGTCGCCGCCTGGATGCTGACCCGCGTGACCCCCTCGTATGGCGTACTGTTGCTGTGGGCAGTGCCGGCGGCGGTGGCCGCGTGGCTGTTGTGGCGCGGCGCGCGCGGTATCCGTCACCTGCCTTTCCTGGTACGCGGCGCAGCGGTCGTCGCCGGCCTCTACACGCTGGTGCTGATTGTCGGCGCCGCAACGGGCGGGACCGACCCCCTGGCGCCGCTCCCGGCGCTGGCCGGCCACCATGAAGAGCTGGCCTTCCGCACCATCAAGTCCACCAAAGACCTGGATCGCGAGGTGGCCCAGGCGCAGGCCGGGGGTCATGCGGTGATGGTGGATTTCTACGCGGACTGGTGCGTGTCCTGCAAGGAAATGGAGAAATACACCTTCACGGATCCGGCGGTTCAGGCGACACTCAGAAATGTGGTGCTGCTGCGCGCCAATGTCACCGCCAACGATTTGCAGGATCAGGCCTTGATGAAGCGATTCGACATCATCGGACCCCCGACCATCGCGTTTTACGGGGCCGACGGCCATGAGCGGGCACCCTATCGCGTGGTGGGCTTCATGAAGGCGCCGGAATTTGCCGCGCTCAGCCACAGGGCCATCAGCAGCGCCACGGCCGCGGCGGCCGTGCGGACCGCGCCAGGCGCCTCATGACGCCGGTCGGACGCGCCGTCCTCGGCATAGTTCTGGTGGCAGGCGCCGGGCCCGCCGGGTTTCTGCTCTATCACCTGGTGTTCAACGGAAGCCATCAGCTGCCGCCGCCACCGGCAAACTCCGCCGTCAGCGCCCCGTCTGCGCCAACCTCGGCGCCGCTGACGGTCCCGGACGCCCCGACGCAGACGACCGGCACCCGTACGCCCCAGACCCTGCCACTGACCGTCTCGCTGCCGGATAGCGCGGGCACCATGCATCCGCTGGCGCAGTACCTCGGCCACCCGCTGGTGCTGAATTTCTGGGCGACCTGGTGTGAGCCCTGCCGCCGCGAAATCCCACTGCTGCAGGCCCTGCACCAGGAACGCGGCACGGCGGTACAGATCGTGGGTGTGGCCATGGATTTCCAGAAGGACGTGCTGCCCTACGCCCGATCCCGGGGCATCACCTACCCGCTGCTCATGGGTGAGAAGGACGGCTATGCGGCCGTGAATGCCTTCGGCATGCAGGTGGTGCTGCCGTTCACGGTGTTTGCCGACTCACGGGGCGACATCGTGGCCGTCAAGGTCGGCGAACTGCATGCCGACGAGGCGCGGATGATCCTCGCCAAACTCAGCGCGGTCGACGCCGGCAAGCTGGGCCTAAGCGATGCCCGCAGTGCGGTCTCCACAGAGCTGCGAAACCTCGCCCTGGTGCACGCCCAGCAGGCCGTGGCGCACTCTGAAGCCGCTGGCGCAAAGTCGTGATCTGACGCAATTTTGCCCCTAAAGGTACCCAAACGCCTGCAACTTAGGGTAAATTCGCCGCGCTTTGTTTGAGTGGACCAAGGTCCGACTGCCCTATGGCGCGAATACTCCTGGTGAATGGCCCGAACCTCAACCTCCTGGGTACCCGGGAGCCGGAAATCTATGGTGCCGACACCCTCGCCGACATCGAAGCCCGGGCGACCGCAGTGGCCCGGGAGTGCGGCCACGAACTCACGGCCTTCCAAAGCAACGCCGAGCACGAACTGATCGGGCGGATTCACCAGGCCGGCCGGGAGTCGGACTTTCTCATCCTCAATCCCGGGGCCTTCACCCACACCAGTGTTGCACTGCGTGATGCGATTGCGGCGGTGCGACTTCCCTTCCTGGAGGTGCACCTGAGCAATGTGCACGCCCGTGAAGCCTTCCGCCGTCAGTCGTACTTCTCGGACATCGCGGTCGGATCCATCGTTGGGCTCGGCGCTTACGGGTACGAGCTCGCCGTGCGGGCGGTGGCAAGACTTCTGGCAAGCACGCCGGCAGCCCGCCCGTAACTCGCGGGCAATTGCAGAACACAAGACTTTCAGGGGAACTCTCAGCATGGATATTCGCAAGGTCAAAAAGCTGATCGAGCTTCTGGAGGAATCCGGAATCGCGGAAATCGAGATCAAGGAAGGCGAGGAAGCGGTACGCATCAGTCGCATGCCGACCGGCGCCTATGCGACCCACGCGCCGGCCCCGATGATGGTGGCTGCGCCGGCGGCGAGTGCCGCGCCGGCCGCTGCCGCGCCGGTCGAGACCGCCCCCGCCAAGCCGCGCGCCAATGAACACGTGGTGACGGCCCCCATGGTGGGCACCTTCTACGCCGCCGCGACGCCTGGTGCGAAGGCCTTCGTCGATATCGGCGATGAGGTCAAGGTCGGGCAGGTGCTGTGCATCATCGAGGCGATGAAGATGATGAATCAGATCGAAGCCGACAAGGCCGGCCGCGTCACCTCGGTGATGGCGCAGAACGGCGATCCGGTCGAGTTCGGCCAGCCGTTGTTCGTCATCGAATAGCCCATGCTCGAAAAACTCGTCATCGCCAACCGCGGCGAAATTGCGCTGCGCATCCTGCGCGCCTGCAAGGAGCTGGGCATCAAGACCGTCGCGGTGCATTCCACGGCGGACTACAGCCTCAAGCACGTCCTGCTCGCGGATGAGAGCGTGTGCATCGGACCGCCGGCCTCGCAGCTGAGCTATCTGAATATGCCCGCGATCATCAGCGCGGCGGAGGTCACCGACGCCGGCGCCATTCATCCCGGCTACGGCTTCCTCTCCGAGAATGCGGATTTCGCCGAACGCGTGGAGAACAGCGGCTTCATTTTCGTAGGCCCGAAGGCCGAGACCATCCGCATGATGGGCGATAAGGTGTCGGCGATCCGCATCATGAAGGGCTACGGCGTGCCCTGCGTCCCAGGCTCCGACGGCCCGCTGGGACCGGAGGCGGATGAGAACCTGCGCATCGCGCGCGATATCGGCTACCCCGTGATCATCAAGGCCTCGGGCGGCGGCGGCGGCCGCGGCATGCGCGTGGTGCATACCGAAGCGTCGCTGCTCAATGCCATCAATATCACTAAGGCCGAGGCCCTGGCGGCGTTCAGCAACGACCAGGTCTACATGGAGAAGTTCCTGGAGCGGCCGCGGCATATCGAGTTCCAGGTGCTGGCCGACGGCCAGGGCAACGTCATCCATCTCGGCGAGCGCGACTGCTCCATGCAGCGCCGCCACCAGAAGGTCATCGAGGAAGCCCCTGCGCCCGGCATCACCGCGCGCCAGCGCAAGATCATGGGCGAGCGCTGCATCGATGCGGTGCGCTCGGTCGGCTACCGCAGCGCCGGCACCCTGGAGTTCCTCTACCAGGACGGCGAGTTCTATTTCATCGAAATGAACACCCGCATCCAGGTCGAACACCCGGTCACCGAGCTGATCACGGGAATCGATTTGGTGAAGGCGCAACTACTGATCGCGGCCGGTGAGAAGCTGCCCTACACCCAAGGCGACGTGCAGATCCGCGGGCACGCCATCGAGTGCCGCATCAATGCCGAGGATGCCAAGACCTTCATGCCGTCACCGGGCCCGATACGGCTGTGGCACCCGCCCGGTGGCCCCGGCGTGCGCATCGACAGCCATGTCTACTCCGGCTACAACGTCCCGCCCAATTACGACTCGCTGATCGGCAAGGTCATCACGCATGCGGAGACGCGCGAAGCGGCCATCGCGCGCATGAAAAACGCGCTGGGTGAAATGGTAATCGAAGGCATCAAGACCAATATCGCCCTGCACCAGGAGATCTTCAGTCATCAGGCCTTCGGCGCTGGCGGCCAGGACATCCACTATCTGGAGAGGCGCCTCGGGGTGCGTTGAGCGCGCCATGCCGTTCCTGGAACTCACCCTGGACCTGCAGGGACTGATCGCCGAGGAGGCCGAAGACGCGGCGTTCGAACTCGGCGCGCTGTCGGTCACCCTGACGGACAGTCGCGATGATGCGGTGCTCGAGCCGGCACCGGGAGAGGTGCGCCTGTGGCCCGCCACGCGCATGCAGGCACTGTTCCCGGCCGACACCGACTCGGATCGGCTGGTCGCGGCATTGGCGCAGCAGATCGGCGCCGCTGCCGCCGCCATCCGGCCGCGCGAGGTAGCCGATCGCGTCTGGGAACGCGAATGGCTCAAGGACTTTCACGCCATGCGCTTCGGCGCGCGGTTGTGGGTGTGTCCACGCCACGAGCTGGTCGCCGATGCCGACGCAGTGGTGGTGCTACTGGACCCCGGTCTGGCCTTCGGCACCGGCACCCATGCGACCACCGCGATGTGCCTGGCCTGGCTCGATCGCCAGGCACTCAGCGGCGCCCGGGTCATCGATTTCGGTTGCGGCTCGGGCATTCTGGCGATAGCCGCCCTGAAGCTTGGAGCCGCGCGGGCCTGGTGTCATGACATCGATCCGCAGGCGCTGTGGGCCACCGCAGAAAACGCCCAGGCCAATGGTGTTGCGAAAGCAACGGTGCTGTGTGAGAACGCCACGAGCCTGCCGGCTGAGGTGGATGTGCTGCTGGCGAACATCCTGTCGGGCCCATTGTGCGAGCTGGCCGAACGTTTCGCGGGACTGGTCCGACCGGGTGGCCAGGTGGTTCTGTCCGGGCTCATGGAGCACCAGGCGGCGGAGGTGACAGCGGCCTATGACGCATGGTTTCATACCAGTCCAATTGCAGTGCGCGAAGGTTGGGTCGCATTGCAAGCCGTGCGCCGAAAGTAATGTTCACCGTCTGCTCCAAATGCAATCTGCGACTCACCGTCACCGCGACCGATCTGCGCGCGGCGCAGGGCTATGTCCGCTGCGGACGTTGCCACAACGTGTTCAATGCCCTCGCGGCACTGGCGGATGACCCGGCGCGCCAGAACGAGGCCAATGCGATCGCGGACACGCAGAATCGCGCCGCGCTGAAGGCCCCGGAACCAGCCGAGGAGCCCGCGCCAACTCCCGAAGCGCCGGTCGATTTCACCGAGACCGATGCCTCACTGGAATTCAACCCCGCCTCGACCAACATCAACGAAGTGTTCATCGAAGCGGCTCCCAATGAAGGCACCGGCACTTTCGAATCCATCATCCTGGTCGCCGAGGACCCCGCGGACCAGCATGTCGGCGGGGAGCAGGTCATCGCCCCGCAGGCGCTTTCCGCGCCGGTGCCGCCGGCATCAGTCGTCGTCACCGACCTGCCAAAAATGCGCGATGCGCTCGCCGATCCGGAGCGCACGCCGGAAAAGACTGTTGAGCAGGCGGTGGGACATGTCCCGGTGCCGGAACCAGAGCCGGTGCCGGAACCAGAGCCAGCGCCGGAACCCGTGCCCGTGCCCGCCATTGAATCGGTGGCCGCGCCCGAACCCGTCGCGGAGCCGCCTGAGCCGATTGAATTCACGTTCACGGACACCTCGCTAGAGCCCGCACTGGCGCCACCCCCCGAGGAACCTGTCGTAGCCCCGGTGATGGCCGCGGAAGTCGTCACGGCGCTGCCCCAGCAGGAAGTGGGCGCGCTGCACCGCGTAGCGGAGAGTGCTGCACCCCCGAGCCTTGAGGAGGCCGAGCGGCCACCCGCGCGCGTGCCCGTCTGGGCGCTCCCGGCTGCGGCAGCGGTACTGGCGCTGTGTCTGCTGGGGCAGGTAGTGCACCATTACCGCTCGGCACTGGCCGATACCACCGTGCTGCATGGCCCGTTGACGGCGCTCTACAGCGGGCTCGGCCAACCACTGCAGCCGCATTGGGACATGACGAGCTATGAAATACGGCAACTGGGTGCAAGCGCCAATGGCCCACCGGGTGATCTGGTCGTGCGCGCCAGCATCAGCAATCGTGCCAGGCGCGATCAACCCCTGCCGCTGTTGCGAGTCGTGATGCAGGACCGCTTCGGCAACCGCGTCGCAGCGCGCGACCTCAAGCCTGCCGAATACCTGGAGCGCGGTGCGGCGCAGGTCAGTTTGCTGGGCCCGGGACAGCGCATCGATGTGCAGGTGGCGTTGCAGGATCCCGGACGTTCCGCGACGGGCTTCGAGATCGATGCCTGCATGCCCGGCCATGATCGCACCGTGATGTGCGCCAATGATCCGGGCAGCCGCTGATGCCCGAAGCGATTCAGATAGGTCCCTGGCTGTTGCCGGCCCGCGCGGTGCTGGCGCCCATGGCAGGAGTCACCGATCGGCCGTTTCGGATTCTGGCACGCAAGCTGGGTGCGGGACTTGCCGCATCGGAAATGCTGACCAGCGACACCAGCCTGTGGCACACGCCGAAGTCGCGGCATCGACTGGATCACACCGGCGAACCTGAGCCCCGGGTGGTACAGCTCGCAGGGGCGGAGCCCGCGGTCATTGCCCAGGCAGCACGACTGAATGTTGATCGCGGTGCGCAGATCATTGATATCAACATGGGATGTCCCGCCAAGAAGGTATGCGGTCGCTCCTGCGGCTCGGCGCTGCTGCGCGACGAAGTTCTGGTCGCCGCCATCCTGGATGCTGTCGTGCGAGCAGTGAACGTGCCAGTAACGCTCAAGATTCGTACCGGCTGGGACCCCGGGACGATAAATGGCGTGCGAATTGCACAGCTGGCAGAAACCCACGGCATTCAGTCGCTTGCCGTACACGGACGCACTCGCGCCGACCGCTACGAGGGCGTCGCGGAGTACGACACCATACGCGCCATTAAATCAACGGTGCGCATTCCGGTCTTCGCCAATGGCGATATTGATACACCGCAGAAAGCGCACGCGGTACTTGCGCACACTGGTGCCGACGGAGTAATGATCGGTCGCGCGAGTCATGGCGCACCTTGGATTTTTCGCGATGTCAACGCCCTGCTCGCGGGCGATAAGATCCCCGATGCACTGGCGCCGCAGCGGCTGCGTGATATTATTCTTGAGCATCTGGATTCGCTGTACGAGTTCTATGGCGAGGAGTCAGGAGTCCGGATCGCACGCAAACATATAAGCTGGTACTGCGATCGACTTTCCGCCCCGGAAAGTGTCCGGAGGGCATTGCTGGCTGCAGGGAATACGGTCGAACAGTTCGGGCTGGCTGAGAATCACTTTGACGGGTGGGCCGAGGCAAAGCGGGCCGCCTGAACTGTGGGACGCGGTCGGGGAGCGCACATGGTAGTCAGGAAGAATGGTCGGACGCGCGGCGCGGCGGCGGCGAAGTCCAACGGAAAGGACCTCCCCCTGCGCACCCACACGGAACGGGCCCTGATCGACTATTTCGCCAGTCTCAATGGCCATCGACCCGCACATCTTTACGATCTGGTGCTGCGCGAAGTCGAGGAACCGCTGCTGAAGGCCGTGCTCGACTACACCGAGGGCAACCAGGTGCGGGCCGCCGATATTCTCGGCATCAACCGCGGGACCTTGCGCAAGAAGCTGCGTCTCCACGGCATCGCGGGCTGACCCGCCTCCATGCTGCAACCTGTGCGACGGGCGCTGCTCTCAGTGTCCGACAAGAACGGCGTCCTCGAGCTGGCGCACGCGCTGGCGGCGCGCGGCATAGAGATTCTGTCCACGGGGGGCACCGCGCGCCTGCTGCGCACCGCGGGGCTGCGGGTGCGCGAAGTCGCCGACTACACCGGCTTCCCGGAAATCATGGATGGACGCGTCAAGACACTGCACCCGAAGATCCACGGCGGCCTCTTGGGACGGCGCGGGCGGGATGATGCCGTCATGGCCGAGCATCAGATCGAGCCCATCGATCTGCTCATCGTGAATCTCTATCCCTTCGCCCGCGCTGTGTCCAAGCTGCAGTGCAGCTACGAGGATGGGATCGAGAACATCGACATCGGCGGACCGGCGATGGTGCGCGCGGCGGCAAAGAACCACGAGTTCGTGACCGTGGTGGTGGAACCGGGGGACTATCCGCGGCTGCTCGCGGAGCTGGCTACTCACCAGGGCCACACGAGCTTCGAGTTGCGCGCCGCGCTTGCCGCGACTGCCTATGCGCATACCGCGCAGTACGACACCATGGTGTCGCAGTGGCTCATGACTCAACGCCAGATCAAACCCGCGACCTTTCCGCCCACCCTGCCGCTGGTGTTTGAGAAACTTCAGGACCTGCGCTACGGCGAGAACCCGCACCAGCAGGCGGCGTTCTACCGTCCGGCGGGCGCCCTCAGCGGCGGTCTCGCCGCCGCGCGCGTTCTGCAGGGCAAGGAACTCTCTTTTAACAATATTGCGGATGCCGACACCGCGATTGGGTGTGTGCGGCAGTTTTCCGCTCCCGCCTGTGTGATCGTCAAACATGCGAATCCCTGCGGAGTCTGCCAATCCGTCAATCTTCTGGCGGCCTATGAGGGGGCGCACCGCACCGATCCGGTCTCGGCCTTCGGTGGCATCATCGCCTTCAATCGCGAAGTAGACGCCGCGACCGCGCGCAGCATCGTCGGGCGGCAGTTCGCCGAGGTGATCCTCGCTCCGGCCTTCAACGCCGAAGCCTGCGCCGTGCTGGCCGAGAAGCCCAACATACGGGTGCTCGAACTGCCGTGGGCGGCGCACGTGCCGGCAGCGGACGACGGAGCGGTCGAGCTGCGCAGTGTTGCCGGCGGATTGCTGGTGCAGACGGCCGATACCGCAGCGCTCCCGGACAGCCTGAACGTGGTCACGCGTCGCGCCCCGACCGAGGCGCAGATGCTGGACCTGCGCTTCGCCTGGCGCGTGTGCCAATTCGTGAAGTCCAACGCCATCGTGTTCGCGCGCGCCGGGGCCACGATAGGCATTGGCGCCGGTCAGATGAGTCGGGTGTATTCGACGCGGATCGCAGCGTTGAAGGCGACGGATGAAAAACTCGAGGTCGCAGGTGCGGCCATGGCCTCCGATGCCTACTTCCCGTTTCGCGACGGACTGGAAGCGGCGGCCAGCCTGGGCATCCAGGCGGTCATCCAGCCCGGCGGCTCGAGGCGTGATGATGAGGTCATCGCGGCCGCCGATGAATACGACATCGCGATGGTGTTCACCGGCGTGCGCCACTTCCGCCACTGAGGGCCCCAGGCATCAACGAGGCATGAACGAGCCATGAAGGTTCTGATCATCGGCGGCGGCGGTCGTGAACACGCCCTCGCCTGGAAGTGCGCCGCCGAGTCCGCGGTCAGTGAAGTGCTGGTGGCGCCGGGCAATGCCGGCACGGCCGCCGAGCCAGGTGTACGCAATGTCGCCGTCGAGACCGAGGACATTGCCGGCCTGGTGAAACTTGCGAGAGCGGAAAATATCGCGCTGACCATCGTGGGGCCGGAAGGCCCGCTGGTCGCAGGCGTCGTGGACGCCTTCACGGCGGCGGGTCTTGCCTGCTTCGGGCCCACCGCACTCGCGGCGCGCCTGGAGGGCTCCAAGGCCTTCTGCAAGGAGTTCCTGCAGCGCCACTGCATTCCTACCGCCGGCTACCGGACTTTCACCAAGGCCAGCTTCGATGAGGCCTATGTGCGCTCGCGCCCCACACCGATCGTGGTCAAGGCTAGCGGCCTGGCCGCCGGCAAGGGGGTGGTGATCGTCGACACCCATGAGGAGGCGATCCGCGCCGCGCAGGAGATGTTCGACGGACAGTTCGGTTCCGCAGGCACGCAGGTGGTGATCGAGGACTTCCTGCAGGGCGAGGAAGTGAGCTTCATCGTGATGGCCGACGGCCGCAACGTGCTGGCGCTGGCGACCTCGCAGGACCATAAGCGCCTGCTGGACGGGGACCTGGGTCCGAACACCGGCGGCATGGGCGCCTACTCTCCGGCGCCGATCGTCACCACGGCGCTGCACGAGCGCATCATGCGCGAGGTCATCCATCCTACCATCCGCGGCCTTGCCGCCGACGGCATGCCCTACACGGGTTTCCTGTATGCGGGTTTGATGATCGCTGCCGACGGTACGCCCAATGTGCTCGAGTACAACTGCCGCTTCGGCGACCCGGAGACCCAGCCGGTGCTGGCCCGCCTGCGTACGGATCTTACTCAGCTGTGCCTGGCCGCACTCGCAGGCGGTCTCGACTGTGTGCACGCCGAGTGGGACTCACGAGCCGCCTTGGGCGTGGTGCTGGCCGCGGCGGGCTACCCCCAGAGCGTTCGCAAAGGCGAGGTGATCACCGGACTTGAGGTCGCCGCGCGACTGCCGGGCAAGGTGTTCCACGCGGCGACGCTGAGCGATGGCAAGGTAGTGACCACCAACGGCGGACGCGTCTTGTGCACCGTGGGACTCGGCGACTCGGTTAGCGCTGCGCAGCGCGCGGCCTACGAGCTGGCGCAGCCGATCCGCTGGCCGGGCGTGCAGTATCGAAGTGACATCGGCTACCGGGCCATCGCCCGGGAGCAGCCGCGATCCTAGGCCTCAGAAGCTCGCCCGCACGAAGACTTCCGGCCCGCGCAGCCGCATGGCCAATAGCCCCGGATCGCTGTGCGTCACCGAATCGACCTTCAGGCGCACCACCGAGTAGCCGGCGCCGATCGCGAGATTCGGCACCCAGCGAAACTGTGCATCGGCGTGCACGTCCTCGAATTCACCGAAGGTGCTGTTCAGCGCCCCTTTGAGAAAATTCACTCGGGCGGTCAGTGAAATCCGCCGGGTGATGCGCAGCGCACTCTCCAGCGCGGGGGTCGGCAAGGCGCCGGAGGTGGAGGTTTCGTAGCTGGCAAAGCGCGCCGGAACCGTACCGCGCACATCCATATCCATCAGGTGCACGCCCAGCCCCAAGCCCAGCTCGAAGCGGTCGTTCTGGATGATGGCTCGAGTCCAGGTGAAACCCATCACCCGCCACTGCAGCGAGGACACCACCACGGCGCCCGGACTGAACAGCTGGTCGCCGAACAGAATGGGGCTGGTCAGGGTCTTGGTGCCGGCCTGACTGAGCTCCAGGAAATCCACCCGCATCCGGTTGCGATCCCGCAAGCGGAAGATGAGTTCGGCCATGCCATCGTTCTCGGACGGCCTGAAGCCCAGATCCCGCGTTCCCAGCAGCGGCGTGCCACCCAAGGGTATGCCGGGTGGATCCAGCCGCAGGTCCGTCTCCACAGTTGCGTGAAAGAAACTGGCACGCAGCGCGAAGTGATCGGTGATGGGGCTGGGCGTCTGCGCGTCGCCGTTGAAGAAATCATCCGCAGCCTGCGCCGGTTGCCATAGCAAACCGGCGAGCAGCACAGAGCAGGTGAGTGCGACTGTGGGTCTCATGCTTGGCATCTTCCGACATGCCGCAGCGCTGCGCCAGAGTCGCAGCGTGGCGACGCTACGGCCTCAGCGCTTCATGGCCTCAAAGAACTCGCTGTTGGACTTGGTGTCCTTCATCTTGTCCAGCAGGAATTCCACCGAAGCCAGTTCATCCATGGGATGCAGGAGCTTGCGCAGGATCCACATCTTGGCGAGCTCGCCCTGGTCGGTGATCAGTTCTTCCTTGCGGGTACCGGAGCGATTTATGTTCACCGCCGGGAATACGCGCTTTTCGCTGATGCGCCGGTCCAGGTGGATTTCGCTGTTGCCGGTGCCTTTGAATTCCTCATAGATGACGTCATCCATTTTGGAACCCGTATCAATCAGGGCAGTGGCCAGAATGGTCAGGCTGCCGCCTTCTTCGATATTTCGCGCAGCGCCGAAGAAGCGCTTGGGACGCTGCAGGGCGTTGGCATCGACACCGCCGGTGAGCACCTTGCCCGAAGACGGCACGACGGTGTTGTAGGCGCGGGCCAGACGCGTGATCGAATCCAGCAGGATGACCACGTCCTTCTTGTGCTCGACCAGGCGCTTGGCCTTCTCGATCACCATTTCGGCGACCTGCACGTGACGGGCCGCGGGCTCATCGAAGGTGCTGGAAACCACCTCGCCCTTCACGGTGCGCTGCATCTCCGTGACTTCTTCGGGCCGCTCATCGATGAGCAGTACGATCAGGTACACCTCAGGCTGATTGGCCGTGATGGCGGTGGCGATATTCTGCAACAGCATCGTCTTGCCGGCTTTCGGCGGCGAGACGATCAGGCCGCGCTGGCCGCGCCCGATGGGTGCAACCAGGTCGATCATGCGGGCGGTGAGGTCCTCGGTCGAGCCGTTACCGCGCTCGAGCTTCAGCCGTCGCGTCGGATGCAGGGGCGTGAGGTTCTCGAACAGTACCTTGTTGCGCGAGCTGTCCGGAGAGTCGAAATTGATCTCACCAACCTTCAGCAGCGCGAAGTACCGCTCGCCATCCTTGGGCGGGCGGATGAGGCCGGAGATGGTGTCGCCGGTGCGCAGATTGAAGCGGCGGATCTGGCTGGGACTGACGTAGATGTCATCCGGTCCCGCGAGGTACGAACTGTCGGCGGAGCGCAGGAAGCCGAAACCGTCCTGCAGGATCTCCAGCACCCCATCGCCGTAGATGTTCTCGCCGTTGCGGGCGTGGGCCTTGAGGATGGCGAAGATGATGTCCTGCTTGCGCGAACGGGCCATGCTCTCCAGGCCCATCGAATCCGCAAGCTTCACCAGATCGGTAATGGGCTTGGACTTCAGCTCCGTGAGATTCATCGAGTGCCGCGACTGGGTCAGCTCGGCTGCGCTGATGACCTCCCCGTCGTCGCCGCCCTCGAAGACCTCCGGTTCGTGCATCTCATCCTGGCGACCGTTGGCCCGGTTGCCGTCGCGGTTGCCGTCACGGTTGTTGCCACCGTCACGGTTGCCATCGCGATTGCCATTGCCATGGCGGGGGCCTTTGTTCGGCCGATTGCGCCCCTGATTGCCGAGATAGCCTCTCACAGACTCGATTCCCGTTTGGACACAGTGCCGAGATTCGATTCCAGAAAGGCGGACAGCTGTGATTTCGACACGGCGCCGACCTTCTGGGCCTCGACCGACCCGTTCTTGAACAGAATCAGGGTCGGAATGCCGCGAATGCCGAAGGTGCGCGGCGTCTGCGGATTGGCATCGATGTCGATCTTGGCGATCTTCAGGCGATCCTGATATTCGCCGGCGAGCTCATCGAGAATGGGGGCGATCATCTTGCAGGGGCCACACCATTCGGCCCAGAAATCCAGCAGCACGGGCTTGTCGGATTTGAGAACGTCCTGGCTGAACGTGGCATCGGTGGTGTGCACAATGTGCGGACTACTCACGCGGTTCATCCTCCATGGGAGAACTAAAAGGTTGGGGTTGAGAGAAGGAAAATTTAGGCTTGGGCCTGTGAAAAACAGGGGGGCTGCGGCGAAAGCCGTGCCAGAAACACCCGTTAAACGGTTACACTGTGATCTATGGTCTGTATCGAATTGGGGGAAAGGAAAACTTGATGGCAGGTGGGGCTCTCTTTGGCCGCGTCCCAGGGCCACTTTCGCCCGGTCGCGACAGAACCCCTGTCTTGAGTACCTTTTTAGCGCTTCCCAACGCCATTTTCAAGGCCCCACCCCGCAACCCCATGGTTCCCAGCACACAATGAGTGATCAGCCTCCCATTTCCACGCGATTTGACACCCTGGGGCTGGACGCCTCGTTGCTGGCCGGTATCCATGATGCCGGATTCACCCACGGTACGCCCATTCAGTCCCAGACCCTCCCGATTGCCCTCACCGGGCGGGACGTGGCGGGGCAGGCACAGACGGGTACCGGTAAGACCGCGGCGTTCCTGATCGCGCTGTACAACCTGCTGCTCACGCAGCCCGCCCCTCCCGGCCGCACCCACATCTCGGTGCGCGCCCTGGTGGTCGCGCCCACGCGGGAACTCGCGGTACAGATCCACCACGACGCTGAAATCCTCGGCAAGCACACCGGATTGCGCACCGCCGTGGTCTATGGCGGCACCGACTATGAAAAGCAGCGGCGGCAGTTGAGCGATGGGATCGATGTCCTGATCGGCACACCCGGCCGCCTCATCGACTACTTCAAGCAGCACGTCTTTGAGCTGCGCCATGCCCAGGTGCTGGTGCTGGATGAAGCCGACCGGATGTTCGACCTGGGGTTCATTGCCGACATCCGCTACCTGATGCGGCGCCTGCCGCCGCCGCAGCGGCGCCTGTCGATGCTGTTCTCGGCGACGCTTTCGCAGCGGGTGCTGGAACTGGCCTACGAGCACATGAACAATCCGGAGCTGGTGCGCATCGAGCCGGACAAAATGACGGTCGATCGGGTCCGGCAGATGATGTACTACCCGTCGATGGAAGAAAAGCTGCCGCTGCTGATCGCACTGCTGCGACAGGCCGATGCCCGGCGCACCATGATCTTCGTCAACACCAAGCGCATGGCCGAGCGGCTGGAGTCGGTGCTCAACGGCAACGGCTTCCATGCCCAGGCGATCACCGGCGACGTGCCGCAGCCCAAGCGCCTGCGTTTCCTGCGCGACTTCCATAACGGTGATCTGGCGGTATTGATCGCCACCGATGTGGCCTCGCGCGGGCTGCATATTCCCGATGTGAGTCACGTGTTCAACTTCGACCTGCCGCAGGATGCACCCGACTACGTGCACCGTATCGGCCGCACCGCCCGGGCCGGCGCGGAAGGCGATGCCATCAGCTTCGCATGCGAGGAATACGCCGTCTCGCTGCCGGAGATCGAGGCCTACATCGGTCACAAGGTCCCCTACTCGGCGATCTCCCCGGAGCTGATCGCGAGCGTGAAGCTGCAGCCAGGCACGCCGCGTGAGCCCGGCAGTACCGTGAGCCATGGCGGCCGACGCGGCGGCGGACGCCCGCCGGCGCGGCGGCGTCACAGCGGCTCGGGCAGCCCGACGCGCCGCCCTGGCGGCCGTTAGAGCAGGCCGGAACCCGCTCCTGCGAGGTCGGTGAGCCGGTCCACCGCCGGCCAGGGTCCGTGGTCGCGCACGGTGCCCTGTGAATCAGGCAGTCGCAGACCGATCACCCAGCGTATGCCGGCCGCGCGCGCCGCCGCGAGCACCGCCGGACTGTCGTCCACGAACAGGGTGCGCTGCGGATCATACGGTTCACTGCGCCGGGCGCTTTCCCAGAACCGCGGGTCCTCCTTGGGCCACGAAAAGGTGTGCGAGCTGAACATGGCGTCCAGGTAGCGCGAGACTCCCGTGCGTTCGTCCTTGATGGCCAGCGTCTGTGGGTGGGCATTGGTGAACAGCACCAACCGCTTGCCGTTGCGGCGCAGGGTCGCGAGGAACTCCGGTACGCCGGTCAGCCACTGCACTTCGTGCATCACTTCGCGTTTGAGCGCGGCGACATCCAGCTCAAGCTCGCGGCTCCAGAAAACCACGCTGTACCAGTCCAGAGTGCCTTCGCGCTCGCGGAAGCGCGGTGCGAGCAGCGCACGCGCCTGCTCCACGCTGAGGCCCTGAGCGCGTGCCCAGGCGGCGGGAATGACGTGGCGCCAGAAGCGGGTATCAAAGGCCAGATCCAACAGCGTGCCATCGAGATCCAGCAGCACCGTGTCAATGGCGGACCATTCTGGAGGGTCGGGTGGGTTCATTGCATTGCGGAGCATATCGCCAATGGCGTCCGCCCACCGCCTCCGTTAAGCTTTCCACCGGCTATGGCGGACAACGAAGACAATGTCGATCGGGAACTGTTCCGCAACATCGAGAAGCTGCGTGAACTGCGAATCGCGCATCGCGATCTTGACGATGTCATCCACCGGCTATCCATGGACATGCACATCGATGAGCTGCAGTTGAAGCGCCTGAAGAAGCGCAAGCTCATGCTCAAGGACCAGATCACGATCCTCGAAAGTCAGCTCATTCCAGACCTGAACGCCTGAGGCGTAAGTAACAGCTACCGATGGACAGCGCCAGCAGCGAACTCCGGATTTTCTTCGCGCAGCTGGCCTCCGCCGCCGTGCTGACGGAAGTGTTCGCGATGGTCGTGGCCGCCGCGCTGGCGGTGGCCGGCGGACGCTACGCGCGCCAGGTGGTGCAACGCTCGGGACACACCGACACCCATACCTGGCTCGGCGCGACACTCGAAGGCATCGTGCTGGCGGCGCCGATGTCCATCGGCATCCTGCTGCTGTTCCTGCTGCATCTGCTGCTCACCGCCGTCGGGGCCCGCGCCGACCTGCTGTCCGTGGCGCTGCAACTGACCCTGGCCCTGGCACTGGTGCGGCTGGCCACCTACGGCATGCGCCTGATGCTCGGCCGCGAGACTTGGTTCGATGCCTGGGAAGGACGCATCGCGGTGGCGGTCTGGCTGGTCATTGCACTCGACCTGCTCGGCTGGCTGGGGAAGATCCAGGCCACGCTCGAACACGTGCGTCTGATACCGGGTCGCAACGTGTTCACGCTGTGGGAGCTGGTCAAGGGCGTCGTGGTGGTCACGGTGTTCGTGTTCGTGACGACCCTGGTCGCGCGCACCGTCGAGCGGCGCGTCATGCGATTGGGGTCCATCGCATTGTCGACGCGGATCGGCATTTCAAAGTTTACATATTTTGTGCTGCTGGGCATCGGCATACTGCTGGGGATCAATGCGGCGGGCGTCGACGTGACCACGTTGAACGTCCTCACCGGCGGCATCGGCATCGGCTTGGGCTTCGGCCTGCAGACCATCGCCGGCAACTTCGTCAGCGGCTTCGTGCTGCTGATCGACAAGTCCATCAAGCCCGGCGACGTCATCAGTTTCACCGGGCACACGGGCACCAGTACCGAGAATTTCGGTTGGGTCCAGGAGCTGCGCGGTCGCTACGTCGTGGTGCGCGATCGGGATGGGGTCGAGACCCTGGTCCCCAATCAGAATCTCATCACCAATTCGGTCATAAACTGGAGCTACTCCGACAAGCGCGTGCGGTTGCGGCTGCCGGTGATGATCAGCTACGACGATGATCCGGAGGGAGCCCTGGACGCGCTGCTGGAGGCGGTCGCGGATCATCCGCGCATCCTGCGTGAGCCGGCGCCGGTCTCGCGCCTGATGGCCTTCGAGGACTACGGCATGCGCCTGGAGGTGCGCTTCTGGATCGCCGATCCCATGAACGGGGTCAATAATGTGCGCTCGGACGTCAATCGCGCCATCTGGCGCGTGTTCCGCCTCCACGGCATCCGCATTCCGGTGGCGCAACGCGAGCTGCGCATGTTGCCGCCAAACCCCGGGCGCGAGCCCGCGCCACCTCCGGACCTTTGAGCCACCGTGCCGCTGATTATTTCCGCAACCGTGTGCATTCCGGACACTGATCTCATCTTCAGTGCCATCCGCTCCCCCGGACCGGGTGGCCAGAATGTGAACAAGGTGGCGACCGCCGTGCAGCTGCGATTCGACCTGCACAACACGCAGGCGCTGGATACGGCGGTCAAGCAGCGCGTGCGGGCGCGCGCCGGCCACCGTCTGAACGAAGACGGCACCCTGCTGTTCGTGGCGCGCGCCCACCGCTCCCAGGAGCGCAACCGGGCCGATGCCATGGAGCGGTTGCGGCAGCTCATCCTGGAGTCGCTCGAGCCGCCGCGCCCGCGCAAGGCCACGCGCCCGACGCGCGCTTCCAAGGAGCGTCGCCTGGTGGGCAAGGCCCACCAGCAGCGCCGCAAGGTGCTGCGCGGCCGGGTGCGCGGCGATGAGTGAATAGCGAAGGCTACGGCGTTGCCGGCTCGTCCCAGCCCGGACTCATGTGGTAGGGGACGGCGCGCGTCAGCATCTGGATGCGGCGGATGCTGCCACCCTCGATCCTGAACACCAGCAGGGCCTCGGTACTCGAGGGTTGCGCCAATGAACGCTGCGACAGGGTATGGCCATCCGCCAGCCGCAGCGCGCGCGTGCCCGCCTGGTCGAGATTGGCCCACATCACCACGGTGCCATAATCAGGATCCACGGCCACGATACGACGATGATGGATACGCGAGACCGAAGCGTAGTAGCCGCTTTGCAGCTGCTCGCGGCAGCCCAGTGCCGCGAGATTGAAATGGCTGTCGCCGATCAGTACGCGTGGATTGCCGCTGACGCGCGCACCGTTTTCAAAGCGCACGCAGTCATCGGCGATCGGCACATTGGCCTTGGCATCGTAATGCACCAGGGCGTTCACCCAGGACAGCGCGACGCCGCTCAACTGGTCCCGCGTCGCGCGCTGCGCCACCGGCAAGGGCACCAGCCAGGACGAATCGGCGGCGCCGCGTGTATTGGTGGCATCCACGCCCTGATCGCTCCACTCCGGCCCCGTGCCCTTGCGGTAGAACAGGGTCTCCACCTCACTGATCCGTCGGTCGCGCACCTTCAGGCGCATGGCCATGAGCACCAGGTTGTCGAACTCACGCATAGTGCCAACGTAAGTGATCTGCTGGGTCGCCGGATCCGGATAGAACTGCTGGGCGGCGCCGACGCCGCTGGCGGTATTCCAGAACCCGTCCCCAAGCTGCAGCTCCTGACCATCCTCGGTGAAATGCACGTGGTCATCGAGGGTGAGAAGCTTCGGATCGTGCGCCACCACGGCCTTGAGGTAGCCATCCGCCACGCCCTGCAGGCAGGCCCGGTCGCACAGCAGCTGCGGGTCCTGCGCCGCGGCCGCTGCCGGCACGCTCTCGCCGGCCACGGTCGAGCCGCGCGCGCGCGCGAGGTTCCGGTCGCGCGAATGGTTGACCGCGCCGCGGTCACGATCATCCTCGGTGGTGTCAGCAAACAGCAGCCGCGATGGGCACAGAGCCAGCAGCGCAACGGCAACCGCCAGCAGCTTGCGATCAAGGTCCGGCATGAACCCTCCCCCTAAGAATGCGTCACCTGCAGGATACTGTGACGCAGCTCCTCGTTGAGCACCACCTGGGCATCGGCGGCCACATGCATCAGGACCTCGTCAAACTCGAGCTTGCCGGCACCGGTCGCACGGATCACCCGTCGCTTGCGCAGCAGGTCGATGAAATTCTCGAACAGCGCCCGGTCGAAGAACTCCGGGGAATCAAATCCGTAGAGCAGTGACATGCGCTGGGCCATCAGATGGCAGCGTTCCTCCAGCTGTGACTGGGTGATCTGCCCGCTGCCTGCCTGCAGCAGCAGCGAAATGGCCAGATAGTAGCGTTCGATGGTCTGGATCGTGGACTGCTGCAGCAATGACAGCTGCATGGCCTGGGGCGAGGTGGGCGCCGATCGGCACCAGTCACCCGCGGCATTGCGCTCGAGCAGGCCCTGCGCCTCGAGCGTCCCCAGCATGGCGTTCAGGGCGGCCGGCACCTCCTCCTCGGACCAGATCAGGAACAGCTCTGCGGCGATGTAGGGGTAGATGCGGCCGGTCAGTCGCAGGATGTCGGCGTGGCTCATCGCGGCATTGCCGGCGAAGGCGCAGGCTATCAGCGAGGGTAGCGCGAACAGGTGCACGATGTTGTTGCGGAAGTAGGCCGCGAGCACCGCGGCCGCGTCGCTCATCTGTACCAGGTCCCCGAGCGAATGGCTGCGCCGGGTGATGACCTTCATTTCCTCGCCATAGGCGATGATCTGCTGGGGCGTCAGCGCGGTCACGGTGACGCGGCCGCTGTACGGACAGTCGGCCAGCAGCGCCTTGAGCAGGCTCAGCTGGCGCAGCAGATCCGCCTCGACCAGAGTGCGGCGCGGCGAGGCCAGCAGCGCCACGGCGAGCAGGCCCATGGGAGTGACGGCAGCGGCGGCGTTGATGTGGCGCATCACCTGCGCGGCGAGCTCCGCGACGGCCGCATTCAGCCACGGCAGGCGGCCCTCCTCGGCGGTCAGGCGCGTGCGCCACTGCGCGTCATGACGCTGCAGGAGCGCATCCAGATGGATGGGCTCGCCGATGTTGACCTGCACCTTGCCGAACTTTTCCTTCAGCCGCGGCAGCGCGCGCAGCAGCCCGAAGATGCTCTCCTTCTCCTTGGCCTTGCCCGAGAGCTCACCGATGTAGGTATCGGCTTCCATGATGCGCTCGTAGGCGAAGTACACCGGCAGAAACACGATGGGGCGCACGGGTGAGCGCAGGAAGCCGCGCAGCGTCATGGTCAACATGCCGGTCTTCGGCTGCAGCAGTCGGCCGGTGCGGCTGCGGCCACCCTCGATGAAATACTCGATGGAATGGCCGCGGGCCATGATGGCCGCCAGATAGCTCATGAACACGATGGTGTACAGGGCATTGCCGCGCAGGCTGCGGCGGATGAAGAAGGCGCCGCCCTTGCGCAGGTAACGGCCGACCAGCGGCATGTTGAGATTCAATCCGGCGGCGATATGCGGTATGGCATAGCCGTTGCGGTAGATCACGTAGGAGAGCAGCAGGTAGTCCATGTGACTGCGGTGGCAGGGCACGTAGATGATTTCATGGCCGTCGGCGACTTTGGCCAGGGTGTCGGCGTTGCCGAAATCCACCCCATCGTAGATGCGCGTCCACAGCCAGCTGAACAGCCGCTCGAGGAAGCGGACGAATGCCGGGGAATAATTGGCGGCGATCTCATAGGCGAGCTTGCGCGCGCGTATCAGCCCCTGGCGCCGCGTGAGCTTCTTTTCGCGTACCTCCTGTGCCACCGCGGCACGCACCGCCCGCATACGCAGGATGCGGCCGACGATGGTGCGGCGATGTGAAAGATCCGGCCCGATGCGCGCGGCGCGCTGCCGCGCGTAGCGCACCCGCAGGGCACGCGCCACGCGCCGACACTGCACCACGGTCGGGGCATCGCTACCCAGGAGGCTGCGCAGCGACACCGGCTCGTCGATTTCCACGAGGGTGTTGCGGCCGTTGAAGATCACCTGGAAGAAGCGTCGCACCCGCGAGGTGATCACCCAGTCATCCACCAGCAGCAAGCGGAACCAAGAGGCCTCGCGCTGTGGCGCGCGGCCCCAGAACACCGCCGCCGGCACCAGGTCAACATCCGCCGCCGGATCGGTCCGCAGCAGATCCACCAGCTTCGCCAGAATCGGTGGCGGACGCCGGTCGAGCGGTTCGGCACGCAGCCCGCCGCGCGGATCGAGGTAGAAGAAGGAGCGCAGGTCCGCGCCATGCCCCAGCAGCCGCTTGCGGGGTCGCGGCAGCTTGAGTTTCACGCAGGCGCTGTTGAGGACGGCGAAGTCAGTGAGGCTGCGATGTTCCATGACATAGCAGACCGGCCGACCGCGTCCCAGCAGGCGCGCGGCGGCATCCGTGGGCAGCGTCGTAAAGCGAACCCACAGCGTCAGGATCCGTCGCAGCAGCCAGGCCATCGCCTATTC
>DASZCK010000241.1:0-19016 GCA_035943195.1 Steroidobacteraceae bacterium
GCGGCGTGGCGACTCAACTCTCGCTTCCCTATCAACGTGAGGCGGCATGATCCGCACTCTGGTCGTCGATGACGAAGCACCGGCACGCGACAAGTTGCGACGCTGGCTTGCTGAGCAGCCGGACATCGAGATCGTCGGCGAGGCCCATGATGGCCTCGCAGCTGCCGCCGCCATCGCCAATCTCATCCCGGATGTCGTGTTTTTGGACATCCAGATGCCCGCGCTCAGCGGACTCGAAGTCGCAGCGCAGCTCGAGGCGGACTCGGCGCCGCTGCTGGTGTTTGTCACTGCCTTCGATGCGCACGCAATCAAGGCTTTCGAGCTCAATGCCGTCGACTATCTGCTGAAGCCCTATGACAAGGACCGTTTAGACCGGACCCTCGACCGCCTGCGTTCGCGCTGCGCCAAGGCCGAGCCTGCCGCGCCCGCGGTGCACGTGGCGCGTTCCCAGACCGGGTCATCGGAGCGGCTGCTGGTGCCGCACGGGTCGCAACTGCAGCTTATCGATGCCGCTTCCATTCACTGGCTCCAGGCCGACGACAACTACGTTCACGTACACACCGCGCAGGGGCGCTATCTCTTGCGCCGCACTCTTACCGATCTGCTGGCACTCCTCGGCGAGCAGCGTTTCGTCCGCATCCACAAGTCAGCAGCGGTGAATCTTGCCGAGATCGCAGCGCTGGCGCCGCTCTTCAAGGGCGATCACGACGTGCAGTTGCGCAGCGGCGTCACGCTGCGTTTGAGCCGACGCTACAAGGATGAACTCTTCGCCCGGGTAAGTGCCTGAAATCCCGCTTGCCACAATGTGATCGAGGGCACCGGCGCGCGGAGTGATACTTCCCGAACCTTAAACCAAGGACTGTCACAACCATGAAACGCACTATTGCGCTGGCGCTGGCGCTGGCGCTGAGCGTTGCGGTTTGCCTCAGTGTTTCTGCCTCAGCCATGGCTGATGAGTGGTCCTCGTATGGCCACGACCTCGGTGGCACGCGGTTTTCGCCCCTGACTAACATCAACACCAAGAACGTCGCTCGACTTCATCAGGTTTGGACATTCCATACTTCCGATATCGCCCTGGGCCGGGGTGGTACCGTCCGCAGCGGATTTGAAACCACTCCGCTGCTGGTTGATGGACGACTTTTCATCACCACTGGCTTTAATCGCATCATCGCGCTTGATCCGGTTACCGGGAAACAAATCTGGGTATTTGACCCTAAGATCAGACACAACGCGGATTACGGTGACGGATTCATAAATCGCGGCGTGGCGTTCTGGCGCGATGCCCGCGCAGGTAATCGCCCCTGTGCACACCGTTTGTACGAGGCAACCGTGGATGCGCGACTTCTGGCACTCGATGCGCGTACGGGCGCTCCCTGCGCCGATTTCGGCGCCAACGGCGAGGTCGACCTGACCGGTATCGCCCACTACCGACCCGGTTGGTATCACATGACCTCGCCGCCGCTGGTGCTCGACGGCGTCGTCGTGGTGGGCTCCTCGATCAACGACAACACGACGGTCGAGATGCCAGATGGTCTGGTCCGAGGCTTCGACGCCCGCAGTGGCAAGCAGTTGTGGAGTTGGGAGCCGCTGCAACGTCCTCCCCAGGTGCCCCCGGGAGGATGGCATTCGGGGGCGGCCAATGCCTGGTCAGTCCTCAGCGCCGACCCGGCACGCCATCTGATTTATGTCCCCACTGGGAGCGCGAGCCCGGACTACTACGGTGGACTTCGCCCGGGCGACGACAAATGGGCCGATTCCGTGGTCGCATTGCGACCGCAGACAGGAGAGATGATCTGGGGGTTTCAGCTGGTACATCACGACTTGTGGGACTACGACACCGCCGCCTCCCCACTGGTTACGACGATCAAACTCAACGGCAAGCCCACCGAGGCCGTCATCGCCGGCAACAAGACCGGTATGCTCTACGTGTTGGATCCTGCGACCGGGAGGCCCTTGTTGCCGATCCAGGAACGTCCCGTACCCCAAAGCACGGTGGAGGGCGAGTCGACCTCGCCGACACAGCCCTTCCCGATGACGCTGCCACCGCTCACCCCCCAAAGCCTGGCTCCCGAACAGGCCTGGGGGAGGAACGAGGCGGACCGCAAGGCCTGCGAGTCTTTGCTGCGGTCCCTTTCGGGCCTTACGACATTCTCACCGCCAAGCCTGCAGGGGACACTAACCATTCCGAGCAACTACGGCGGCATGAACTGGAGCAGCTTTGCGTGGGATGCCGTCCACGAGCGACTGATCGTCCCCGTCACCGAGTTACCCGGATTCGTACAGTTGATCTCGGCGTCGGACCTTGCAGCGGGTGAGCACGGGCGGTTTCGGGGGGAGCTTGGGCTGCAGTCCGGCGCGCCGTACGCCATGGTTCGTGATGTCCTCAAGTCGCCCGCTGGAACGCCTTGCGCGCCGCCGCCGTGGGGAGAACTGGTCGCGGTCGATCTGGCCGCAGGTAAAATCGCATGGCACAGGCCGCTGGGATCCATGAGCGAGATATTCCCGGGAGTCCCACCGAATTCCGGCTCACTGATGCTTGGCGGTCCGATCGTGACGGCCGGTGGCCTCATCTTCATTGGCGGAACATTTGACCGGCGCTTTCGTGCCCTGTCCTCTGAGACGGGGGAAGAATTGTGGTCAGCCGAACTGCCCCTGGGCGGCAATGCTCAACCCATGACGTATGAAGTCAACGGCAAGCAGTTCGTGGTCATCGCGGCCGGTGGTCATGCCAAAATAAGCGAGGTTAGCGTCGGCGATGCACTCGTTGCTTTTGCCCTGCGTTGATCAAGGCCCAAGCCCAATCGATACACAACTCGGAGCGGAGTAGAAACTCGGACTGCGTTTCAGGGGCCCTATGACCTCTTCACTCCATTCAAGGCAGCCTCCAGCATGCGTATATCGACATGTTTGTCAAGGGCCATCTGCAGCTGTTCCCATCGGGACCAGACAAGGGCGCGCTCGTAGTCGCTAGACGGGCCGCCACGTTCAATTATGCTTGCGACAAGTCCGGCGAAGTGCGCCCCCCAATCTGGCTGTCGACCATCCAGATCGACAAATCCGTACTCCTTGGCTAGGGTCCAGCTCGCGTACACACCTTTCGCTTTGCGGCCTACATTAGCGTCGGCTGCGAGCGCCGCGACAGCTCGGCCAATATATGCGGGGGTTTCTGATGCAGCGAAGTTCGGATCCGACGCTATGCCATCGCGCCAGTTATCCTCGCTCACGCCGAGCCGCTCGAGCACGGCCTCCGAGCGTAAAAATCCCGGAGTCACCGCGAGCGCTACGACGGCTCGGTCGCGCAATTCAGCCCACATCGAATAGGCAAGGCGGATGACCGAAGTCTTAGCGAGGTCGTAATAGAAGTTCCCTCTATAATCCATATGGTCACCGTCCGTAACCTCGATGACCAGACCGGAATTCGCCGCGATCATGTGCGGTAACGCGAATCGGCTCGTCAAAATATGGGTGTGGACTGCGAGTTCCAGCATTCGGAAACCCTTCGACGGATCTAACTCCCAGATTGGCTTCCCCCACTCAGTCAACGCATCGCCGCCCCATATATCGTTGACCAGGATGTCCAAATGCCCGCGCTCGGCGATGACCCGTTCGAATAGCGCCTGCACTTCTTCGGGAACGGTGTGATCCACACGAACGGCGATACCCTGGCCGCCGACCGCCGTGACCATCTCTGCGGTTTCATCGATCGTTTCAGGTCGGCCCGGAGTAGCCAGAAGGTCGCGTGTGCTACGCCCCGTGCAATAAACAATTGCTCCCGCCTCCCCGAGCATCCAGGCGATGCCACGAACTGCGCCACGCGTGGCTCCGGCGACCACGGCTATTCGTCCCGCGAGCGGGCGGGACACGGAATTCGAGTTCGGCGTCAAGGATCTCCCTCCATCGAATGAATTGATCGCCCCAGCAAATCCCTAAGACTAACGCTTTGGGGCACGATTAGCGGCCGCTGAGATCAAGGGTCGGCGCGTTCAGAGGCCGTTGCCATTCGATGCGCGCCGCGGACGCACAGGCGAAAATGCCAGCGCTCGCGCAGCCCAGCGCGATGGGCAGCGCATTGGGCCCGAAGCGATCCATCAAGGCTCCGACGAGCGGTGGCCCCAGGATCGTGCCGACTCCATAGCAGGCAATGAAGGCGGCGTTGGCACTGACGAGGGTGCCGGCGTCGAATCGCTGACCGAGGATGGCCATTCCCAGCGTATAGGTTGCGGTTGCGATCCCACCGGTCAGGAATATCACACCCCACATCCCGGGTGTACGTGCAAACAGCGCGAGGGCGACCATACAGACTATCGCTGCCGCACTCATGCCCAGCAGGACGTTGCGCATCGGCGCGCGATCGGCGACCCACCCCAGGGGATAGGTCAACAGTACCTGACCCCAATAGAACATGGGTAGCGCGAATCCGGCCGCGCGCGTCGACCACTGGTTGGCGACGGCGTAGACCTGCATCAGGCTCCAGGGAACCAATTCGAGTACCCCGGCGAGAAGTGCGACGGTCAAGAGGAAGGGAGTGCGCCTGAACGCATGGCGCAAACGTTCCTCACCGCCAAGCACAACGTCCGCGGCCTCCTTGCGTATCAGGAGCACCGGCAGTACTCCGAGGACCAACGCCGCGGAGGACGCCAGGTACGGGGCATACCCTCGATAACCGACGAAGGCGTAGAAAGCCGCGCCTAGTGCGTAGCCGATTGCGGGAACGACCCCGTAAAGGGAGAGCAGCCGGGCGCGCGTTTGGTCGCTCGCGAAGAGATTGAGCCATGCTGTAGTGATGAGTGAGAAATGTCCGAGCATCGCGCCGGTGACGATCTGCAGAAAAATCCAGGCCCAGTCATTCGGCACCAGGGGGAAGAGCCAGACCACCCCCGCATCGGTGAGCATGCCGACCAGCAAGGCCGGCTTGGCGTTGATGCGTCCGACAATACGAGTGTAAACGGGGGCCGCCAACAGGAAGGGCAGCGCCCAGATGCTTGTCAATACACCAATGATGAGCGTGCTGCTACCCCGCTGCAGGCTGTTGGCGACAATGGTCGGGGAGACAATACCCCACGAGACGCTCACGCATAGGTTGCTGAGCATGAGCAAGGCGAGGTGATAGTGACGGCTACGTCCGGTGCTCATACAACTCCCTAATCGGCGCGACTCGATGGGTTGGCGAGCGGCGCACCGGCGCTTGAATCCCGGTCATCGACAGCGTAAAACCTCAACCGTACTTGAGGTCAAGCACCTATGGGTCGTCTCACTCCGGATCAGCAAAAGGAGCCCCTGTCGGCGGGCCAGGTGGCTGCTCGTAGCGCAGTGGCGGTGTCGACGGTCCATTTTTATGAGACCAAGGGGCTCATCCGCGGGTGGCGCAGTTCAGGAAACCAACGTCGCTTTGGGCGGGATGTTCTGCGCCGCGTGGCCGTCATCAAGGTGGCGCAGCGCCTCGGCATACCACTGGCGACCATTCGCAAGGCCATGGACTCCTTACCTGGAGGGCGCACCCCGACTGCAGCGGACTGGAAACGACTATCGGCGCAATGGCGCGCCGATCTGCAGCGTCGAATACGGACCTTGCAAAAACTAAGCCGGGAACTCGATGGCTGTATCGGGTGCGGCTGCCTGTCTCTGAAGATCTGCCGGCTTCGCAACGCCTTCGATCAACTATCGGATCAGGGATCCGGTCCTCGGCTGCTCGATCCGGCGGCTACGCTACGCGAATAGAAAGGTGTCTGCCGCAGACATATACAGAGGCGTCGCCACGGCGTTCCGTTACGGTAGCCAGGCGGCGCCTCGCACTCCGCTCGAGTCCCCATGCGCAGCGCGAAGGATCGGTGTCGTAAGGGAGTCGGAAAAGACATACTTGGACAGTTGCGCGCAGATATGCGCGTAGACCCGGTTAATATTTGAAAGACCCCCGCCCAAAATTATCGCGTCGGGATCAATGAGATTGATCACCGGGGCCAGAGCGCGCGCAAGGTAGTCGACATAGACATCAATGACTCCGATGGCCTTAGGATCGCCGGAATCTGCAGCCCGTGCAGCATCAATAGGCGTGGAAACGGTGCAATTAAGCGACTTACATAGGCGCACGAAGCCAATTCCAGACAGGAATGTCTCGATGCATCCGGACTTCCCACAGTAGCACTGCACATCGGGGACATCGGTGGACTGTCGCCATGGCAACGGGTTATGGCCCCATTCGCCGGCGATTAGATTGCGCCCCGCAATCAATTTTCCATCGACCACGAGCCCTCCGCCGACACCCGTGCCAATAATGACGCCGAATACAACGGATGCCCGCGAACCAGCGCCGTCTGTGGCTTCAGATAGGGTGAAGCAATTCGCGTCGTTTTCAATGTGGACTGTTTTCCCCAGGCGATGTGACAGGTCCCTGTCGAGCGGCTTGCCGTTCAGAACGGATGTATTTGAATTGCGCATGAGGCCGGTTCGCATGGAAATTGAGCCGGGTGTTCCGACGCCTATGTGCTGGACAAATCCAGCAGCCTGCTCCGCCTTACTTACTAGTTCCCAAATTGCATCCAGAATCATCGCGTAGTCGTTCGCAGGCGTCGGACGCCGCTCACGGAACAAAATATTCCCGCCGCCATCAAGTGCAATTGCTTCGATTTTAGTCCCACCTAAATCGACGCCAATCCGTATGGTTTTCGCCTGTTGGTCAGACATCATTTGCCAGTCGGTTGCGGAATCTTCGATAGTACCCACATAGGCGAGGTCGCGGAGTCGACACATCATCATGTTTTATAGGGTTTTATACATATAACATAATATTCGAGCGCGTTCCGAGCTTGAACATGTGATTCGTGCGGCCGGCCCGATCGCCAACGAATCCGAAATCGTTGTTATCGGCAGTCAAGCCATCCTCGGACAATTTCCGGAAGCCTCAGGTGTTCTGGCCCGCTCCGCCGAGGCGGATGTCTTTCCGCTCAACTCTCCCGAGAAAAGCGAGCAGATTGACGGCGCAATCGGTTAGGGTTCGCGCTTTCACGAAGAATTCGGGTATTACGCCCAGGGAGTCGACGAATGCACGGCCATGCTCCCTGACAAATGGCGCACCCGCCTGGTGCGAATCGACAACCCCAACACCAACGGAAAAGTCGGATTGTGTCTTGAGGTGCATGATCTGGCGATTTCCAAGTATATCGCCGGACGACCCAAGGACTTCGAGTTCACCGCTGATCGAGCGACTCGCGCACACGCATCATGCGCAAGTCACAAAGGAATTTCGTGCCATTGTCGAGTCTCGCATTCGAACAACTGGGTGGACCTGGTCCAGGCGGATGTCACGCGATCGCTGCATCAAGGTGATAGGCGATAACGATCGCGCGGATACAGCACTGCATCACGGACGTTCTGCAGTCCAACGATCAATGCGGTCAGGCGTTCCAGCCCAATCGCAAGCCCGCCATGTGGCGGCATTCCCAAATCGAACATTCGCAGATGATTCTCGAACGATTCCACATCAACACCGCGTTGGCGCAGCCCCTGCTCGAGAGCTTCGCGGCCGTGTAGACGCTGGCCTCCCGAAGTAATCTCCACGCCGCGGAACAAGAGATCGAAGCCTTGGGAGGCACCGCTCTCGCCCCTGGGTGCCGTGTAGAAGGGCCGCGACGGGAGGGGGAACCCCAGGACAAAGACCGCCGGAACTCCGCTTCGCTTCTCCGCGAGTGCGCATAGCCGGCGTTCCGCCTCTGGGTCGAGATCCGCGGCCAGGTGATGAGGGCCATATTCTTCGCGCAGAAGCTCCAGGCATTCTTCGAATTCCCAGACCGGGGCTGCCTGCATGGATGGCAGCAGAGGGACGCCGAGGCCCGTCAGATAGTCGCCGAATTCTGCGTTCAGCCGTTCGAACATGTGCGACAGCAGCGCTCGCTCGAGCTCAATCACTTCTTCGGGACTCTCGATGAACCCCAGTTCAAGATCGAGCGAGCAATACTCTGTTAGGTGGCGGCTGCTGGCGTGCGGCTCGGCACGGTATACATGGCCGGTCTCAAACACCCGCTCAAAGGCTGCCACACCATGTTCTTTGTAGAACTGGGGACTTTGCGCCAAGTAGGCGACCCGATCGAAGTAGGCGACCTCGAAAAGCTGGGTTCCCCCCTCCGTGCCGCTGCTCAGCAGCTTGGAGGTCACAATCTCCGTGAATCTGTTAGCCGTCAGGAATTCCCGAAAGAGACGCAGGATGGCCGCTTGAATCTTGAACACAGTGCCGACGGTAGGATTGCGGACCGCCAGGGGTCGGTATTCCAGTCGCGCTTCAATTCCCACCGAGGAGAGGTCCGTTGAAGCATTGAATGGCAGCTTGTTGCTGGCAGCGTTTAGCACCGTCAATCGCGTAACGTGTACTTCCACGCCGCCTTGTGCACGGGCGTCGGCGTGGACAAGACCTTCGATTTCCACTGCGTCATCAAGTTTTATCGCGACTCCCTTGAGCCGGGTCGCAGCGACCACGCATTGCACGGTTCCTGAGCAGTCCCGCAATACCACAAAGGCGGTTTTTGACAGATGACGGAGATGGAAGACCCAGCCTCGCAACAGCACGGTATTCCCGGATTGGGAGCTGACCGTCTGGATAAAGGTTCGGCGAATGGCGCTCGATGACACAGCAGTTTCTCCGGTCGTTAGACGGACAAATCTGCCGGAGCCACACTCTCGTGCGGCGGTGCCATCCAGCTTCCGGCTCGTGGCCGGCGCTCAAAGTCGCGGTGTCGTCGCTTTACGTCTTTCCCTACTAGGGCCTGCACAGATCGCCGACGATCTGCGCTTCCGGTTCAGGCAAGCCTCTCCGAGGGGTCTATCCTCGTCACTGAGTCAATTGAGTATACGTGAAGGCGTCGCTAGCGCATCTAAATCATCGGCAGGCCGCGGGGACGGGGTCCGCGCGGAAACGCCTCCCCGATTCGAGCCATCTCGACACCACTGAGTTCGAGTGCGCCGGCCTTCGCATTGTCGATGACGTGTTCAGTCGTCGACGCCTTGGGGATGACCAACACGTTAGGATTGTGCAGTAAGAACCGCAGGGCCACTTGGCGCGGGGTGGCGCCATGAGGTTCCGCAATCTGCTGGAGGACTTTGCCACCCGCGGAACTCGGAGCAGGGAACCCGGATTCGCTCCCGAAGGGGCTATAGCCGACCACGGCCATTCCATGGTTGGAGCACCACGGAATCACGGCATGCTCGATGGCTCTTTCTTCCAGATGGTAAAGGACTTGGTTGCACACCGGTGGACATGAAGGGGAGAGACCGTAAACCTCTTTGAGATCTTCCACGTCGAAATTGCTCACGCCCCACGACAGTATTTTGCCGTCACGTACCAGCTCCTCGAAGGCTGCCACGGTCTCTACCAGTGGATGGTTGCCGCGCCAATGCAGCAGGTAGCAGTCCAGCCGATCGGTCTTCAGTCGGGCGAGGCTGGCTTCACAGGCCCGCACGACTCCTTTCCTGGATGCATTCGACGGCAATACTTTGGAGACCAGGAATATTTCATCCCGGCGCCCCTCCAGCGCTTTCGCGACCACTCGTTCGACCTGTCCCGACCCATACATCTCTGCGGTGTCGATGTGGGTCATGCCCAGGTCAATTCCGCGGCGTAGCGCCGCGACTGCGCTGGCAATCGGTACCTGTTCGATGTTCCAGGTGCCCTGACCTATCTCTGCTATGTGACGCGAAGTCGAGCCGAATTGGCGCTGGTGCATGGCGATTCTCATAAGTCATTGATTTATCAATGACTGGCTGGATTCCGAGCGGGAGTCTGCAAGAGCGCATTCCCGGCCTTTGCCCTCATTTTATCGCTGCCGTTGCGAGTGCTGTTCCGCTTCAGGCGAGTGCGAAGCGAGGAGGTCAAATGACTTGCATGATGCGCGGCTAAATGTACCGACAAGACCCATAATACGCGCCTCACTCAACCATCAGACCAAGAGAGTTTCACATGCGAAGGACATTGATGACGGCTGCCGCAGTGCTGGTTCTTGCCGCGACAGGCGCCACCGCGGTGGCGCAGCAAGGCCCGGGTGGTCCCGCGCCGGCCGGCCAGCCACGTTGGAAGCTCGTACCCGTACTGGTCGAGAGCAAGGCATTCGAAGACGGCGGTATCGTGCCGCTGAAGTACTCGATGTACGGCGGCAACACGCTGCCTGATTTCAAGATCAGCAATCTGCCGGAGGGTACCCAGACTCTTGCGGTCATCCTGCATGATCTTGACGTGGCTCCCGCCTTCAATCCGGACGATAACCTGCACTGGCTGGCCTGGAATATTCCGGCCACGGTGCCCGTCACCCAGATCGAAGAAGGCAAGCTGCCCGAAGGCTCGGTGAACGGCCGCAATCGCCCGTACATGGGTATGGGTGCACCGAATGGCCCGCGTTATCACCACTATGTGTTCGAGTTCTATGCGCTCAATGCGAAGCTCGATTTACCCGCTACCAGCAGCCGGCCTGAACTCCTCGAGGCGATGAAGGGCAAGGTCCTGGCGAAGGCGGCGTATGTCGGCCGCTTCCGCAATGACACCAATGCGGCAATGCCCGGACGTGGTGGTCCCGGTCGTCCCGGTGGCGGCGCCCCAGGCGGTGCACCCCCGGCCCGGCCTGCCGCGCAGTAGCCGTTGGTGTGGTGCGCGGGCCGCTACTTCGGGCGGCCCGCGTAGCCATGCGCCAGCATCCGGATCGCCGTCAGCTCGCCGCCCTGGCCGCCCATTAAGCGGTCGCTCGGCAGCCCGAGGCCACCCATGGCGTATTTGTGATTGAGAGCCACGGCATACAGCGTCCGTCGACCCGCACCCCCGAAGGTCAGACTGATCACATCGTCGCCCGGCGGAAGCGGGATGGTGCCAAGCAGGCGACCATCGTCAGGTGCGATCACGTCGATCTTGGTGCTGCTGCTGACGTAGATGTTGCCGGCAGAGTCGACGGTGCTGCCATCGCCGCCGCCGGTCAGGTGGGCGAGTACCCTTTGGTTGGTCAGCATTCCATCGGCCTGTACGTCGAACACCACGAGGTTGCCAGGCTGACCAAAGGTGCCGCTGGTCACGTACAGGTGCTTCTCGTCGGGGCTCAGGATGATGCCGTTGGTGCCGGTGACATCACCTTGGCGAGTGATGGTGCCGCTGGGTGCAACGTGGTACAGGTTCCCAAGGGTGAAGTACACGCCACCGTTGGCGGCAGCCGTCAGGTCGTTGAGGCCGCCACTTCCCAGGCAATCGATCGAGTCACCGTCGATGGTGTCGGCGAGCAGCTTGCGATCGGGCGCAACCTCCCAGATCGCCTGATGCAGGCCACGTTCGACGATGAAGGTCTGACGCCGCTTGTTGATTGACACCGCCCCGCCGGTATTTGTGTCCTGGTAGACAACTTTCGCCTTGCCGGCGGCAGTGACGAGGACGACATCACTGCTGTCCTGCTGCGCGATCAGAACCCCTTTGGGCGTGCCAACGATGCCGTCGGCGTTGTTGCCCGTCTCCTGCCACACTGAGTGCCACTGCTCGCCGACAGCGATGACGCCTGGAATGGCCTGGACCTCAGCGGCTGCCTCCCCGGCAGGCGGAGCCGCCGCCGGGGGGCGGGCCGGCGCGCCCGGGGCGCGGATCACGGGGTGGTGGGTCTTGCACAGGGCCGTCTCGGCCTTGTAGCGAGTGTCTTCGGCTGCCTTCAGTCCCGGACCCTCGCTCCTGGGCGCCTGCGCGAGCGCAACCGTGGCACCCAACAAAGACAGTGAGACGGCAACCATGCATGAAGCGCGCATATCGATACCCCCGCTGAAGACCCAGTGCCCGATCCTATAACGGACGTACTAAGGCGAACAGGGTCGGGCAGCTCAAGGAACGGCATTCGGGCCGTCATAGCCGAGCGTGGCGTCGTGCTGCTGCTGTATGAATTCAAAGGTGACCCCGTGTGGCTCAACGTGCTCGATGGTGCAATCCGGATCCTTGAGCAGGATGATCACAGCACAGGGCTGGATGAGAACCCATTCCGGCACGCCTTGAGCGTTGATGATCTGTCGGGAATGCCGGCTGACCCATTCGAAATCATGCGGTCGCTGGTGCAGCGGTTCGAAGCTCGCGCTCGATGGGGGCTTGCCAATCCGAGCAGCGCGCGCGGCGTCTTCCTGCTCCTGTTCTATGACGTCCGTTGCCACCGAATCGAGAGCGCCTTGCCAGTCCGATGAGGAGGGCGCGGTGGGCGCTGATGTAATGGGCGGCAGGGACAGGCTCGAGATGGGTGGCGATGGCCGATCGGCTGAGTCCCGGGATCGATCGTGAGAGGGTGGAACGTGGGCCACTCGTTGCCGAGTGCGTGGCGGATGCGGCGCTTCGGTTGTGGCGGGTAGAAAAAAGAGTACGCCCCGGGATTCTTCGGCGACGGTCTCTTCCGAATAATGTAGGTCCCAGATCAGCCAGAAAACGACAAGGTGTGCACCTCCCACGAACATGGCCGACGCAACCCGATTGCGCGTATTTCTGATCGGGTGCATCCGGTGGTGGACCACCGCTCATGGCCAAAGTTCGTACGGCGGCGCAACCCGCCGCAATGCAGCAATCGCTAGCGCGTGCCCTTGATGAAACTCAGCACCGGCCCCGACACACCCGTGTCGGCTGTGTCGATGGAGAACACCAGCGATACATGACTTTGGCCTTTCGCGATCAGGTATTTCGGGCAGTGGGTGCTGCCCGCCTCGCAGAGGCTGTCATGCAGGGTCTTTGAAAACGCGAGCAGCGATTTCGGATCCAGTTCGCCACTCACGATCAGCAGCTTGAATGGTGCCTTCTTAAGCTCGGGGAGGCTGGAGCGGGCCAGTTGCGTTTCCGCGCTGGGTCGTGGGCCGGAGGGGGGAATGAAGTTCGAGCGCTGCGGGGGTCCACCCGGGCCGCCCGCGGGAACACCCGGCAACGCGCCGTCGGAGCCGGAGGCGGATGCCATGCCGACCTTGTCGCCGCAGGTCTTGCCGGCCGCCGCCAGCACGTCCCCAGCCGCGAGCGGGGGTACCGTCGCCGGTGCGATGTCGAAGGGAGCGCCCGACATCAGAATGGCGCCCTTGATGCCCACGCCCTTAGGGCCCCAGAGTTCCGGGCGGCCAAGATAAGTGCCCAGCGGAACATTGCCGGCGGAGTGCGCCCAGATGAAGATCCGATCGGGATTGCCGCCGTAGTCCGCAATATGGGTTTCCACCCACTGCAGCATCGCCGCGATATCCTTGGCTCCTCCGTCCCACGTGGCGCTGCCCTTACGCTGCATCAGTACGCCGACCATGCCGTGCTCAGTCGCAAAGCGGCCGATGTTGTCGTAAAAGGCGTTGGCTGATTTATCCTGGATTTCGATCTTGTTGCCGGCGCCACCGGGGACGTACACCAGCACCGTGCGCTGGGTCGGGCCGTTCTTGGCTGAAAAGACATCAACCACGTCCTTGGGGTCCGGACCGAAGGATTGGTTGCGGGTTATCGTGACGCCGGGATAAAGCTGTGGCACGTTGCTCGTGATGTCGTTCTTCGGCATCAGCGGCCGGTAAAGTTTCGCCGTGCACACGGGGTCCACGATTGGCCCGATCTTCACCAGCGCGGCCTCGATATCCGCGGGGGGTTCGGCGTGGCCCAGGCTGATGGCGAGCCCGATCGCGGCCGCGCCTATCACCCACCGGTTCTTCAGATTCAGGTTCATGACCGCACCGCCCCTATGTTTTCGCCACTGCCCAGTATACGCGGCTGACTTTCAATCGCCACGGTGCGCCGCTCCGCACCGATATGCCGTATAAAGACCGGCATGCGCGCCCCCACTTTGGTGTTCATGCACTGGAAGATCTGGATCGCCCTCGTGGTGGGGCTGGCGACGGCGTTCTTGCTGCCCAGGGAATGGGCCCCGCTGACCCGTGCGCTCACCAGCTGGAATGCCGCGGTACTGGTGCTGATCCCGCTGATCTTCCTGCAGCTGCGTGGGCTTAGCGCCGTGCAACTGCGCGAGCGCTACCGGTCCGATGATCCCACCGCGCCGGTCATTCTGCTGCTGGTCGTCGTTGCGGCGATCCTCAGCGTCGCCGGTATCGTGGCGTTCCTGCCCAGCCTGAAAAATGGCCCGGACTCTGAGCGGCTCGCGCATGTGCTATTGGCCACACTGACGATCTGCGAGTCGTGGCTCCTCGTACCGACGATCTTCACCGTGCACTATGCGGACATGTTCTACAGCGAGGAGGAGTCGCGCCAGCCGCTTGAGTTTCCGCACACCCCGACGCCGCTGTTCTGGGATTTCGCGTACTTTTCCTTCACCATCGCGGCGGCCTGTCAGACCGCTGATGTCTCCACCACGCAATCGGGCATTCGCCGGGTGGTGATTGCCCAAAGCATTGTCTCGTTCGTGTTCAATCTGGCGATTCTGGGGTTCGCCATCAATGTGACGGCGGGGCTGCTGGCCTGATGCCCAAGGCTCACTGGGGCGGCGATCCGGAGCCGTTGCGCTGGGTTGCCAGCATCGAGATGGCATTGGTGAGCCGATCAGCCGAAATGGGTTTGACCAGATGGACCTGGAAGCCGGCCTTGACGGCATCCGCCCGGTCCTGCGCGCGCGAAAAGGCGGTGAGTGCGATCGCCGGCAGGGTGTCGGCGCTGTAACCGGCGCCACGCACCGAGCGAATGAACTGATAGCCATCCTGCTGGGCCATGCCGATATCGCTGACCAGAATGGACGGGGTATTGGTGCGGACCAATGCCAGTGCTTCGGCACTATTGGATGCCTCGGCGACATTGGCCCCGGCCTCCACCAGCACTCGGGCAACGAAGGCTCGGGTGTCGCTGTCATCTTCCACGACCAGCACGTTCACCCCTTTGAGCAGTGCGCCGGTTTCCTCGGATTGGACCCGTGGCAATTCCTGGGTGATGGGCAACTGCACGGTGAAGCGCGAGCCATGGCCTTCGCCCGGGCTGTGAGCCTTGATCATACCGCCGTGAAGTTCGACAAGGTGCTTGACGATGGTGAGGCCAATCCCCAAGCCTGCAAAGCTCTTGTTGGCACTGGAATCCTGTTGGCTGAAGCGGTCGAATAGCCGCGGCAGAAACTGGGGGCTGATGCCGCGGCCCGTGTCGGTGACCGATATCTCGTACTCGTGGCCGATGGCACGGGCGTCGACGGTCACGCTGCCGCCGGCCGGGGTGAACTTGATGGCATTGCTCACCAGGTTCCAGATGATCTGCTGCAGACGGGCATCATCACCCATCACCCGCGTGTCCAGGTCCGCCACATGCCATTCGAGCTTGACCTTCTTCGAGTTTGCCAATGGCGCGACCACCGCATGGGCCGACTGCAGCGCAATGGCCGGGTAGGTCGCGACGATGTCGAGATTCATCTTGCCGAAGCGCATGCCGGCATAGTCGAGCAGATCGGCGATGAGATGAGTCTGCAGCCGCGAATTTCGCTCGATGACTTCAAGTCCCTTGAGAACTTCCGGACTCGTGCCTGGCATGCGCTGCAGGACGCTCACCCAGCCCAGTATGGCGCTGAGGGGATTGCGCAGCTCATGTGACAGCGTCGCAAGGAACTCGTCTTTCACCCGGTTCAGGCGTTCGGCTTCCTGGCGCGCCGCGCGTTCGCCGGCCAGCAAGCTATCGCGCTCGCTCTCGGCGCGATGTCGCTCGGTGATATCGGTCGCAATGGCGATGCGCGTGCCGTCGGAACTCTCGGCGACGATGCGCCACTCCACCTCAGCCGCGCGTCCGTCACCACGCAGCACCCGCAACATTCCATCCCAATGGCCCGTCGCGCGCAGCGTTGCGCTGATGTCATCGCAGACGTGTTCCTTGGCGTCTACGAGAAAGCCGGCCATCTCGCGCCCAATGAGTTCTGCTCTGCTGACGCCGGCGAGTTCGCAAAATGCAGGATTCACATCGATGCAGGCCAGTTGCGCATTGAGCAGCACGATGCCGCTGGAGGCCAGTTCAAAGACGGCCCGAAAGCGGCTGTCGGCGGTGCGCCGCACGGCATCCGAGCGGCGCGCAAACAGCAACGCGTGGATGGTGGCCACCAGAATCGCGGGATCCGCGGGGTGGGTGAGGTAGCTGTCGGCCCCTGCTGATAGTCCCTGCGCCTTATCGACGCTGGTGATGAAAGTCGCCGACAGGTGGACGATGGGAAGGTAGGCGGCGTCCGAGCGCGCCCGCAGTTTGCGGCATACCTCGAAGCCATCGATATCCGGCAGATTGATGTCCAGTACCACCAGGTCGACCTGGGTCGCCAGCGCCAGGGCATCGGTGCCGTTCATGGCTTCGATGACTTCGAATCCGGCGGCCCGGAGGATTCTGGAGGTGGCGTAAAGGGATGCCGAGTTGTCATCGACAACCAGCAACCGCGGCCGTTCGGAGGAGGTGCTCGGTTCGCTCATTTTACTGCCCCCTGTTCGCCTGATGCCGTGTAGCGAAGCGGGATTCTGACCCAAAAACGCGAACCCTTGCCAAGTTCGCTGTCGGCCCCGACCTCCCCACCCAGCAGACGGGCAAATTTCCTGGCGAGAGAAAGTCCCAGGCCCGTACCGCGCAGCCTGCGTTGCAGGCGGGTGTCGAGTTGAATGAAGTCATTGAAGAGCACCGACAAATGCTCCGGTGCGATGCCGATGCCGGTGTCGGTCACCGCAAATTCGACGGTGTCCGCATCCACCATCGTGGCGCTCACGCTCACCTGTCCCTCGACCGTGAATTTCAGCGCATTGGAAATGAAGTTGCGCAGGATCTGCGAGAGCTTCTTGTCGTCGGTGAAAACGCGCGGGATTGCATCAGGTTCGGAGAACACCAGCGACACCGACGAGTTGGCGACGATGGGCCGGAAGATGCCTCGCAGGGCCGAGAACAGATCCACCATCTCGAACCATTCGGGTGAAATGGTGATGCGCCCGGCGTCCATCTTGGCGAGGTCCAGCAGATCATCCACCATCTCGGTCAGTTCACCCACCGAGCGACGCACGAGCGTGATCTGGATCTCCTGTTCCGCCGTCAGGGGCCCATCGAGGCGGTTGAGGAGGATGCCGGTGAGACTTTGAATGGAGGTCAACGGCGTTCTGAATTCATGGCTCATATAGGAGAGAAAGCGGCCCTTCAAGTCGATGGCTTCGCGCAGCTGCACCGCTCGGTCATCCAGTTCCGCGTACAGGGCCACGACCCCCTGGTTGGTCTCTTCCAGCTCCCGACGCAGATCCTCCACGGCAGCCTCACTCTGCGTCAGCCGCTGCTGCAGTGTGAGCGTCGCATTCTCAACCGAGGAGCCTTGGGTTGACATCAGTTCAGTACCACCACGGTGGCATCGTCGCGCGCTCGGGCATGATCCCGATACAGCACGGCGGCAATGACGGCAGGATGGCGCTGGCGCAGCACCTCATCCTTGCGCAGATCCCAGCGCGCGGAGAGACCATCGCTGTGCATGACCAGGCAGGAATGCTCGCTGCGTGCGTATTCGAACTGCTGCAGGCGCGGCACCGTCAGCCCCAGCGTCCCATTATGCGACACCAGTCCCTGGGACTGTTGCTGACCGACGAGGTAGCCTGTGATATTGCCGACCCCGGCATAGGAGAGACTGCCATTGGCACCCAGGCGCGCGACGGCCGCGGCCGCGCCACGCGTCCCGGTCAAGGCGCGATGGGCACGCTGTAACAGGGTCTGCGGGGTGTCATCGGGTGCCTCGGCGAAGGCGCGTTGGGCGCATTCGGCGGCGGCGGCCGCCAAGGCCCCATGACCCAGGCCGTCTACCAGCATCAGGCTCATGAAATCCGAATTCTCGGCCAGCGCCCAGCCATCGCCGCACTCCGTCTCGCCGCTGACCGCCAGGCTGATGGCGCCGAAGCGGGCCGCTGCACCGGGCCCCACGCGGGACATCACCACCGTGCCCTGGCCGGGGACCGAGTGGATGTCGAATTCCGCCGATAGCCGCCGGACTGCACCAAGCCCGGTGCCCGCGGTACCGCCGGTGGAATACCCGTCACCCAGGCAGCGGCTGACGTCGCTCATGCCACGACCCTTGTCGATCGCCAGGAGCTCGATGGACTCCTTATCGCCCGACCGCAGCGGCTGCAGCAGCATTTCGCCGCCGCTTCCATGGCGATAGAGATTGGTCGCAAGCTCGGTCGCGGCAATCGCGACCCGCCCGGTTTGCGTGGCATCCAGGCCATACGCCATGGCCAGGCGTTGCGCATCGCGCCGTGCCTCGCCAACCTGACTCTCCTCTTCGATCAGCAGTCGTCGCTGCTCTCTTCGGCGCTGCAATACCACGGTCAGCTCCAGCGTGTGATGGTCACTCGCGTGCCACCGGAGGAGGATTCGATCGCGAACTGATTGACCAGCCGGCGCGCGCCTGAGAGGCCAAGGCCCAGACCATTCCCGGAGGTCCAGCCATCAGTCATGGCCAGATCGATGTTCGGGATGCCGGGTCCGCGATCACTGAATGTCAGTTCCAGGCCCTTTTTGGGGCCGTCATTGAGAATCTGCCAGTGCATCTCGCCGCCGCCCCCATAGATCAGGGTGTTGCGTGCCAGTTCACTCGCGGCGGTCACCATCTTGGTCTGGTCGACCAATGAAAAGCGCAGTTCCTGGCTGAGCCGGCGCACCACCTGGCGTGCCAGCACGATGTCATGCTGAGACTGCAAGGGCTCTTCGCCGGCTCCATTGCGCTCCATCAACTACGCGCCCGCGAGCTTCGCGCGCAACATTGCCATGCCGCGGTCGACGTCCAGCGCCGTGGCGACGCCAGGCAATGACAGCCCCAACTCGACCAGCGTGATGGCAACCGCAGGTTGCATGCCGACGAGCACGGTATAGGCATCGAGTATGCGTCCCATGTTCGAAATATCCGAAATCATGCGCCCTATGAACGAGTCCACCATTTCCAGAGCCGAAATATCGATCAGGACGCCCTTGGAGCTATGGCGCTGAATGGCATTCGTCAGATCCTCCTGCAACTGCAGGGCAAGCTGGTCGTGCATATCCACCTGGATGGTCGCCAGGAGGAACTTGTCGATGCGCAGGATGGGGATGCGTTCCATTGCGC
>DASZCK010000242.1:0-4881 GCA_035943195.1 Steroidobacteraceae bacterium
CGCCCGGCTTGATGATGCGCCTTGCGGCGGAAGCTCTGCAGGTCGCGCAGCGAGTCATCGCACACCAGCACCACCTCTCCCCCGCGGCCGCCGTCGCCGCCATCGGGACCGCCGAATGGGACGAACTTCTCGCGCCGGAAACTGGCGCAGCCGCGCCCACCATTGCCCGCCTGGACTTTGAGGCGGGCTTCATCGACGAATTTCATGAGGGGACCTGCGAACCGCGTGCCGGCCCTCGAGCGATCAGTGGGTGGCGGAAGTCGCCTCGGGCAGCACGCTGACGTAGGTACGCTGCTCGACGCCCTTCTTGGCGAACTGCACGCGGCCGGTCACCAGGGCGAACAGGGTGTGATCGGTGCCCACGCCAACGTTCGGGCCGGCGCGCATCGGCGTGCCGCGCTGGCGGACCAGGATGTTGCCGGCCGCCACCAGTTCGCCGCCAAAGCGCTTGACGCCCAGGCGCTTGGAGTGTGAATCGCGGCCGTTCCGGGTACTGCCGCCAGCCTTTTTGTGTGCCATGTTCTGATCCTTCGAATGAGAGGCGCGATCAGGCCGCGCTGATGTCGGTGACCTTCACTTCGGTGAAGAGCTGCCGGTGCGTGCCCTGACGCAGATAATGCTTGCGGCGGCGAAACTTGACGATGACCGCCTTATCACCCTGACCGTGGCGCACGACGGTGGCGACCACCTTGCTGCCGGCCACGGTGGGGGAACCGATCTTGACGGTGGCGCCTTCGCCCACCAGGCGTACGTCGGCGAACTCGACCGTGTCGCCGGGGCTGGCATCCAGCTTCTCTACTTTCAGTACGGCGTCCTTGGTGACCCGATACTGCTTGCCGCCTGTGGCGATAACCGCGTACATGTTGAATTCCTGCGATGATGTTGCGCGCACGCCCAAGGTCTTCGGGCTACGCGAAAGGTCGCGCATTCTACTGACCGGGGCCGGGCGGGTCAAACCTTGAGTTTTCCTGCCCTCACGCGGACTTACGCGCCGGGACCCTGTCAGCTACGATGCCCCTGTTTTATCCAGCCTGGCACCCATGACCCTCGTAGAAATCCGTTCCATAGTCCACTCCGACCTTACCGCCGTGGACGCGGTGATCAGGTCGAGGCTCAAGAGCACGGTACCCCTCGTGGACCGCATTGCCGAGCACATCATCGCGGGTGGCGGCAAGCGCCTGCGGCCCCTGCTGGTGGTACTGGCCGGTCGGGCCTGCAACTATAACGGCAACGCTCACGTTGAAGCTGCGGCCTTTATCGAGTTCATCCACACCGCCACCCTGCTGCATGACGACGTGGTGGACGGCTCCTCGATGCGCCGCGGCCGGGACACCGCCAACGAGGTCTTCGGCAACCAGGCCAGCGTCCTGGTGGGGGACTTCGTCTACTCCCGGGCCTTCCAGATGATGGCATCCCTGGGCAGCCAACGGGTGCTGGCCATCATGGCCGACGCCACCAATGTCATCGCCGAGGGCGAAGTGCTGCAGCTCATGCATGCGCATGATCCTGAAACCACCGAGCAGCGCTACCTGGAAGTAATATATAGAAAGACGGCGCGACTGTTCGAGGCCGGCGCCGAAGTCGCCGCGGTGCTCGCCAATGGCACTCCGGAAGTGCAGTGGGCGCTGGCGAACTACGGCCGCCACCTCGGGACTGCCTATCAGTTGGTGGATGACGTGCTCGATTTCCGATCCAATCCGGCGGAGCGTGGCAAGAACCTGGGCGATGACCTCGCCGAGGGCAAACCCACGCTGCCGCTGATTCACGCGCTGCGCTCCGCCGGCGAGGCCGACCGCGCCCTCATCCGCACCGCCATCCGCCAGGGGGGACTCGCGCAATTGGAGCCCATCGTTGCCGCCATTGAATCCACCGGTGGCATCGATTACGCCTCACGCGTGGCCCAGCGCGAATCCGAGCTCGCGCTGCAGGCACTCACTGTATTGCCGGATACGCCATACCGGCGCGGACTTGCGGCGCTGGCTGAATTTGCCGTTGCGCACACCACCTGAAGCGGGGGAAACATGAAAATCGCCGACACTCTGCGCACCTTGCCACTCGCCCTCGCCTGGATGCTGCTGGCCACCCTTTCGTTAAGCGGCTGCATCAATTCCCACGACAGCGGCAGCGGCGACAATGCCTCTTCCCAAGGCTCAGGCGCCGATGCTGACGATGAGGACAATGACGGCCACGGCAACCACGCCATCAACGCCTCGATTCATGTGAGCTCCAGCGCGCCGGGAGGCGAGGTCAGCACCATCAATGGCTCGATCCGCGCCGATGACAATGCGCAGATTTCCGGGGGCCATACCGTCAACGGCAACATCAGCCTGGGCGACCACGCCACGGCGACTTCACTGACCACCGTCAATGGTGGCATCAGTCTGGGACAGGGCGCGAAAGTCAGTCAGACCGTGACCACGGTCAATGGCACCCTGGCGCTGCGCTCGGGATCAGAAGTGGGCGGCCGGCTGGCCAATGTGAACGGCACCATCATTCTTGCCGCGGCCACCGTCAATGGAGGCATCACTACCGTGAACGGCAATATCGACATCGGTGCCAATTCCCATGTGCAGGGCGGCATTACCGTCCAGAAACCCTCGACTGGCTTCTTTCATTGGTGGAGCGACAGCGACAAACCTCGCGTGGTGGTGGGCCCCGGGGCAGTCATCGAGGGTCCGATGACTTTCGAGCGCGCCGTCCGCCTCTATGTCAGCGATAGCGCGACCATCGGCAAGGTGACCGGGGCGACCCCGGTGAAGTTCTCCGGCGACCGCCCCCCTGGCTGACGGCCAGGGTCCGCTTGTTCCAGCGCCGTGCCGTCCGGTACACTGCGCGCCCCGTATGGGTCCCCGAAGGCCCCTACCGGCCGCCAAGTATCGGGATGTAGCTCAGCCTGGTAGAGCACTACGTTCGGGACGTAGGTGTCGCAGGTTCAAATCCTGTCATCCCGACCAATGATTCCATTGAAGTTTTTCCGATCCTAGGCTCCGTTGCGGAAAGGCGAATCAGCACGTTCAGCAATTGCGAAGTAGGTACAGAAACGATGAGTAGGCCCGAGATTGTTAACGGGTCGCGAAGGCTGGCCGGTGTTTGAGCGCCTCGCCGCATGGCGGCGGATCGAGCACCGCGCTCGATTTCGGACCTTCTAATCCCTCTTCTCCCGAGCGATCGCCTGCGCCACCCCGCGTTCACTATGCTCAAAAGCATCGGCGAATTGCTCGAGTTCCTCTGGGCGCATTCCAAGCTCACGGCCACGCACGCGCCACGTTGACACAGTCCTTTCGACCTCCGCCAGGATTTGGCTTGCAGCTTTCTTATCAAGTTTGAAATAGGGCGCGACTGCCATCAGCGCATCAATCGAGGCAGTAGGACCGGCATCCTCGGAGATCCAGGTTTTCAGCTCACGCTGCCGATCCGGGAAAGGATTGATGTCGAAGGCCGGCGATAGGCGCCATTGGTCCTTTGTGACATGTAGAAAGCCATGATTATGCAGATGATCATCAACGTTGTTGATGAGGATAGAGAAGGCAATTCGGCGCCAGAGCTCCTCGATATCCGCCTGGGCGCCTGCCCCATGCTGGCGGATAGCATCGACGATCTCCGTGTAGGTATGTTCGGTAGGCTGGCCAACGTCCATGCCGAGCAATGTTGCCGCGGAAACGTACATGAGTCTGCCCCCGGCGGGACGATCGAATCGACGAATGAGAGTGACCGGCACGCCGTCGCTGTCAATCAGTCGTGCCGGCGTCGCATTGATGCCTGCAGCCTTGGCGAGCTGCATGGCCAGCACCTCGCCCTTGGTGACGGCCCGCTCGTCACCAACGCTTGGAAACTTGCCAATGTTGAGGACGCCTGCTTCGTCGATGACTGAACATTTGGGTCGCAGTCCGCCCAGCGAGGTCCCGCGGCCGCGCAGGTACGCCAGGTCCTCTGCTGTTTCGGTATTGGTCTCAACCGCCCGACTGGCCGACACTAACATCGACAGTTCAATCAACGGCGGGGCGGTTCTCCGACCCTCCCCTTGAGCACGCTGGAACACCCCTTCCTCGTCTTGAAACCGCAGCGCTCCCACGCGATTGACATCATCGACCGCCAGCAGAAAGTCGATGGGGGTAAGTGGTTGGTGGTCCTGGGCCTGTCCGGCTTCGCGAGCCGCAGCGCGACGCTTGGCATGATCTCGGAGGATGACCCGACGCGCCCACCCATCCGGTTCGGTATCGGCGATTGCACCGTGAAAGATTGATGCCTCGCTGCTGGGTGGCTTGTGAAATTGTGGGCCGGCCACCAAAGGCAGATTGGGTTCGAGCGCAAAGCGATCCGAAGCGGCGAGCCATTCCCGGTCATATTCGAAGGCCGCACTCTGGCGTGCGCCCTGGCTGTCAAAACGCAGCGTACCCACGCGCCGACCGGCTTCGCCGAGATAGACACCGATCGTGCGCTTCATAAGGATTGAGGTTCCTTAGGCGTGCGGACCCGTTTCGGCAGGTGGTCTGCGTCGAGCAAAAGACCGGTATCATCCCGGCCAGGATCGGCTAAGGCGGTGAGACCCTCGGACAGCCCCAAAACGAAGAGAGCCATGGCGTAAATTCCGAACGCAACAGTTGGGTCGCCTTTCTCGATTTTCAGGTAGGTAATTTTGTGAACGCCAATCCGTTCAGCCATCATGGCGACGGTCAACGAGCGCTTGCGCCGTGCGATGGCAATGTCGGCACCAAGCTTGGTAATAGCCTGGCGCAAGCGTAGTGGGAGAACGGACTTGCTTTTCGTGGTCTTCATAAGGTCTCATAAAATAGACCTAAAGCCACTTAAAGTCTATTTAAATAGACATTATTAAGAGGATATTCCAGAGTTCCCGACTACAACCCATAAGGTATATATACC
>DASZCK010000243.1:0-5813 GCA_035943195.1 Steroidobacteraceae bacterium
GGTATGCACCATCGGTAACGTCAGGGCGTCTAGCTCCGCCACCACGCTCAGCTGGGTCAGCGCCCGGTCCCATTGACCCAGGACCATCAGCAGCTGCGCCAGAAAGATTCGCAACTTGAGGTCCTGCGGCCTGCCGCGCACCTCCAATTGCAGCGCGGCTAGCGCGCCGGCGAGGTCGCCGGCGCGAAAAGCCGCTTCGGCCTTATCGGCAGCCATCGCCGCCGTCCAACCCCGTGGCCACCCTAGAGCACTGAATCATCGCCGTTTCTGCAATGATCAGTTAATTAATGGCTTGCCAATCGTCGGTGAAGGTAATGCCACCTTTGGTCCAGGTGACGGTGATCTTCTGGAAGGCCAATTCGATCCTTTCCAAGCGTACTTCGTGCGCCGTCTGCATCGAGCCGCCGCCACCTGTTGAAGTGCCGCCTGAAGATTCCCCGCCCGAGTATTCGGTCTCCTCGTGGGATTCGAGGTTGTAGCCGATCACAGAGACGTTGGCGAGTTCGACCGTGTACTGCGGCTTCAGGTCCGTGCCCTCGGGCATCATGAAATCCACCTTGACGGTGGGCAGCATTTCATTTTGGCAGGCCGCCGTCAGGAAATTGATGGAGGAAGGGCCCGGATTCTTGGTGATGGTCACCGGCTTGTGCTGGCGCTTGCCGGTGTGTTGCCCACTGGAGATGTCGATGGGGCACTTCACGCCATAATCGAATGCGTGTACCACGATCATTTTATCGGTCAGGCCCTTCGTGGCCTTGGTCACATCCCCCTTGAAATCACCCTGCTTTTGACCTTTCGCGGTCAAGTAGATCATCGGATTCCGCATTGCCTTGCTCCTTAATTAATTATTGAAATACCTTAAATCCCGCCCCTGCCGCCGCTACGCCTTCTTGCCCGACGGCAGCTTCGACACCAGGCTCATCGAGACGCTGACGCCCTCGAGCTGATAGTGCGGTCGCAGCGAGAACTTGGCGGCGTAATAGCCCGGATTACCCTCGATTTCAGACACCGTGACCTCAGCGGCGGCGAGCGGCCGCTTGGCCTTCACTTCATCACTGACGCTGGCGGCATTGCCGACGACGTACTGCTGGATCCACTTCTGCAGGTACTGCTCCATGTCCACTCGTTCGGCAAACGAGCCCACCTTGTCGCGCACCATGCACTTGAGGAAATGCGCGAACCGACAGCAGGCGAACAGATACGGGAGCCGCGCCGAAATCCGCGCATTGGCGCTGGCATCCGGGTCGTCGTACTCGGTGGGTTTCTGCAGCGACTGCGCGCCGATGAAGGCCGCTACGTCGGTGTTCTTGCGATGGATCAGCGGCATCATGCCGCAATCAGCCAGTTCGGCCTCACGTCGGTCGCTGATGGCAATTTCGGTCGGGCATTTCATGTCGACGCCGCCGTCATCGCTCGGGAAGGTGTGCACCGGCAGGCCCTCGACCGTGCCACCGGACTCGACACCACGGATCTGCGAGCACCAGCCAAACTGCTTGAACGAGCGGTTGATGTTCACCGCCATCGCGTAGGCGGCGTTGGCCCAGCTGTACTGACTCGAATCACCGCCGGCAGTTTCCTCTTCGAACTCGAATTCCTCGACGGGATTGGTCTTGGCCCCATAGGGGAGTCGTGCCAGAAAGCGCGGCATGGCCAGACCGAGGTACTTCGCGTCGTCCGATTCGCGCAGCGAGCGCCATGCGGCATAGTCGGGCGCACCGAAGATCTTCTTCAGGTCGCGGGGATTGGCGAGCTCGCGCCACGAGTCCATGCCCATCAGCGAGGGGTTGGCCCCGGTAATGAAGGGGGCATGCGCCGCCGCGGCGATCTGCGCCATCTGGCCGAGCATCTCCACATCACCGGGTGTATGGTCGAAGTGATAGTCCCCGACCAGGGTGCCATAGGGTTCACCGCCCAGCTGGCCGTACTCCTCTTCGTAGAGCTTCTTGAACAGCGGGCTCTGGTCCCAGGCCGCGCCCTTGTACTTCTTCAGTGTCTTGCCCAGATCCTTCTTGGAGATGTTCATCACCCGGATCTTGAGCTGTTCGTCGGTTTCGGTATTGCTGACCAGGTAGTTGAGTCCACGCCAGGCGCTTTCCAGCTGCTGAAAGCGTTCGTTGTGCAGGATGGCGTTGACCTGTGCGGTCAGCTTGGCGTCGATCTCGGCAATGATCGCCTTGATGGTCCCGACGACGTCATCGGAAATAACGGTGGACTCGCGCAGCGCCTGCTCGGCCAGCGTCTTGACGGCGTTCTCGACCTCCATGCGTGCCCGGTCGGTCTTGGGCTTGAATTCCTTCTGCAGCAGGGAAGCAAACTGGTCGGCTTCGAGGACGGCGCCCTCGGCCTGTTTTTGCTGGGACTCGGCCATGTCTGGGTACTCTCTATTAGATTGGCGTGGGGCGGCCGATTATTCGGGCTTCGCGCTTCCAGCGAGGGACTTCAGCAGCGCCGGATCATTGAGCGCCTTGGAGATCAGCTCCTCGGCCCCGCCCTTGCCATCCATGTAGGTGACGAGGTTGGACAGTTGCGAACGCGCCTCCAGCAACTTGTTGAGGCTGTCGACCTTGCGGGCCACGGCCGCGGGGGAGAAGTCATCCATGCTCTCGAAGGTCAGGTCAACCGACAGGCTGCCCTGACCGGTCAGCGTGTTCGGCACGCTGATCGCGACGCGCGGCTTCATCGACTTCATGCGCTCGTCGAAATTGTCGACATCGATGGCCATGAACTTGCGCTCATCGACACCCGGCAGCGGCTCCTTGGAGTCACCCGACAGATCCGACATGACGCCCATCACGAAGGGGATCTGCACCTTCTTCTGCGCACCATACAGCTCGACGTCGTACTCGATCTGCACGCGTGGCGCACGGTTACGGGCGATGAATTTCTGGCTGCTTGGCTTTGCCATGAACGACCTCCTGCCTTGACTGACGGCTCGCCCCGGTCAATCCGGGGTTTTACATTTGATGGGGAGTCCCGCCGCGATGCTGCGCTGAATAAGAGCATACATGTCGGGATCCGTAAACTACTCCTGGTCCTTGATGCCGCCCAGGCGCTTGACCTCACTTAGGGCATCGGGCGCGACATCTTCTATCAATTTTAGGAAATCCAGCGCCACCAGCCGTTTGGCCCGGTCCAGAAAGATCGGGACCGGACTGGAGGGTTCGGTTCGGCGAAAAAAATCTGCCACCAGACCGAGCATTCGCACCGCGTCATCGCGGGTACGAATGGCGCCCGGGACGCCCGCGGCACCCGCACCGTCGGGGGCATTTCCGCCCTCCGCGCCAGCCTCTCCGGTCCCCTCGGCCGGCAAATTCGTCTTCACCGTGACGCTCATCCTGGCGAGAATCGACTGCAGCGGCCCAAAATCAGGCACGCCCTCGGTCCCTCCACCCTGCTCGAGCATGGTTGCGGCGATCTTCTCGAGTGAAGTCAGCGCCGCCTGCAGGCGCGCCGACAGGGCGAGCAATTCATCGGGCGGCGTGGCGGCGAAGATGGCCCGGATCTGGTCCTCGTTGAGCCCAGGAGATTCTCCCTCTGGCACGCTCTGCCGGCCCGCCGCAATATCCAGTGCGCGGAAACTCACCTCGCCGAGCTGGCGCTGCGCGACCAGCGGAATCCGGCGCAACGCGTCCAGCACTGCCATGGGATCGGCGAGCCCGTTGAGGGCGTTGCGGCGCAGGATTGCATCGTCGTCGACCAGCGGGTAGACCTGAGCCCAGTAGGCCTCGAGCCAACCTGCGGCAACGGCGAGCAGGTCGATGAACGCGCTCAGCCCATCGATGCGCAGTTCGGCGACCGCCAGGTGCGCCAGCAACCGCAGGTCCTTGCTCTCCTGGAGCGCTTCGAGCGAATGACTGCGGATTTCGCGCCAGTCCACATCCGCCGGCAGGGGCGTAGACTGGCCAAATATGCGGAACGCGTCGAAGGACGCGAGCAGCTGGGTGTCTTCCAGATTTGCCCCGCACGGCTGTGCTTCCGATAGCGGCTGCACCAATTTGTCAGTATCCATCCCCCGCGCGGCCCCTACTTAACTGACATCAACATGAGCGATCCGGCCCTTACGGGCGGCCCCCGAAGATCCTAATCTGTTGTGTGAATTCTGTGGATCAGGTTGCACATAGAATCGCCAATTCCCTCATAATGTCAATGGTTTCGTCGCGGACCTCCCGCCAAGGAGATGGGCATGGCAAGACTACCTACACTGGGAGCAGTAGCCGGAAGCCTGGCTCTTGGCGCCCTGATTCTGACAGCCTCGGGCTGCGCCGATATGACAGAAGTCGCCGATTCGCCCCCTGGCATGATCAGCGTCGAAACCGTGCACGATCTCGAGGCGCCGACCGCCACCCGGAATGACTGGGAAACGCGGGTTGGAACACCCGACTACACCAGCCGCGACGGTCGCTTTATCGCCTACCAGCGTGGCACTTCGTTCCGTAATGTCTGGCAGACCCCCTCGGCCTCTCCCAATACGAGCCTGCCGACGGGCTCGGAGCGCGACACCATGCAGTTCTACCAGGTGCTGGGGGTATGGCTCGATTCCACCGGACACGTCCGCAAGACCCGCCAGTTCCTGGCCCCCTGCGGCGCCTGCTCGCAGGGCGAGCATCTGATGTCCGACGCCGAAATTGACCAGTGGCGTCTGGCCGAGAGTCCGCACCGCTCATAGGCCGCACAGACTTTTATTTATCCTTGTAATTCATAGCCCTATCCTATATCGAGCGCAACGCTTCGATGGGCGGTACCTGGGCCGCCACAAAGGCCGGGCGGGCGGCGGCGATTTGGCCCAACAACACCACGGCGAGAGCGCACCAGAGAAGGTCAGCCACCGGGATCGGTGCGATGCCATAGCGAGTCCGCAACAATAGGTTCAATCCCTCCGCTGCCATGGCCCCAAGCGCCACTCCACCACTACACAGCAATGCATTCTCGGTCAGGAAATACCCGACCACCGCCATCCGGGTTGCGCCCAAAGCCCGCCTGATCCCGAGTTGGGCTTTTCTGCGCACCACCCACAGGCTCGTCAGACCCACGATACCGAGTGCGGTGATCACAACCAGGATGACGCAGAGAATCCCCAGCGCAATCGCGATGGAGCGATCCTTCTGGTAAGCCGTGCGACGTATTTCGGCGAACGGCCGAAGGCGCCCGAAGATGCGGTCCGGCTCGGTGCGGATGAGGGCATCGAGCACCGGTCGCATCGTCGCATCGAGGGTTCCGGGTTTCACCCGCACCAGGAACAGCTCGCTGCCGATCGCCATGGTGATTGGCAGAATGATGGAGTTTTCACTCTCGTGCTCATCTATGCTTTGCGCAGCTGCCGCCGTCTGCAGACGTTCCACGACGCCAATGATGGTGATGGGCTTACGCGCGTCCGCGCTCACGTAGATCACCTGTCCCAACGCCTTGCCGTCCGGAAACAGCTGCCGCTCCAGTGATCTGGAAATGATGGCCACACTCGGCACGGGTGGTCCATTGAAGCGCCCCGAAATGACCTCGTCCGGCGAGAAATTCCTGCCCTCCACGAGCTTCAGGCCAAGGGTTCCGATGCCATGTTGATCCATGGCGTACACGCCGGCGTGCGCACTCTCCTCGCCAAATTTTACGATTCCGGGAGTGCGACTGATGCCATCCGTCCAACCCCCTACCCTGAACGGATAGGTATTCGTCACCACCACGTCGACCACGTTCGCCGTCGACCGCACGGCGCTCAAATCCGCGGCCCGCATGGGAACCGAATCCACTTGCTTCGTGAATTGAAAGCCGATGGCAAAAATGTCGGGTTCCTTCAGTCCCGTCGGGCGCGCGATCAAGGT
>DASZCK010000244.1:0-3636 GCA_035943195.1 Steroidobacteraceae bacterium
TCCTATCGCGACAGCATCGGTGAGTGCTATCCCGCCGGCATGCCGATGATCATGACCCGGGTGTGGCCGACGAACATCATCCAGCTGCCGACCGCCGTCTTCATGACCTTCGGATTCACCAACAGCTACCGCGTGATCTACACGGACGGCCGCAAGCACACTGACTCGGACATCGCCATCCTCACCTACAACGGCGAATCCATCGGCCATTGGGAGGGCGACAGCCTGGTCGTCAGCACCAAGTATCTGGAGCCGAACGAGCACTGGATCGATCGGGGACTGCCGGTATCAGACGAATTCGAGATCGTCGAACGCTATCGGCTGCTGGACCAGGGTAAGACCCTGGAGGTCCAGTACACCATGACCGATCCGAAGAACTGGAAGGGTGAGTGGCACAACACCAAGCACTTCATCCGCGAGGATTACAGCGACGTACCTGAGGTGGAGTGCCTGCCGAACCTGAACGCAAATCTGCCGAGCACCCAGAAGGGCCACGAGGCGGCCGAGCATCAGGAAGGTGCGACGAAACCTGCATCTGGATCGCAACCTGCGGCCAAGTAAGCCACAGATCAGGTGGCGTTACGGAAAGCCCGCCACCAGGGCATTCAGGCCGGTGGTGAAGCTTTCATCGAAGCCGATCATGCGCGCGAGGTAGTCATGCAGGGCTTCGCTTTGCTCATAGATGCACCAGCCCAGCACCAGTGATACCACCGATGAGTAATACGACAGCGCCAGGTGCCGGCTCAGACCCGCGGCGATGAGCGGGGTGGTGAGCCGATCCGTGGCGGTATCGGTATCGTCATCCAGCGGCCGCGCGATGGCGCACAGCTGGGCTGAGTCGCGATGGCCGAGCAGGGCCTTGCGGAAGGTCACGCCGTAGGTCAGCAGCCACTCACGCCAGGTCAGTCCGGAAGGAATGGCACTGAGTGCCCCATCGTAGAAGTGAAAGGCCATGAGGCTCAGCAGTTCACCCTTGTTGCGCACATGCCAGTAGAGCGCGGAAGCCTGGACATTCAGACGGCTGGCGACAGCCCGCATCTGCAATTCAGCCAACCCATGCTCATCGAGCAGGGTGAGCGCCACGTCTATGACCTGGCGTTGATGGATTTTCACGGCGGCGTGCGTTCCTGTGGCTCAAGCCCAAGGTGTTGACTATACAGGCGCAGTTATTGAACAATGTTCAATAAGGGGGGGTACCACATGAATTATGTGCGAAACGCATGGTACGTGGCCGGATGGAGTGCGGACCTGGCACCGCGAAGTCTAACCGCCATCCAGATTCTGGGTGAACCGTTAGTGCTGTGGCGTACGCAGCATCAGGTCGTCGCCCTCGCGGATCGCTGTGTACACAGACTCGCACCACTGTCCCTGGGACGCTGTGAGGCTGACCGTCTGCGCTGCATGTATCACGGACTTTTGTATGATACTCACGGTCAATGCGTGCAGATTCCCGGGCAGGACACCATTCCACCGGGCGCGCGCGTGCGCAGCTACCCCATCGTTGATCGCCACAGCTGGCTGTGGGTGTGGATGGGTGACGCGCAGCTCGCCGACGAGTCGCTGGTACCGCCAGCAGTGGGCCTCGAAGACCCGGACTGGATACTGGGCCGCGGGCAGCTCGACTACCAGGCCGAAGCCTGCCACATCAACGAAAATCTGCTCGACTTCAGCCATCTGACCTATGTGCATGCCAACAGTTTCGGGGCGGGACCGAGCTTCGCTGAGGAGCGCCCCAGGCTCACGCCGCTGGAGCGCGGCGTCCGATTTGAACGCTGGATCACCGGGACGCGCGGACCAGCCGGGCGCGCCGACGATGAACTGACCGATAACTGGTCGACGTATGATTTCCTTATCCCCGGAGTGCTGCTGATGTGGTCGGGCAGCTTCAGGCAGGGCACTGCGGCGGCCTGTAACCTCCAGCGACCCGATTATGCACAGGCGCTGCGCGGCGTGACCTTCACCAGCCAGGCCGTGACGCCAATGGCGGATCGCAGCGCGCGCTACTTCTTTTCCTGGGGTCCGCATCGACAGCACGGCGATGAAGCACTGCGGGATTTCTTGATGAAGCTCGCGGCGCAGGCCTTCGGCGAAGACAAGATCATGATCGAGGCGCAGCAGCGGGTGATCGACCGCACCCCCGACCCGGCCATCATGCCCACCGCCCGCGATCGCGGCGTCACGCTCTTCAACCGGCTGGTCGCACGCCTGGCGCGTGCCGAGTCAAGCCTAAACGCCTAGCTTGCCGGTTGCTGTGCTTCAGGTGTTCAATGCCAGAGAAATGTAGGAGCGCCCGTCATGACCGCAGCCATTGTTCATCAACCCGATCCGCGACTCGACCTGGTTTTCGAACGCGTGGTCGACGTGCCGGCGGAGTTTCTGTGGCGCGGGTGGACTGTTGATGAGCAGTTGAAGAAGTGGTTCACGCCCGCGCCTTGGAAGACGGTGGACTGCGAGATCGATCTGCGTCCGGGCGGCAAGTTCCGCACCGTCATGCGCGGACCTGAAGGCCAGGAGTTCGACAATGTCGGCTGCTATCTGGAAATCGTCACCAACCGCAAGCTGGTGTGGACCGGCGCGTTGGGACCGGGCTACCGGCCGCGCCCACCCGCCGCACCCGCCGGGTCATTTGTCATGACTGCCGTCATCACCCTGCAACCGCGCGACAAGGGCACGCTGTACACGGCGCTCGTCATCCACGGCGACGAGGAATCGCGCAAGGCCCACGAGAAGATGGGATTCCACGAAGGCTGGGGTAAGGCGCTCGATCAGCTGCTCGCGCTCGCCTAGCGCCGCCCCGGCTACTACTGCTCCTCTTTCTTGGGACGCGGCTTTTCCTTTTTCGGGTTTTTCTGATTTGAGTTTTGCTTCTTCTGCTTCGGCGGTTGATTCTGCGGACGGTTCTGTGGACGGTTCTGCGCCTCCGCTTGAAATCTCTGCTGTGCCCGCGCCGGAGCGCCGGCACCCGCACCCCTTGCGCCGACCACTCCCGGGGCGTTGAAGGCCGCCGGACGCGGAGTTGCGGCGATACTCGGGTGGCCGCCGTTGGCATGGGCAAAAAGCGCGGGATTCGCCTGCGCCTGCTGCACATGCTGGCGCTGCATGGCAGTCGGAGGGGTGTGCGGCTCCTGCCCGAACTGACGCTCCCGCGCGCTGGGCGCCGCGCTGATACCACCGGCACCGCCGTTGTAGCTGACCTTGTTGACCGTGACGTTGTTGATCACCGTGGTGTTGTAGGTGTTATGAACCACCGTGACATTCACATTGGTGACGGCGCGGTTGTACGAGAACGCGCCCCCGACCCATGCGCCACCGGCGAAGCCCGTGCCTACATAGCCGAACCCGTAGTTCACGCCGCCATAAAAGCCGACATGGGGCCCCCAGTAGCCGGCGTGGAAAGCGTAGACGCCACCCACGAAGCCCCAGTATCCCGGAGTCCACAGCACGCCCACGCGAGGCGGCTGCACCCAGGTGCCCGGCACCCAGTAATAGCCGCCGCCGCTCCAGGCCCAGTAACCCGGAGTCCACAGAAAGCCGTCTGCGGGGCAGGGCGGCTGCTCATAGTCGGGCAGTGGCGGGGGGGCCTCGCGAACCTGTACGTCTACCGCCGCGGCGGGCGCCACGTACACCGGCGGTGGT
>DASZCK010000245.1:0-8372 GCA_035943195.1 Steroidobacteraceae bacterium
GATCATGGGCATGCGAGATGCGACGCAGAAGCTGCTGGATCTGAGCAATGAACAGACACGCATCATTCCGGGCGGGGGTCCGGTTCAGACCCGCGCCGACCTCAAAGCGGAGCACGACATGCTGGCGGCCATGCACGAGAAAGTATGGGCGCTCATGCGCAAGGGCATGACGGCGAGTGAAATCCTGGCCGCCAAGGCCAGCGCCGACTTCGACCCGAAGTGGGGCGATCCGAAACAGTTCATCACCTGTGCCTACCAGGGTATCTACGGCCATATCGCCGACTTCCTGGGTAAGGGAGTCGTGTAGTCATGCGAGCGATTGCGATGCTGGCCGCGGTGGCCATCGGCTTGGGGTTGACGCCCCAAGCCATGAGTGCAACGGATGCGGCTGCGCACGCCAAGTGGCAGATGCTCGGGGAGTATTGCGAGAAATGCCACAACGCCACGGATTGGGCGGGCAGCGTCGCCTTCGACACCATGCAACCGCAGGACATCGGCCAGGATGCGAAGATCTGGGAAGAAGCGGTCACCAAGCTGCAGGGCCGACTCATGCCGCCGCCGGGACAAAAGCAGCCGCCGCAGACCACCATCGACTCGTTCGTGTCCTGGCTGCAGACCAATCTCGATGCCGCGGATGCCGCCCATCCGGATCCTGGCTATGTGACGCTGCATCGCCTGAATCGCACCGAGTACGCACGTTCGGTCCAGGAACTGCTGGACGTGACGGTGGACGTGGACTCCTTGTTGCCGAAGGACACGATGAGCGACGGTTTCGACGACATTGCGAATGTCCTGAAGGTGTCACCGACCTTCCTCGACCAGTACATTTCGGCGGCCTCGAGCGTTGCGGCGCTGGCCATGGGTAATCCGCAGGCGCATAAGAGCATTGCGATCCTGCGCGCCTCGCGTGAGAGCCAGGCCTCGCATATCGAAGGTCTGCCGTTGGGCACGCACGGGATGCTGGTGAGTCACGACTTCCCGGCCGACGGTGAGTACGAATTCGACCTCGGTCGCGGTGGCGCAGGTGCGATCCTGCTGATCGATGGCAAGCAGGCCAATGCGCAAAGCGCGGCTGCTCCGGTCGCGAGTCCGGCGGCCCCGGGCGGCCCGGGCGGCCGGGCCCCCCGCGCGCGCACGCCACCGCCACGAATTCATGTGACAGCCGGGCCGCACGAGATTGCGGTCGCTTTCATGGAACGTGAGCAGCCCGAATCCGACGACTGGCTGCAGCCGCTGGATCCGGCCGGCGGCGGATTCGGTGGCTTTGGCGGGCGCGCCACGGGCCTGCAGATCACCGGCCCGTTCGATCCCACGGGGGTCAGCGATACTCCCAGCCGCCACAAGATTTTCGTCTGCCACCCAACTGACGCCAGCGCGGAGCTGCCCTGTGCACGTCAGATCATCGCGAACCTCGAGCGGGTCGCGTACCGACGCCCGGTGAACGATCAGGACATTGCGCCGCCGCTGCGCTTCTTCCAGGAGGGCCGCCAGGGTGCGACCTTCGATGCGGGCGTCGAAAACGCGCTGGTGGCAATTCTGTCCAGCCCGAAGTTTCTGTTTCGCGTGGAGCGCGTACCGCAGGACGCGCAGCCCGGGACGAGCTTCCGCCTAAGCGACCTGGAACTGGCCTCGCGCCTGTCGTTTTTCCTGTGGAGCGAGGGGCCGGACGCGACCTTGCTGGATCTGGCCATCGCGAATCAGCTGCATGAGCCGCAGGTTCTGGCGACCCAGGTCAAGCGCATGCTGGCCGATCCGCGCGCCGCCTCGCTGGTCAGCAATTTTGCGTTCCAATGGCTGAAAGTCGACGATATGGATCGCATCAATCCGGACCAGGCCACGTACCCGGCCTTCGATGAGGATCTGCGCCACGCCTTCAAGAAGGAGATGCAGCTGTTCCTGGGCAGCGTGCTGCTGCAGGATCATGATGTGCTGGATCTGCTCACCGCGAACTACACCTTCGTCAATGGCCGGCTGGCACTGCATTACGGTGTGCCGAACGTACTGGGCGGCGACTTCCGCCGGGTGACGCTGACGGATTCGCGGCGCTGGGGCCTGTTGGGCAAGGGTGCGATTCTCATGGGCACTTCTTACGCCAACCGCACCGCGCCCGTTTTGCGCGGCGCCTGGGTGCTCGAGTCGGTCGAGGGCACCCCGCCGCATGCGCCGCCCCCAGCGATTCCGGCCCTGGTGGAGAACATTCCGGGCGCGCGACCGCTCACCGTGCGTGAGCGCATGGAAAAGCACCGCTCGCAGCCTTCATGCAATGCCTGTCACGGCATCATGGACCCGATGGGAATGTCGCTGGAGAACTTCGACGCGGTGGGTCAGTGGCGCACCAAGGACTACGATACCGGCACGCCCATCGATGCCTCGGGCAGGATGGCGGATGGCACGCCGGTGAACGGCCCGGATGACCTGCGCAAGACCCTGATGGCGCGCCCGCAGCAGTTCGTGCAGACGCTGACACGCAACCTGATGGCCTACGCCCTGGGTCGCACCTTGGATTATCACGACATGCCGACGGTGCGAAAGATCGTGCGTGAGGCGGCCGCCGACCACGATCGCTTCTCATCCATCCTGCTCGGCATTGTCGCGAGCCCCGCATTCCAGATGAAGCAGATGCCCGCGCCCAGGGCGGCCGCCCAGCCGGATGTGAAAGTCACTCAGGTCTCAGTGCCGCACTGAGCAAGCCAGGGGTTTTGCCATGATCTTTCTGACCAAGAAACATTTGTCACGCCGCACCGTCCTGCGCGGGGTGGGGGCGGTCATGGCGCTGCCACTGCTGGACGCGATGATTCCCGCAGGCGTTGCACTGGCCCAGACTGCCGCCGCACCGAAGATGAAGATGGCGTTCATCTATTTCCCACACGGCGCGATCATGGACAAGTGGACGCCCAGTGGCGTCGGTCGCGACTTCAAACTCTCGCCCATCCTGGAGGCGCTCGGCCCGTACCAGAAGGAACTGGTCGTGGTGAGTAACCTCGGCAACCGTCCGGCGGAGAGCGCCGCCGTCCACGCCATCGTGCCGGGTACCTGGCTGTCGTGCGTGCATCCGAAGGAAAGCCAGGATCCGATTGGCGGGGTCACCGTTGACCAGATGGCGGCGCAGCACCTGGGCCAGGACACGCCGCTCCCCTCCCTGGAGGTAGCCACCGAGCAGGACGGTGGCGGCGGGGTGTGCGATCGCGCCTACGGTTGCAGCTTTTCGGGGACGATTTCGTTCCGTACCCCGACGACGCCGCTGCCCATGGAATACAACCCGCGCAACCTCTTCCAGCGGCTGTTCGGCCGCGGCGACACACCGGCTGAACGCACCGCCTTGGGCAAGCGCTATGACAGCGTGCTGGACATGGTGGCCGCGGATGCCGAGTCCATGCGCGCGCAACTGGGGCCTGCCGATCGAGTGGTCTTAAGCGACTATCTGGACAGCGTGCGTGAGGTCGAGCGGCGCGTGCAGAAGATGGAGAGTCAGGACCTGTCGCACCTGAAACTGCCGGAAGTGCCGTTGGGTATTCCCGACCAGTTCCCGGAGCAGCAGGCGCTGATGTTCGACATGATTGCGCTCGCGTTCCAGGCGAATCTCACTCATATCGCGACCATGACGATGGCGCATGAAGTGAGCAGCATGACCTATCCGTTCATCGGCGTGCCGGACGCCTTCCATCCGATCTCCCACCACCAGGGTGATCCGACCAAGATCGAGAAGCTGATCAAGATCCAGACCTACCACACGACCAAGCTGGCCGCGTTCCTGAAGCGCCTGGCGGACACTCCCGACGGCGATGGCTCGCTGTACGACCATGCGATGATCCTGTACGGCAGCAACATGAGTAACAGCAATGCCCACGATCAGTATCCGCTGCCCACGGCGCTGGTCGGCGGGGCCTGCGGCAAGATCAAGGGCGGCCAGCATCTGCGCTACCCGGAGCACACGCCGCTGGCGAACGTGCTGCTCACGATGTTGCGGCGCGCCGGCATCCAGCAGGACCGGGTCGGCGACAGCACCGGCGAAATCACGGAGATTTAGCGCATGAAATCCTGGATCGGTCTCGCATTGCTGGCGGTCGCGGCACCCGCACTGGGCGCCATCGGCGGCCCCTCGCTGGTGGAGCTGGCAAAGGAAGGTGGCCAGACGCAAGCGGCGCTGGCGCTCATCGAACATGGCGCCGACGTGAATGTTCCCGCCGACGACGGGTCGACCGCGTTGCTGTGGGCGGTCCATCGCGACGATCGCGTGCTCACCGAGCGGCTGCTCAAGGCCCATGCGGATGCGAAGTCGGCCAACCGCTACGGCGCGACGCCGATGTCGGAAGCCGCGGCCTACGGGGATCCGGCGGTGATCGAGCTGCTGCTCAAGGCCGGCGCGGATCCGGATTCGACCAATGCCGACGGCCAGACGGCGCTGATGGTGGTGGCGCGCACCAGCAATGTGAAAGCCGCCGACCTGCTGCTGGCGCATGGCGCGCACGTGGATGCGACCGAAAAGCTGCGGGGCCAGACGGCCTTGCATTTCGCGGCCGCCGAAAGCCAGCCGGAAATGGTCCAGGACCTGTTGCGCCACCACGCCGATGCCAACGCGACGACCAGAATCGACCACGACCTGCGCCAGGTGAGCGCCGAACCGCGCATTCAATGGCGAGCGCCGGGCGGACTTACTCCGCTGCTGTATGCGGCACGCCAGGGCTGCATGGCATGCGTGCAGGCGCTGATCAAGGCCAAGGCGGATCCGAATCTGAGTGATCCGGACGGCATCTCGCCGCTGCTCATCGCCACGGAGAACTTCCACTTCGATGTGGCGGTGTACCTCATGAAGGTGGGCGCCAATCCCAGTCACTGGGACTGGTGGGGTCGCACGCCCCTGTATGCGGCCGTCGATCTGAACACCTTGCCCTACGGCGGCAGGTCCGACCGGCCCTCGCTTGACACGACCACCAGCCTGAAGATGATCGAGCTATTCCTCAACGCGGGCGTCAACCCGAATGTGCAATTGAAGCTGTTCCCGCCGTTCCGCCAGATCGGCTCGGACCGCGGCGCGGATCTGCTGTTGACCGTGGGCACGACGCCGTTGCTGCGCGCCGCGAAAGCCGGCGATGTCGAGGCCATGAAGTTGTTGCTGGCGCATGGCGCGAAGGTTGACCTCGCGAACGCCCAAGGAGTCACGCCGCTGATGGCGGCGGCGGGTCTCGGCTCGAACGAAATCGATACGCGCGGCAAGTACGTCACGGAAAAGGATGCCATCGCGGCCATCGATTTGCTGGTCAAAGCGGGCGCGGATGTCAATGTCATCGACAACCGCGGGCAATCGGCCCTGTACGGCGCCGCCTACTGGGGCTGGAATGACGTGATCAAGGATCTGGTGGCTCATGGCGCTGATCTGCGCATCAAGGATGCACAGGCTCACACTGCCGTGGACATGGCGATGGGCCTGGCTCAGGGCCATGGTCGCGGCGGGTCCGGCAAGGTCGTGCATGAGGATAGTGCGGCGCTGCTGCAGCAACTCATGGCCAATGGCCCCAAGACGGCGGATCTGCCAGCGGTGAAGCCGGCGAGCCAGCTACTGTAAAAGGTAGCCTGACGCAGGACACCGCCCCGAGTGGTGTCAGAGTCGTCTGTCAGAGGACGCCGGCGCCTAGCCTACAGTGCACCCAGGGCGGCCATGGTACATAAGGGCAAACAGCTGAAGGCACGCCCATGACCGCCATGCCACCCCGAAATTTCGACCCCCTCCGTTTCTGCGTGCTGCCGCGCGTCACCGCAGAGGAGCGTCAGCGATGGATCGCGACGGCAGCCTACTTCAGGGCCCAGCGGCGCGGGTTTACGCCGGGTCAGGAAGCCGCCGACTGGCTCGCCGCTGAAGCGCAGGTCGACGCTGAGATGCGCTACAGGTTCTAGTCCACCGCGCCCGTCGGCGCCATTTCCCCTCCAAGATAGTCTTCCGACGGCCCCGGATGTTACGGTGTCGGTCGTGAGATAAAGAGAACAGGAGAGGGGATGCAAGCTCCGAACGGCCCTGCCGGGGGCTATCCGGCACGAGCCGTGGCCTGGTACACCGTATTCGTTCTGATGCTCTGCTACACGCTGTCCTACGCGGACCGGCAGATCCTCGCCTTCCTGGTCGGTCCTCTGAAGCAGGATCTGCAGATTTCCGACACCCAGGTGGGTCTGTTGCAGGGTGTGGCCTTTGCGCTGGTCTATACCCTGTTCGGCCTGCCCATGGGAGCCCTCGCGGATCGCTTCAGTCGGCGCAACATCGTTGCGCTGGGAGTGATTGTCTGGAGCGTGGCCACCTCGTTATGCAGTGTGGCACGCAGCTTCACCTCGCTGGCCGCGGCACGCATGGGCGTCGGCATCGGCGAGGCGAGCCTCAGCCCCTGCGCCTTTTCCATGATCGCCGATTCCTTTCCCAAGGAACGACTGAGCGGTGCCCTCAGTGTGTACACCATGGGCATCCAGCTGGGCTCGGGACTGGCGCTGGTGATCGGGGGGCTGGTGGCTCAGGCCGTGACCCATATGGCACCGGTTGCCCTTCCGGTTGCCGGGTTCATCCCGGCCTGGCGTGTCACCTTCCTGATCGTCGGGGCACCGGGACTGGTGGTTGCGCTGATCCTGTTGAGCGTGCGCGAACCCGCCCGCCGGGCACTGGTGTTGAATGCCCAGGGCGTGGCCGCGCCACTGGGTCTGGGCCAGGTGCTGGCGCACATCCGGCGGCGCTGGCGTTCGATCGCGGGCCTTGCCGCCATGATCAGCTGCCAGGCAAGCTGCAACTATGCATTGCTGGCCTGGGGACCCGCATTCTTCGAGCGCATGCATCACTGGCCCAAGGACCGCACCGGCCTGGTGTTGGGACTGACCACCTTGGGCTGTGGGTGCACCGGGCTCTTCGTCGGGGGACGGCTGTCGGATCTGTGGCAGAGCCGCGGCATCGCCGATGCGCCGCTGCGTGTGGGGTTGATGAGCGTGGGCGGCATTCTGCTGACCCTGGCACCCGCCATGCTGTTCAGTGATGCGGGCTGGACCGTCGCCTTGCTGCTGCCCGGCGTCTTCTTCATTGGGCTGCCCATCGGTTGTGGCTACGCGGCGGTGCAACTGATTCTGCCGAATCAGGCGCGGGGCCGGGTCTCGGCCGTCGTCCTGTTCGCGGTAGCACTGATCAGTCTCACGGTCGGCGCGGCGCTACCGGGATTTCTGAACGATCACTTGTTTCATGATGAACTTCGAGTCGGGGCGTCGATCTCCCTGACCGTGGCGTTGGCATGCCTGGTCGGAACGCTCGCCGGAGTCGTCACGCTGCGAGCCTACCGTGCCGATTACCAGGCGGCGGTGTCCGCATGAATGATATCGGGGAGCCGCTCACCGAGGGTGCACCGGAGGCGCCGGCGGCGCCGACCGCGCCCCTGAAGATCATTGCCGTCACGAACATCAAGGGGGGCGTCGGCAAGACCACGACGGCGGTGAATCTGGCCTACCTGAGCGCCATGAGTGGCCGATCGACCCTGCTGTGGGACCTCGACCCGCAGGCGGCGGCGACCTTTGTCCTCAACGGTGAGCCGCGTGAACATGTCTCGCCCAAGAAACTTCTGAGCGGCAAGCGCGAACCGGGGGAACTGGTACTGCCCACAGGGTATGCGGGACTGGACCTCTTGCCCGCCGATCTGTCCTATCGGAACTTCGATGTTCACCTGAGCGAGCGCAAACGGCCGACCGAACGCCTGCTCAAGATGAGCAGATCCCTGCGCCGGTCGTATTCGACCCTGTTCCTGGACTGCGCACCCGGTATTTCGCTGCTCTCGGAGAACGTCCTGCGTGCGGCCGACGTGGTGATGGTGCCGTTGGTGCCGACGCCATTGTCGGTGCGCATGCTGCGGCAACTGCGGGATTTCATCGATGGGGAGGGCTGGAGGGACCTGCTGCTTCTGCCGTTTTTCTCGATGGTCGACCGCCGTCGGTCGCTGCACCACGAACTCATGTCGGCCACCCGCGCGGAGTTTCCGGCGCTCCTCGCCACCGAGGTCCCGTACTGGAGCGAGATCGAACGGATGACCCTGCGCCGCGCCCCGATTCCGGCCTTTGCACCGGCAAGTCCGGCCGCTGCAGTCTATCGGTCGCTGTGGGCCGAAGTCGTGGCGCGGATGGCCTGAGCGCGCCATGGCTGCTCTCCTATACAATGTACAAGGCACCATTCGCGTACCGGAAATCGCGGCGTAGGAGTGATCATGATGAAGGCTCGATACCTGGCTGCCAGCGCTACGGCTCTGGTCATCGCCACCCTTGCCGGGCTCGCATGGGCTCAGGCGCCGGCGCAGCCGGCGACCGCGACCACCGCCGCCACCGGCAATCCCGTCCTGACCGGTCAGCCGGAACCGCCGCCGACC
>DASZCK010000246.1:0-28471 GCA_035943195.1 Steroidobacteraceae bacterium
GTTTCCATGCTCGTCGCTGCGAAGTACATAGCCAACGTCCGAAGCTGTCTCCTTCAAACCACCCGCCTGAGCCAGGAGATCGACGATCGTGGTACGCGGGTTGATCGGGTAGCGCCCCGAATTCTGGACCTCGCCAAGCACCGACACCAGCTGGCTGTGCTGCTGCGTGACCAGAATGGTGACCTGCGGATCGACGAAATATCCACCATCCTTCAGCGCCTTCGCGACTCGCGAGGCGGCCTCTACCGGTGAAATACCTGCGACCGGAATCTTGCCGATGAGAGGCACGCTGAGAGTGCCGTCGTCGCCGATGTACACATTCGTCGTATCCGGTTGACCGAACACTTGGATACTGACCGAGTCGCCGGGGCTAGATCAGCAGCCCGGCATATGGCACTGAGGGCCAGCATCAGGCCCACGACGCAGGCCCTGGCAAGGGGTTGAATATTTGTCATGCGTGTAAAAATCGACGCCGGAAATTGTAAATCGGCACCCATGTTGCAGCGTGCCAAAATTTGCCTAGATCTTACTGCAATGTAGGCTTGAAGAGGAATTAGCTGGGCGGAGAGAGCACGAGGATCGGGAAGTGCGGCGGTTCATGCCTTCGAAAATTGTGTCCCAGTTCACACATTTGGGAAGGCGTGCTGGAAGCGGGGTCAGCCCGGCAGAGGATCCACTGCTTTTCCGGCGTTCACTCGCCGATTTATCCAGGCGACTGCGCGCAGCACAGGGCCGCCGAGTGCGGCAACGAACAGGGGCAGGTAGTGAAGCGCGTTCGCCCGGTTGCCGGTGAGAATGCGACTGCTGAATTCGAAGACGAAGGCAAACGCGAGGTATTCGACACAGATTGTTCGCACCCGCTTCCAGTTGCGGGCCCCCAGGTGGCCGGCGAGCTTGGTGCTGAGGGAGCACACTGCCAGAACAGACAGGCATAAGACGCCGATTGAGAAAACGATCAATGGTAGGCGTGGGAAAGGCTGTGTCGAGGCCACGAGCAGCCAGGCGGCCAGGGCGATATGAATCGACTGCGCGCCGGCAAACGCGAGACCGAAATCGCGGGCCCGACTGGCAAGGGGCTCGAATCTTGCGCCAAACAATTCCCGCAGCACGCCGCCGTAGGTTGCCAGGCAGAACCAAAAAAAGGACCAGCGGGCGGTGGCCCTCAGCGGCATTCCCAGTCGCTGCGCGGGAATGGCGACCGCGTGTGCTGCAATGGCTAGCGCCAAGCCGACGCCCAGAGCTAGGCCAGTCCATTCCGCCGTGCGGATTTTCCGCATTGATATGACGCTTATCGCATCGCTCCGAGGCGACTTCGCCATCCTAGCAAAGTTGCCATGCCCGATCTCCGGACGCCTCATTCGCATCGGATTACGCCTACAGCCACCGCGGTACTTCTGCCCTGCCGCCGGGGTGGGCTGCAGCTCACCATAAGCGTCGGTGAGGATCGGTGAGGCTGCTCAATGATGTATTTGAAGCTGATTTGGCTGATCGTGAGCGGCAAGCTGCGCATCGAAGGCAAAAACCAGCCCAATCCGCTGCTGAGGGAGCTGGGGCCCGTTCGCCATGCGGGGGACCCTGGGAACAAGAATCCATCGCAATGGGCCTCGATTCGTAACTGATTGTTTTTATTAGCTTCGGGTCCTCCCTACGACGGATTCTCGAGACTGAATGACGCGTTCTCGTCGTCGTAGGCAAAAGCTTCAGCGTAACGGCCCAGGCTGATCATGGCCCGCAGGGTGCGTTCCGCATCATCCTCGCTCATGTAATCCTCGAGCTCGTCCGAGAACCGACTCTTGCGGGCAACGTGGGTGGGACGCTCGTCCAGCACCCGACGGATGTGAGCGGCCAGGGGCACATAGTTCAGCAGTTGGCGCGAGAAAATGCGCTTGCGCTCATCGGATTCGGAATTGGCGAAGACGTTGCCAATTTCCGTTAGGCGGATGTCACCGCCGGCCACTTCCGCAAAGCGCATCATCTGCAGCGTCTCGGCCACGGGAAACAGCTCGTCGATTTCCATCTGCAGGTCCGAGGCGATCTTCGGCAGGTCGGCGGTGCCGTAGAACGGCGCGCTCGCCACCGTCTCCATGAGTCCTGCCAGCAGGTTGGAGGAGACATGCGGTAAAACGGTGCCGATACCCAGGCCCGGAAAACGCTCGTTGCGGGCATGGGTCTCGCCCGCCAGACGCGTGGTCATGACGACATAGATGCTCTCGACCAGTGCCCGGAAGCTCGGGTCCAGGCGGTTGCGCGGCTGGGGCAGGGTGACCCGGATTTCGGTGAGGATGCGGCCCGGATTGCTGGCGAATACCAGGATACGGTCGCACATCAGCACCGCCTCTTCGATATTGTGGGTCACCAGGATCACGCCCTTGATGGGCATGCGGCCTTCTGTCCACAGGTCCAGGAAATCCGTGCGCAGGGTCTCGGCGGTGAGCACATCCAGGGCCGAGAAGGGCTCGTCCATCAGCAGGATATTCGGATGCACCACCAAGGCGCGCGCAAACCCGACGCGCTGGCGCATGCCGCCCGACAGCTCGCGCGGATACGCGGATTCGAACCCGTCCAGGCCGATCAGATCGATGGCGGCGAGCGACCGACGCCGAATTTCCGGTGGGGCGACATGCAGGGCTTCCAGGCCCAGGGCCACGTTTTCATAGACAGTCAGCCAGGGGAATATCGCGAAGCTCTGGAACACCATCGAGATGCCCTGGGCCGGACCCTCGATGGGCTTGCCCAGATAGGACAGCGTGCCGCCCGTAGGGTCGGAGAGGCCCGCAATGCAGCGCAGGAGCGTGGATTTGCCAGAGCCCGAGCGGCCGAGCAGGCCGACCACTTCGCCTTCATTGATGGTGAGGTTCACGCCCTCCAGGACCACGTGCTGGCCCTCGCCGTCGGGCTTGGGGAAGGCCTTACAGACATCTTTGACCTGCAGCAGTGGCGCGGTGTTCATCGATGACTTCCTACGCGAGCCGGTAACGTCGCTCCGCGTAATAGTACAAGGGCCGCCAGAAAAAGCGGTTGATGATGACCACGAACAGGCACATGGTCACGGTTCCCAACACGATGCCGTGGAAGTCCCCGGCGGCACTGGCCTCGGCCAGGTACGCGCCCACTCCGTGAGCGCTGACCTGGGTCGAACCCCAGCTGGTGTATTCGGCCACGAAGGCCGCGTTCCAGGAGCCCCCTGAGGCAGTGATGGCGCCGGTCACGTAGTACGGGAAGACTGCCGGCAGGGCGAGCGTCTTCCACCATTGCCAGCCCCGCAGGTTGAAATTCTCCGCCGCATAGCGCAGCTCGCCGGGAATTGCGGAGGCTCCGGCGATGACATTGAAGAGGATGTACCACTGGGTTCCCAGGATCATGAGCGGGCTCAGCCAGATGTCGGGCGTCAGCTTCCAGCGGACGATGAATGACACCACGAAGGGGAACAGCAGCTGGGCCGGAAAGGCCGCCATGAATTGCGCCACGGGCTGCACGTAGGCGACGACATTCGGCCGCAGGCCCACCCACACGCCGATCGGCACCCAGATCAGGCTCGCGATGGCGATGAAAACGAAGACCCGCACCATGGTGACCAGCGACAGACCGCACACCCCCAGCGCCTCGTTCAGCGTGGTGTTGCGAATCAGGTCGGCGGCGATGTGCCACAGGCCCAGCCCCACGATCGCGATGAGGATGCCCAGGAACAACCGATCGCGCAGGGTATTGTCGGTGGCCGGTCCGGCGCGCGCGGCGCGCGGCTTGGCCATCGGCAACTTCGAGCTGCTCCAGCGAACGGCCGCAAAAAAGGCATCCGTGATCAGGGATAGCAGCCGCGAATGCTGCATCACCGTCAGCGCCCAGGATGAGGGCGGCCGGCCGGTGGCGTCCTGTTCGAATTTCAACCGGTCCGCCCAGGCGACCAGTGGGCGGAACAGTAACTGGTCGTACAGGACGATGACCACGAGCATGGCGGCAATGGCCCAGCCGATCGCGACCATGTTTCGCTGTTCGATGGCCACGGCGATGTAGGAACCGATGCCGGGGAGCGCCAGCGAGGTATGGCCCACCGTGAGGGCCTCGGAGGCCACCACGAAGAACCAGCCACCGGACATGGACATCATGGTGTTCCAGATCAGGCCCGGAAGAGAGAAGGGCACCTCCACCTGCCAGAAGGTCATCCAGCCGCTCAGATGAAAGGACTGCGCGGCCTCACGCAATTCCTGGGGCACGGTACGCAGCGACTGATAGAAGCTGAAGGCCATGTTCCAGGCCTGACTGGTGAAGACCGCAAAGATGGCGGCGAACTCCGCGCCGACCACCCGTCCGGGTGCCAGGGACATGAAGAACACCACGGTTATAGAAATGAAGCTCAGGATGGGTACTGACTGCAGGATGTCCAGAATGGGCACCAACAGCTTTCCGGCACGCGGACTTTTGGCGGCCCAGGTGGCGTAGGTGAAAGTGAATACCAGCGAAATACCCAGCGCGGCGAACATCCGCAAGGTGGAGCGGGCGGCATAGAAGGGCAGCTGGGCGGGATCGAGTGAAATTGGCGTAGCCTTGAGCTTGGCCAACGGCTCGAGGAGGCCGCGACTGGCTTCTCCCAGCGCCACCAGTAGGCCCAGAACGATGACGAGCGCGACCGCATCCCAGCGCGTGGCCAGGTCGCGTACGAACGCAAAGGGTTCAATTCTTCTCATCGCGCCGCTAATTCCCGTCTTCGCGATCCACAGGGGCCAAATAGCGGCGCATTGGACCACTAAGCCGTGACAACCGCTAGCCGAAAAATTGTCCCGTTGGGCCCACCCGGCGAGGATCTGCGCCTATTGACGACCCATTCAGGAGCCTGCAGCCTGCGCTGATACTCCTTCCAATGGGTGGACCATCCATGTGTCATCGCCGCAGGCTGCGCCCCGCTTTCAAATTACTGCTCGTCGCGACACTTGGGGTGGCGGGGGCCGTGGCCGGTTGCAGTAGCGGCGGCGGAACCGCAACGTCCACGGCGTCCACGAGTGGCACTGCCACCAGCCCGTCAGCACCCGCAGCGCCGACAACGCCCACCCCTCCGGCTACCCCGACCACGCCGACCACCCCAAGCGTGCGCACAGACGTCGTCACCTACAAGAATGATGTGCAGCGTACGGGGCAGAACACCACAGAGTCAGTGCTCATACCCAGCAACGTGACTTCGTCCACCTTCGGGCTGCTGCGCAATCTGCAGGTGGACGGCAAGGTCGATGCGCAACCCCTCTATCTGTCGCAACTGACCGTTGGCGGTGGCAGCCACAATGTTGTGTTCATCGCGACTGAGAATGGCTCGGTGTACGCCTTCGATTCGGATAGTGGGGCTGTCCTGTGGATGGTCTCACTGATCGGTTCCGGGGAGACCACCAGCGATGCGCGTGGCTGCAATCAGGTGATACCGCAGATCGGCATTACCTCGACGCCCGTCATCGATCGGACGGCCGGTGCCCATGGCACCCTGTTCACAGTAGCCATGAGCAAGGATGCATCAGGAAACTACCATCAGCGCTTGCATGCGCTGGACGTGACCACCGGTGCCGAAATGACGGGCAGTCCACAGTCGATCAGCGCGACCTACCAGTCGACGAGCTTCGCGCCCGGCCAGTACGAGGAGCGCGCGGCACTACTGCTGCTGAATGGCACGATCTATACCAGCTGGACCTCACATTGCGATATTGCGCCCTATGGCGGCTGGCTGATTGCCTACAGCGAAGGCACCCTCGCCCAGAGCGCCGTCCTGAACGTCGGCCCGGGTGCCGCGGGATTCGGCGGTGCCAGTCAGGGGCCGGGAATCTGGATGAGCGGCGACGGACCGGCGGCGGATGCGGCGGGCAACATCTACGTGCTCACGGGCAACGGGCCCTTCGAGACCACTCTGAACCCCAATGGCTTTCCCAGCGGAAACGATTTCGGCAATTCGTTCCTGAAGCTCTCGACCAGTGGGGGTGGGCTGGTCGTGAGCGACTACTTTGCGCAATGGAACGACGTGACCGAATCCGCCAGTGACGCAGATCTGGGCTCCGGTGGAATGCTGTTGCTCCCTGATCTCACCGATGGCACCGGTACGGTCCGCCACCTCGCGGTCGGGGCGGGAAAGGACGGGGCCCTCTATGTGGTGAGCCGTGATTCCATGGGGAAATATAATGCTACGACCAATAATATCTGGCAGGAGCTGGACGGCGCGCTGCCCGGCGGCGTCTGGTCCACGCCCGCCTACTTCAACGGTGTCGTCTACTACGGGCCCCAGGGCGGCAGCCTTAAAGCATTTGCCGTGAGCAATGCGCTGCTCTCCACGAATCCCACATCGCAAAGCGCGACCCAGTTCGGCTTTCCCGGAACCTCGCCCGTGATCTCCGCGAATGGCACGTCGAATGCCATTGTCTGGACGTACGAGAACGCCGCCCTCGCCGTCCTGCATGCCTACGATGCAAGCAACCTGTCGCACGAATTGTATAACAGCAACCAGGCCGCCAACGGTCGTGACCAGTTCGGAGCCGGTAACAAGTTCATTGCTCCGACTGTGGCAGATGGCAAGGTATTTGTCGCGACCACCGGCAGTGTCGCAGTGTTTGGGCTGCTTCAATAAAGACCAAGCGTCCGATCCAGGCGCTGCTCAGATTTTCGCTGCGTAGCGCATCCGGAGTACCTGAGCCGTGTGCCAGAGGAAGAGACAGTTTCCCAACAGATAGCGTCGCCACAGTCGCTGTGGTTCGAGCAGCAGGCGAAACAGCCACTCCAGTCCCAGCCTGCGCATCAGCTTTGGCGCCCTTCTGAATCGGTGCGCCATGAAATCCAATATCGCGCCACCGCTTAGAATCAACACCGGTCCGGGCAGCTCTCGTGCGAGCCGCGCACTGAGGAGCTCCTGCTTGGGCATCCCCATTCCGAGAATCACGATGCGGGGTCGCTGCGCACGCAGCAGCTGCACGTAATAGCCTGGGGATTGGAAGCCGTCACAGTGGAAAACTCGGCGCACCCCGTTTTGTTCGAGCCACGTCGCCGCGGCCCTGCTGGTCGCGGCAGTCGAACCGCACAACGCGATGGGCTGCTGCTTGTTGGCGAGGATCACCTTGGGAATGAAGTCGGTCCCGTTCATGTTCAGTCCCGGCTCTTTGCCGCGCGCCTTGAGCAGGATCTGCATGCCGACGCCATCTCGTAGCAGCAAATCCGCTGACCTTAGAGCGTGAAGGAATTGTGCATCCTTGCACGCAAGATTCATTGCGTGTGCATTGACGAATGAAACGACGTAGTTGCGATTCGCCATCATTTCGTTGATCAGGCCTTCCGGAGCGGCCTGCATCAGGCGCAGTTCTTCGACGACCGACATCATGACCACCGCAGCCGCGCCCGGTCGCGCCGCCGTCAGTTCCAGTTCGCATTTCATGCTCGTTAGCTTGAATGGTGCGGCTCAGCATTGAGTAGGACGCGAAGGGAACTCCTTGTAGGATTAGCGGAAAAATTCACATCCCCTTTATCCTTTTATTCTCGTGATCGACCGTGGCTCCGATTGGGCTGAAGTGCCCGTGCTAGCATCCAAAAATGCCAGTGATCGGATGTATGCCGTCTTGAAGATTGCCTATTTCGTCAACGAATATCCGAAGGCCAGTCACTCTTTCATTCGGCGTGAAATCCGGGCTCTTGAGCGCCAAGGATTCGAAATCCAGCGCCTGGCACTGCGCGGCTGGGACAATGAACTCCCGGACGCGGAGGATCAGGCCGAGTGCCCGCGTACCCGGCATGTGCTGCGCGGCGGCCTCACCTCACTGCTAGCTCCGACACTGGCGACGCTCCTCCGCAGCCCGCTGCGATTTGTCAGCGCCGTGCGCCTGGCCGCCCACATGTCCCGGGATTCGGAGCGACCGCTTGCCTACCACCTGATCTACATCATGGAGGCCTGCCGCATCCTGCAATGGGTGCGCGAGTTCGGGGCGGAGAGGATTCATGTTCATTTCGGCGACAATTCCACCGAGATCGTGATGCTGGCCCGCGCGCTGGGCGGGCCGCCCTACAGCTTCACCGCCCATGGACCGAATGAATTCCAGAGAAACTGGGGTCTGGACCAGAAGATTCGCCGCTCCGAATTTGCCGTTGCCATCAGCTCTTATGGCAGGAGTCAGCTGTACCTGCGGTCGGACAATCGTGACTGGGCAAAGGTGAAGGTGGTTCACTGCGGCCTTGAGAGGTCATTTTACGCAGTGTCATGTGCACCCATACCCGAGAGCGGGACAATTGTTTGCGTTGGACGCCTGTGCGCCGCAAAGGGTCAGCGAATTCTTGTTGAGGTGGTCGGGCGCATCGTGGCCTCGGGCGTTCCCGTGCAGCTGGTTCTGGCGGGCGACGGTCCGATGAGGCTGGAGCTGGAGCAGCGAATCAAGCAGCTGGATTTGAGTGGCCACGTGCGGATAACCGGCTGGATCAGTGGCGAGCAGGTCAGAACAGAAATGTTGGCGGCCCGCGCGGTGGTACTACCGAGCTTTGCCGAGGGGCTGCCGGTGGTCCTTATGGAAGCGATGGCCTTGCGCAGACCCGTTTTGACCACCTACATCGCGGGCATTCCCGAGCTGGTCCGTTCCGGCGAGCACGGCTGGCTCTTTCCCGCAGGCTCCGCGGAGGCGCTGGAGGATGCGCTCCGCAACTGCCTGGCGATGCCGGTCGAAGAACTGCAGAAGATGGGCGATGCCGGATTCGAACGCGTGACGCGCCGTCACAGCGTCGATCTCGAGGCATCGAAACTGGCGGCGCTGTTTCGCGCCGACGGTGCGAGTGCCCGGGTGCCGGACGGTCTGCCGGCGCTCAGTTCGTTTCGAACATCTTAGTCAAGCGTTCCGGCGCAGAACCTGGTCGGACAACCCGCCTTACTGCCCTGAACAGCCGCTTGACCGTGAACACCTTGGAAGACAGCGGCTCGTGGCAGAAAGCGACTTTACGAACGTAGCTGTCAACCTGCCACTGCGCCTGGGTCCCGCGGGCGAAAAAAAAGCTGCTGCCCGTGACCAAGTGCTGTGGTGTGCCTGACGGGAGGGTCACCGTGACGGCTCCCTCCAGGATGTAGACGGTTTCGTCGATCGCGTAGAACCAGTTGAAGCGGCCCGCAGTGCAGTCCCACATGGCCATGAAAGCCGACTCGTCGCTGCTGCCGTCGGAGAGAACCGCAATGCGGGCTCTGGGGCGGCCCTCAAGGATCCACGAGGGGTGGATGGGGCAACTCTTCAGTTCGGGCTTTGGGTCGGTCATCATGGGCTGACTTGTAGCAAATTCGATCAGGCGTCAGCAACCGCGCGCGGTCCGCGCTGTAGGCCTTATCTGACACGCTGCGGACAGAATCATTTATGCCGCCAACGCAGGCGTCAGTCGCATGGCCGTGAACCCGGCCCCATAGGCAAAACGCGTGAGAGGCCCGAAGCTGTTTGCCGAGGCAAGGCCGACAAAAAACAATCCCTTCACCGATGACTCGAAGTGGCGGCTGAGTAGCGGCGTGTCATCCACGCTGCGCAGCGCGTCGCGCAGGGCGCGGTCCAGGAAGGGCAATCGCCCCAGCGATACCCGATAGCCGGTGGCGGCAACCACGTGATCGACTTGGAGCGCGCCATCGCTGCCGTCCTGTTGCCTGAAGCGCAGTTTGATTTGCTCGCCTTTGACGCAGGAGTCGGTCAAGGCGACGCCGACGTGGACAGGTACCCGGCCGACCACTTTTTCGCGCATGAACCATCCCGGCGACGGTCCCAGATGGCGTTGGACGATGCGCAAACGCAGCTTCTGCGGCAGCGTATGGAACAATAATGGTGCGTCGGTGCACAATCGCGAACGCCATCCGAGCCCCAATCCGGAGCGGGGATTGCGCAATCGATCCAAGAACGGCCGCGGTTCCACCGGCGGCGCATGAAACTGAATTGCATTCCGTCTGGCCAAAACCTGAACGTCGACACCTGCCTCATGCATGAGCGCGGCAAGATCGACGGCGGATGATCCGCCACCGATGATGGCGACCTTGCGACCGCGCATGGCAGCCACATCACGATGTGCGGAACTGTGGGTCAACGAGCCCGCGGGAAGCGTCGCCGCAAGGCGGGGCGGAACGTATGAGAAATGGGATACCCCGGCAGCGACCACTACTTTGCGCGCCTTAAAGGTAGCGCCATTCGCGGTTTTCAAGGCGAACCCATCGGCCGCGGGCGCAAGGGAGGTGATTTCCGTCTCCTCCACCTGGGGCACAAAGCGCCTTTGGAATTCCATTCCGTATGACGCAAACATTTCCAGCGGAACGGGAAAACCGACGTCCTGGTAGGGAAGAGAACGCTCCTTGCAGTATTGGGCGAGCGTAAAGGCAGAGCCGGGGGCATACAGGTCCGAGGCGAAACCGTCGGATTTCAGGTGCATGCCCTGCGGCATTCGGTACCGCCAGCTGTGCATGGGGATGCCGAAGATGCGAAAGGGCGTGCCGCGCGGACCTAAATGCGCCGCGAGTGAGAGCCCGTAGGGACCGGAGCCAATGATCGCAACATCAATCGGATTACCTGTGGCGGCGGGAATGATCTTCGTCATAGTTATCGGCGCACCAAGAGAGGATAACGGCGCCGGATAGCCTTCACTGATACGTCTCAGCCTGGCACGTATGGCGAGCGCACTTTTGCGTCAGCGGATGACTACAGCGACGCTGACGGCACCGATGTATTCAACATTTGGAGAAGGCCCTTGTCGGGGGCGGCAGGCTGCACTCGTGTCCAAAATGGCGCAGGGCGCCCGCTGAAAGGGGGCCCACTCGACGGCCGTTCATCGATCACATCGGCGCGACTGGCTCGTTCGAGGGTTGCCCGCCAATGAACAGCTAACTACTTGATTCATGGCGTCCCCAACGAGATTCGAACTCGTGTTACCGCCGTGAAAGGGCGATGTCCTAGGCCTCTAGACGATGGGGACACGGGCTCTACGGCCGTGAGCGGCCGCAAGGGTACACCGGCCGTAAGCCGCATACAACAACCATCAATTGCTGCGTGGCGCGCCCTTCAATAGGCGTTCTTGCTGCCGCGAATCATCAATCCGAGGGTGAGAATGAGGATCTTGATGTCCAACCAGGGCGACCAGTGGCGAAGGTATTCAAGATCGTAGCGCACGCGTTCGCGCATCTTTTCGATGGTTTCCGTTTCGCCGCGCAGCCCATTGACCTGGGCCAGGCCCGTGATGCCCGGCCGCACCTTGTGACGGATCATGTAGCCGCTGATGAGCTTGCGATACATCTCGTTGTGGGCAATGGCATGGGGCCGCGGGCCCACCAGGCTCATCTTGCCCTCGAGCACGTTGAATAACTGCGGCAGCTCGTCAAGCGAGGTCTTGCGGATGAAGCGCCCAAATGGGGTGACGCGGGGATCCTCTTTTGTAGCTTGTACAACGACCGGACCGTCCTCGGCCGTTCGCATCGAGCGGAATTTGTAGACCAGGATCTCTTCGCCGTTCAGCCCGTAGCGGCGCTGACGGAAGACGATCGGACCGCGCGACGTAACCTTCACGGCGATTGCGATCGCCAGCATGAGGGGGCTGATCATGACCAGCCCAATGCAGGCGATGGTCAGATCGGTGGCCCGCTTCAGCACGGCATCAATGCCATGGAAGGGAGTGTCGCAAACCGAGAGTGCCGGCATGCCGTTGATCTCGACCAGGCGCCCCTGGATCAGATCGAAGGCGAAGACGTCCGGCACGAAGTAGACCGACGCGGTGGTATCGCGCAGGGCATTCACCAGCTCGCTCATGCGGGGCACGTTGGACAGGGGCAGGGCGATGTACACCACGTTGACGCCATGGCGCCGGACATAGTCGGCCACGTCCTTGCAATGGCCGGCCATCTTGTCCGGTTCCACCATGTGGGCGACCCGCTCCATGCTGCGAAAATCAAAATAGCCCAGGAAGCCTTTGGTCGACATCCGGCGCGCCAGCTCGAAGCCGACCGCATTGGCACCGATGATGATGTGACGCGGCGCCGAGGCGCCGTTCGCGGCAAACCAAGCGGCCCGCTGCCGCACCACGTGTGCCGCGGACAATGCCACCGGGGTGATGCTGAACCACGTCAGTACGACCTTACGCGACATCTCCGAGCTCACCTTGAACGCGAATGCGGCAAACAGCAGCATTGCGACCACTGAGGCCCACTGCAGCAGGATGGGACCATAGGTGCGGGAGAAGTCCGAAAAGGCGTGGCCGGACTCGCGAATATTGATCCGGCTGAATAACTGGCCGGTCAGCACGAATGCGAGTGCGGCGTAGGCTCCCAGGGAGGGAGTCAGGCGCTCATGGTAGCCAAGCTCGCACGCGAACAGCGTGAGAATGACGATCAGGGGATCCAGTTGCTTCAGCAGCGCGACTGCTGCGGGCTCGACATTTCCCAGCCGAACACGCCGATGGGAGACGGATTCCATTACTGAGGACACGGGCAACCCTGAACCTGAATCGTCATATTAATCCTGAGCAGTCCTATTCCGGGTGCGGAAGTGTCCAATGGCGACGATGCATGCAAGTCCCGTGCCGGGGATGATCGGAGCGGCGCGGCGTGTTATTCGATCCGCTCCGAAGTCTCTGTGCGGCAAGTGCCTTCGGGCAGTTTGACTGACCCTGGCACTGCCACACAAGTTCACAGGCCGCACTCGTCTGCGAAATGAGACATGGCGCACGCTCGCTGTCCTACACGCGCTTCAGCCGTTCTCCTGCAATGAAGACGACATAGTCACGGCTACGCTGCTTCGTCCTCAGGAGTGTCAGGCCAAGGGATAGGCGTTGGGGAGCGGGCAGGAATGATATGTAAATTCACCTTGGGCGCCGTCCTCTTGAGCGCGCTGGCGATGAGCTGGGTGGCACAGGCAACTCCGGCGTCGGCGCTGACGCCCGCGACACCGGCTCCGACAGTGACTCCGGACTACATCATCGGTCCCGGAGATGAGCTGCAGGTGTTCGTTTGGCGCGATCCGGAACTTACGGTCACGGTGCCCGTGCGGCCCGACGGCAAGATCTCCACGCCACTGGTTGAGGATATGCCGGCGGTCGGCAAGACCCCGGTGATTCTCGCCAGAGACATCGAGAAGGTCTTGTCCGTCTATGTCAAAGCCCCGCAAGTCAACATCATCGTCACGAAGCCCGCCAGTGCCTTCAGTCAGGTGAAGGTCATCGGCCAGGTCTTGCACCCGGCCGCCGTGCCCTATCGCGAAGGCATGACGGTCCTGGATGCCGTGCTGGCGGTCGGCGGCCTGGCAAATTTCGCCGCCGGCAATCGCGCCCAGATCGTGCGCACGGAGCAGGGCAAGCAGACCGACATTGCCGTGAAGCTCGACGCGCTCATGAACAAGGGTGATATGCGCCAGAACCGGCGCCTGCAGCCCGGAGACGTGTTGGTCGTGCCCGAGAGTCGTTTCTGATTGATCTGGGGAGTCACCTTGAATCCGTCTCTGCAGCAACTTTTCGATCAATTCATCGGCGCCTGGCGCTTCCGCTGGCGCGCGGTCGCGGCGACGATCGTCGCCGCGTTCGTGGGATGGGGCATCGTTTTTTCGATGCCCGACCGCTACCAGGCTGAGACGCAGGTGCTGGTGGATACCCGCACTGCACTGAAGCCTGCATTGCAGGGGCTGACCAACGATCAGGATGTGACCGTACAGCTGTCGTACGTCCAGCAGTCTCTGCTGGTGGACCCGCAGTTGTGCAAGATCGTCAACGCGGCGGGCATGCTCCCCGGATGCACCGCCGACCCGGGTGCCGCCCAGGCGCCGCTCGCCCAGATTCGCAAGCGCATACAGATGTCGGTGCAGAACATCGATGACCGCAACGGGCCTTACGGTTCGGCCGGGGCGACCTTCGATATCAGCTATCAGGACGAAGATCGCACACGCGCCCTTAAGGTGGTCGACGTACTCTTGGGTACTCTGATCAACGAGACGCTGGGCGGCAAGCGGCAAGGCTCCGCGCACGCGCAGGAGTTCCTGGAGTCCCAGCTCAAGGATTACGAGAAGCGCCTGAAGGTGTCCGAGGACAAGCTGGCCGCCTTCAAGTCGCAGCATTTGGGATTGCTGCCGAACGATGACGGCGGGTATTTCGCCCAGATGCAGAAGGAGAATCAGGCGGTAGCCGATGCCAGGATCAACCTGCTGATGGCGCAGAACCGCCGCGCCACCCTGGAAGGGCAGCTTCACGGCAATGCCGCGGTACTGGCTTCCTCCGGCGTGCAGGCGACCAATGGGGGCGGGTCCACCCCCACTGACACCGTCACTGAGATCGCCCTCGCGCAGGCGAATCTCGATCAGCTGCTGCTGAAGTTCACCGACCGGCATCCGGACGTTATCGCCGCGCGGGCCGCGCTGGCTTCGCTAAAGGCGCGCCGCGCCGCTGAGATCACCAGTCTGCGCAATGGCGATGCGGCCGCGGCCGCCGCGACGGGCGCCAGCAGCAACCCCGTCTTCCAGAGCATCCAACTGGCTCTCAACAAGACCGACGTTGATATTGCCGACATGCGTACCCAGCTCGAAGAACACGAGACCAAGGCGCGAGATCTGCGCCAGCTGGTGGATTCGGCGCCCCAGGTGGAGGCCCAATACGCGCAGCTAGCGCGCGACTACGACGTCAACAAGGCGCAGTACACCGCGCTCCTGTCCAGCTATGACAAGTCCAAACTCGGCCAACGCGCCGATGATGCCGGTTCGGTCCGTTTCCAGATCGTCCAGCCGCCATCGGTGAGTTTCAAACCGGTCTCCCCCAAGCGCACCGGTCTGCTTGCCGAAGTACTGCTGGCCGCCCTGGCGATTGGAGTCGCGGTGGCTTATGCGCTGGACCAATCAGATCCGGTGCTCGGCTCGGCGAAGGCAGTTGCGCAGCAGACGGGACTGACGGTGCTTGCCGAGGTGGGCGCCGCGTTTCCGACAGTCTCAGATGCCAGCTGGAGACGTGAGCTGCGTCAGGTGTCGATTGCGATGGCCTGCCTGGTGGCCGTCTTTGTCATCGAGTTGTCCTTCAGCCGGGCCGGATTCAGATTGGATCTGCCGGCGCTGCAGCACATGGTGCGAACATGGGTATAATCGAAAACGCTCTGGAAAGACTGCGCCGCAACGGCGCAATGCCGGAAACCATCGGCGCGCGGGAAAACGTCGTCGCTTTGGATTCGTGGTCGGCGTCCGGTCCGGAGATTGTTGCCAACCGCCGGATTACGCTGGATCGCTTCCAATTGCGTGCCGCCGGCTATCTGCCCGAAATTGGCCAGGAGCCGCGATTCGCGGACTACTACCGTGAAATCAAGCGACCGGTCATTCAGCGGGCACTCGCCGTCGGTGCCTCGGCAAATCAGCGTTTGATTCTCGTGACCAGTCCCTTGCCGGCGGAGGGTAAGACTTTCACGTCGTTGAATCTTGCTCTGAGCATCGCGCGGGAGCGGGATGTCTCGGTACTGCTGATCGACGCCGATTTTCCCAAGGCGCACATCGGTCGTGCATTGGGCGTGCACGATGAGCCGGGATTGCTGGATGCGGTCGCTGACCCCTCAGTCAATGTCGAATCCCTTATCTTGAGCACCGATGTGAAGGGTCTGGAGATTCTGCCCGGGGGCGGCACCTCGGCGCATGCTGCCGAACTCGTGGCGAGCGCGCGCATGGGTGAGCTCACCGCCAGGCTCGTGGGGCACAACCCGCGCCGGCTGGTTCTGTTTGACTCGGCGCCGTTGCTGGTGTCCAGCGAAGCGCGCGCGTTGATCCAGCTACCGGGCCAAATCATTCTCGTCGCGCGATCTGGTCTGACGCCGCGACGTGCGCTGCAGGACGCAATCTCGCAGATTGACCGCAAAAAACTGCAGGGGCTGGTGTTGAACAATGTATACGCGAAAACGCACGGCTATTACTACGGCTATCCAAAACGCGAAGCGAATGATGAAGGCCGCTAATCGCCTTGTCGCTGCGCTGGCCCTCGGCCTTGGCATCGCCCTGCCGGTACATGCTCAGTCTGTCACCAGCGGTGTCACGACCGGAGCCGTGATACCGGAAGTTGAGATCGTGCCGCCGTCGCCGAGTTCCGCCCGCAGTCAAACGTTTACGCTCGGCCTCACTGCTGGCATGGGTGAGACGGACAATGTGGCCCAGACGCCAAGTGACAGGCGCTCTCAGACCTTGGCGCTTGCCGGCATTGATTTTGGCTGGATCCGTACCGGATCGGCGTTCGACGCCAACGTCGTCGGCAATTTCGACTATCTCGACTATCTGCAGGGCGCGTACGGCTCAGAGTTGCTGGGGCGGTTTGATGGGCTCACCAATCTGTCACTGTTCGATGATCACCTGAAGTGGTATCTGCAGGACGACTTCGGCGAGGGTGAGTTGAACGCCTTCGCGCCGGCCACACCCACGAACCTCGAGCACGTGAACTTCTTCATGACGGGGCCGGAAGTCACCGTGCATCCCCTGTCCGACACCGAGTTTCAGTTCGGCGCGCGCTATGCCGTTGCCACCTACGAGACGAGCCCCCTGAATGGGACCCGAGCGACAGAGAATGTGCTGCTGCAACAGTCATTGTCCGAAGGTTCGAATGTGGCGCTGGGCGCCGAAATGGAAGAGTTGCGCTTTGACAATACGGTTGTAAATTCCAACTATGACCGCAGCCGGTTCTACCTTCGCTACAGCATCTCGGGCGCCCGCACCCAGATTACGACCGCCCTCGGCGAAAATCAGACTGATGACGGCGGCGGCTGGGTGGCCGCTCCCATGGTGCAGTTCGACTTGACGCATCATTTCACGCCGCAGACCCAATTCATCTTGAATGCGGGCCACGAATTTACGGATGCGGCGGACACCTTCAGCGATTTGCGCACGGGTGCTGCCGGCGGCATCGTAGTCGCGCCCGTCGCCCTGACCAGCGAGGACTACCAACGCACCTACGCAGGTGCGGGCCTGCAGGTTAACGGTCTGCGGACCACCATCGGCGCGACGGCATACTGGGAACGGGACACCTATGCGATTGATGATGTGTTCAACGTGACTCGTGGTACCCTGGAATTACGAGCGACTCGACAGGTGACCCGTACCGTGAGCGGCGAATTGTTTGGTGCGTTGACGCAGTCCCGCTATTTTGAACAGGGCGGTGAGATCAATACCCGCACGATCGGTGCCGATGTCACCTGGCGGGCCAGCAGAACCCTCGAGGTCGAGGGGCGGTACTCGCACAACTTCCAAAGCACCTCCGGCGCGGGGGGCTACGGGTATACGGCTAACACCATATTCCTGACGCTTACGTACCGGCCGTTGCGGCCGGCCCAGGAAGAGTCTGAGCTGCAACAACAACAGCAGCAACAGCAGCAGTAGCAGAGGTCCGGGATGCGTAAGCTGCTGGTGACCGGCGGGGCTGGGTTCATTGGGTCGAATTTCGTTCATCATTGGGCCCAGCAGTACCCCGATGACCGGCTGCTGGTGCTGGATGCTCTGACCTACGCCGGAAATATGGCGAACCTCGAGCCCGTCCGCTCACGACCAACTTATCGGTTCGTCCATGGCGACATCTGCGACAGCGAGCGGGTGGAGGAACTGCTACGCGAAGAGCGCATTGATACGATCGTGCACTTCGCGGCCGAGTCGCATGTTGACCGGTCGATTCACGGACCGGACGCCTTTATCGACGCCAATGTCGTCGGCACTCACTGTCTGCTGAAGGCTGCACGGCAGGTCTGGCTGCAGGATGGATCGGCCCTGCCGCATCGGTTCCATCACGTCTCGACTGACGAGGTCTATGGCTCGCTGGGCCCAACGGATCCTGCCTTCAACGAGCGAACCGCCTACGCGCCGAATTCACCCTACTCGGCAACCAAGGCCGCCTCGGATCATTTGGTCCGGGCCTACCATCACACCTTCGGGCTTCAGGTCAGCACCAGTAACTGTTCGAACAACTATGGGCCGTACCATTTTCCCGAAAAACTCATTCCACTGATGATCGTGAACCTGTTGCACGGTCGCCCGCTGCCCGTCTATGGAGACGGACGCAATATACGCGACTGGTTGCATGTCACGGATCACTGTCGGGGTATTGAACTGGTTGTGCGCAGCGGCAAGGCCGGTGAGGTCTACAACATCGGCGGCAACTCGGAGTGCGAGAACATCGAGCTGGTACGACTGCTGTGCGCCGTTGCAGATGAGGCCTTCGCCGCGGACGAAGGGCTGCGTGCCAGCTATCCGCTGTGCCCGGCCGCGAATGGCTCCAGTACTGCGACGTTGATCAAATTTGTGACGGATCGGGCAGGGCACGACCGTCGATATGCGATCGACGCGACTAAGATTCAGCAGGAGCTGGGCTATCGCCCGTTGATTTCACTGCAGGCCGGCATCCGCAGTACCTTCGCGTGGTATGTGGCAAATTCCGCCTGGTGGCGCGGCGTGATGGATGGCAGCTACCGTAGCTGGATGGCGCTCAACTACGATCGCTGAGGATGAGGTGCTGAGGCCTGCGGCCAATCCGCCACTAAAGACGCAGTGATTCCCCGGCGAGGGGCTGATCGGTGCTTCGGTCCGCCAGATTCATCGGGGCGGCTCGGAAGTCTGCCGCTGGTGCCTGCAGGGGCGGCCTGAACCAATGGTACAGGCGCGCCGGCCACAGCCGGTCCGGCCAGGGCTCGCCCAGCAATGCCTTGATCAACGCCTCTTCACCCCACGGAATGTCATGAAATGCGGAGGACCATTCCGGGCCAGCCGGCTTCCAACGCCAGGCCTGTGGAAAGAAGGCAACGACAGCTTCCCGAACCGTTAAAGCTGCAGGCACTGTTGGCTGAGCAGAAATCCGTTCACACAGCGCCGAGGCGAGACTCTTCTGATCAGCAAACTGCAGATGGCCGAGTTGTGTGCAACGCGGATTCATTTCTATCAGGTACGCGAAATCGGTATCGCGCTCAATCATGAAGTCCAGACCAAAGAATCCGGACAGCTTCAGGTGCGCGGCGAGTGCCCTGGCCGCGGCTTCGAATTCCGGCCGCGCGATGCGTCGCACGATGTTGGCCGCACCCGTTGCGCCTTGGCACGACAGCGCTTCGACGCTGACCTGTGCCAGTATCTGGCCCTGCCAACAGGCAACCATGATGTTGGCGGGCGCGCCGACGATGTACTGCTGCATGGTGATCCGTGCGCGCGCCCTGCGGCGCCAGGTCCAAACCGCGTAAGGATCGCGGTTGATCAGCATACGTTTGACGGCGACCAGCGCAGAGGTCGCCGATTGCGCATGGCTGAACGCCGCGGCAGCCTCCTCCTTGGAATGGACGACGCTGACACCTTCACCACCATAGGTGCCATCGAGCTTTACGACCGCCGTGGGAGACAGGTCTGTCAGACAGCGAGCGGCCTGCGCAGCGGATTCCACGCCAAGGCTGCGCGGGACGCGAATACCCAGTTCCGCCGCCACGCGCTGCAGCCGGTCACGGCTTTGCAGGACGCCAAAGGCAGCGGGCGGTCCCAGTGAGCGTTCGATCAAGTCACGCAGGTCCGGGTGCGCAGCGTGGATGTCGTGCAGCAGAAACACTGTGCCGTCGTCGCAGGGCACGATGAGGTCAGGCCGAACTTTGCGAAGGGCGGCGATCAGCGCGTCGCGCGGGGCGAAGCTGTTGAGCGTCAATACTTCACTAACACACTTTACATAACAAAGCGGGCTGTTCGGCGGACACGCAGCGACGACTCTCCAGCCGTTGTGTCCGATCGCAATCGCCATTCTTGCCGCCAAGGCCCACCAGTTGCCGGTCGCGATCAGCGCCGTGGGGGGGGCGGGCAAACCGCCGGTGTGTTCAGATGCGACTAGATCCATGGGTGGTTTCGATTCCGCACAGGACTTCAATAGTAGTCAATTGCGACACATTTATGATCAGCAGTTCATCACGGATCGCGTTTTGAGCGCACCCAGTCGAGCTGCCGCGACCACAGAAAGCCGATGTAGACCGGCACCTTGCGCAGCGCATAAACGGGTGCGGATGCCAGCGCATACAGTGAAATGATGTGTTGGCCGTAGCGTATCCAGGATGCGAGGACGGCAAATCCGACCAGGGCCAGGGTGGCTGCCGCCAGGGCGAACGGCACAGCTCGAGCGCTGAGGACGGCGAAGGCGCCATCGACCATAACGCTGGCCGTGCAGAGCATTACGAGCAGGGCCAGCGGCGGGACCATCAGGTCCAGTGCCAGCGCGACCATGCGAACATCGGCTTTCAGCAATCCGGTCAGCAGCAGCCGCGGAGCGGCGGTCATGATCAATCCCAGGTGCCCGTGCTCCCAACGGGTCCGTTGGCTGCGCTGCCCATCATCCGACTGCGGAAAGTAGCTGGTCACGAGAACGTCGGGACAGAATTGGGGGGCCTCACCGCGGCGCGCCAGATCCAAACCAAGCTGCATATCCTCGACAATGTGCCCGGTCGCGAGCTGCGCCGAACGGATACAGCCCCAGGAAAACGCCATGCCGGTGCCCATCAGATGGCAGGGCAGACCCAGTGCCAGCAGGCCGGTGGGTCGGACCAGATTTTTTACCAGCCACGCGAACTGCGCGATACGGGTCTTGGTGCCGGCCTGCTCCGCTGACAGCATCAGGTACAAACCCTGGACAGGGCGACCGTGCAGCCGGCACTCACGCGCCAACCTGTCGATGGTGCCTGCGGAAAAACAGCAATCGGCATCGGCGATGATCACGACCTCGGGGGGATCGTGCTCGAGGTGCCGGACACCAAAATCCAAGGCGAAGCCCTTGCCTCGTCTGGAGCGATCCTGTCGCTCGATGACCTCGGCGCCCGCCGCGGCCGCTACCGCCGCGGTGTCGTCCGTGCAATTGTCCGCGATGACGACCAGTCGGTCGGTTGGCAGCAGCTGGGGCAGCAGGCTACGCAGCGACGGCGTGATTCCGCTCGCCTCATCATGCGCCGGCATCAGGATCGCAACCTTGGGGCGCTGGCCCGATGGTGCCGAGATGCGCCGCCGGTAAACGAGCGCGCAGATGACCTCCGCAAACAGTATGAGCGCGGGAATCGCGAGTGCTGCGCCAATCAGCGTGAGCAGGATTTCGAGCGGCAGCATCATCTAAATGCAGGCCTTTTTTCGCTTAATTACCGCGGGAACTCCCACGGCGATGGAATTATCCGGCACGTCGCAGATCACCACGGCATTTGCGCCGACCACCACGTCATTGCCGACGGTGATCGGGCCCAATAATTTTGCGCCGGCACCAATGTCGACGTTATTGCCGATCCTTGGAGCGGCCGGTTCATCGACATGGCGCAGACCCACCACCACGCCATTGCGAATCCGGCAATTGTCGCCGAATCTGGCGTAGCCGCTGATGATGATGCCGCCGAAATGGTCGATGACGAAATTGCTGCCGACTTCGACCTCACACGGCAACTCAATGCCGGTGACGATCTGGATCCACTTGTACAGGATCCGATAGACAAAGGAGAACAGCTTTCGAACCGGTGCCGGCCTGATTCCATAGCGCCAACGGCCAAATCGATACACCGTCAGGGCCCAGAAACCCTGGGCTCCCCACTTGCCACCATGTGCCTTCAGATCAGCGCGTATGTTGCGGAACATGATTGTGGAGGTCGCGCACAGCGGCTTCCCACCGACACTGCTACTTGTACTCGATCAATCGCGACTGCACCCGCAGGAAGCGGTCGCGGAGAAATTGGATCTGCCCCAGCATCTCCGGGAATTTCCCCAGGACGAGGAACGCAGCGCGGTGCCAGTTTTCGCCGGTGGTGTGCCGGCCATTGACGGCGAGCCGAATCATCTGCAGCGGGTACAGCCCAAACAAGGCAAGCATTTTCCAGCTCACTGCAATGCTCAAGCACAAGATCGCGACAGGGATCAGAAGGCCCCAGGCCCAGGTGCGACGGTACTCCGATACCCAGTGGCGCTGCGGCGAGGCACCGTGGATGTACGCACCCTGCGCGTAGCCAAAGCCGCCGCGCATTGAGCGTTTCCACCATTGCCCGAATCGATCCATCGCCGCGTCATGGATGGTCATGTTGGTGTTGATCCGCCAGATCCGCCAACCCTGCTGCCGCAGCCGCACACACATTTCCGGCTCTTCCCCGCAGATCATGTCCGGACGATAGCCATCGACCTGCTTGATGGCGGGGACGCGCGCCACAATGTCGCCGCCGCAGGACTTGGCCTCCCCGAGTGGAATGTCCTGCCATTCGAGGTCGCAGATGCGGTTGTACACAGAGGCATCCGGATAACGTTCGCGGCGATAGCCGAAAACGACGGCAACATCCGAATTCTGGCCGAGGAATTCCACAGCCAGGTCGACCCACCCCGATACGACCTCACAATCACCGTCGACGAAGAATACGTAGTCGAGGGCCGGGTGGATCTGCAGCAGCTTCCAGAATCCGACATTGCGGGCCCTCGCGGCCGTGAACGGTTCCGACATGTCAAGGTTGACGACCGCGACGCCGTACTCGCGTGCCAACGACACAGATTCGTCAGTTGAGCCGGAATCCACGTACACCGATCGGGGCTGATGCGTGCCGAGAGACTGCAGGCAGCGGCGCAGGCGCTCGCCTTCATTGCGCCCGATGATGACGACGCCGGTCCGGGATTCGGCCGGAACCGGTTGGGCCGGCGCGTCGGGATTTGGAATGGCGTTGCTGATGTTGTTCACGGGTTCGCAGGAAAAGTAACCAGATAGCGCGGACGACCCGGACGACCCGTGACCGACAGCTCCACTCTCACAGTCATCACGACAGCTACCCTCATCACAGCTACCATCATCGGCTACGGTTCGCAATCAGCCAGTGCCGCGACTGGCGCATTACCGCAGATTCGTGTTGCAACTGCTTCACTCAAGCTCATGATAACTGGCAGAAGCACCCGAAACCATAGAATGAACTCTGATATTCTCAGGCATATCAAGTATTTTCCGGGGCCAGACGCTCTATGGTGAAAATCCAGGACGCAACTCTCGATGCCTTTCTGCCGCTGAGCAGAATGAATGAATCGGCGTCGACCGCGCGGGTTGAATATGCCAACGCGAAGCCGTTTCCGCACGTAGTTTTGGACAATTTTTTCGATCCTGCGCTTCTTGAAATGGTTCTGACCGAGTTCCCTCAGCCAGGGCAGATCAAGTGGCAGAAATTTGATAACGGACAGGAGATCAAACTCGCTTCGGCACGCGAGGCTGCATTCGGTCCGGTCACGCGACTGCTCTTCTATCATCTGAACTCAATGACGTTTCTGCAGTTCCTGAGCGAGGTGACGGGAATACCGAATTTGATATCCGATCCGGGTTTTGAGGGCGGCGGTCTGCATCAGATTGTGCGTGGCGGCAAACTCGGAGTGCACGCGGACTTCAACCGGCATCGCGACTATGGACTGGACCGTCGTCTGAATCTGCTCTTGTATCTCAACAAGGACTGGCACGAGGAGTACGGTGGTCACCTGGAGCTTTGGGACCGCAGCATGTCCAAATGCGAGGCTCGAGTGGCGCCGCTGTTCAACCGGGTCATGGTCTTCGGTACCACGGACTTCACCTACCATGGCCATCCCGATCCGCTGCAGTGTCCGGAAGGGATGACCCGCAAATCGATGGCCCTATACTATTTCTCCAACGGCCGGCCCGCCGAAGAGATCACCGGCGATCACTCGACCCTGTTTCGTCCCAGGAACCAGGGCGATTTCAAGCCGACGGTTGCACAACGAGTTCGGGGCCTCGCCAAGGATTTGCTACCCCCGCTTCTGAGCCGGCGGTTCCGGCGCATTCGCTAGCAATGTGACCGCGCGGTTCCCGGGCCACAGGACGCTGTGCCGGACAAGATCGCGGATGAAGAACGGTACGGCTGCGCGCCGCCTGCCCTGGAGAATGCGCTTGAGATACCCGATGCAATGGGCCAGCAGGGCGGCCAGATCGATGACGGCCGCGCGCCAGATGCCAAACGCCAGAACATAGTAGCGGCGGCGCGACTCAAACCAATAGGGGGGCAGCCGTTGCGGTCCCTGGCGCGTGTCCGTGACCCCCGTGCTTTGACCCATGACATGCATGACCCGGCTCTGCGGCACATACCAGGTTGAATGACCCGCGAGACGTGCGCGCCGACAAAAATCTGTCTCCTCGAAGTATAGGAAGTAGTTTTCATCCAAGCCGCCGATGGCTGCCAGAACGGCGGGCCGGATCATCATGGACGCACCGCATATCCAGTCGACGGGTTGGGGGGTTTGGCTCATGACGCGCGCGACCACCCAACGTTTGAGCAAATGGGACACGAGACCCCAGTGCAGTCCCGCATCGACTTCGCTGAATAGGGTAGGGAAGCGGAAGGCGATCGGCCAATCGCTTCCGTCCAGGTTCTCAAAGCTGCTGCCGGCAATTCCGACTTCGGGTCGCTCGATCAGAAACCGGATGAGGGCGGTGATGCCGCCGGGCCGGACCTGTGCGTCCGGATTCAGCAGGTAGATAAAGTCGGGAACAGCATCTGCATAGGCGCGCGCAATACCGAGATTGTTGCCGTAGGCGAACCCGCCATTGCGCGGCGCAGGCACGAGCGTCACCCAGGGTAACCATGCATTTTGTTCGACGGCACGCTTGATGAGGGGGAGGTCGCCCGAGTCGTTGTCGACCACGATGGCGCGCAGGCTCAGTCCCGAGGCTGTTCTTTCCATCGCAACCGAGCGCAGTGCCTCGATAGTCAGAAGCGCGGACCGGTAAGTCACAATCACGACTGCGACGTCAGTTGCTGCCATGCTCGTCGAATTCTGTGATGCTACTCACGGTTCCTTGTGGAAAGCACGAAACCTTGGGTTAGACTTACCTTACCATGCCGTAAGGAAGGGCCGCGCCCCGCTCAGCCGGGGCGTTGTTACGTTCTCATGATCGATGTAATCCTGTAAACGGTGTATGAGATGGAGCGCGAAATGCCGGTAAGAAAAACCATAGAGTCACTGTTCGAGGAAGTTGCGCGCGAACAGCGGCGTCAACTATGTCCGTTGAGCGACGATCTCGAGCTCCTCCATACTGGCTTGGATTCCCTGAGTTTCGCCCTGATCGTTGCTCGGCTTGAGGACTCTCTCGGCTACGATCCCTTTGATGCCGTCGAGCGCTTCCCAGTCACTTTCGGCGACTTCGTCAAACTGTACGAGTCGCATTCGGGCTGATGGCATGTGGCTCTGGGGGGCGATGACGGCTTCTGACACGGAGTCAGACCGAGCGCTGGTCGGAGATCGCGCCACTCTTCACCTCCGGGAGCTGGCGGGCCTGTCGTGCCTGGGCGATCAACTGGAACAGCTGCGGGGGCGCAGTGCCGTAATCGTTACCCCGGATCCGTTCACGGCCGCAATCCTACTCATCGAACTTGACGGTGTGGCGCGGCGCATGGTGCTGTGCCCACCGGACCTGTCGCCCGCGCACTTTCCCCAGATTGTGAGGGAGGCCGAATGTGACGCCTGGATCGGAGATCCGAGTCCGGCGGCGGGGCTGGGCATTGGCACGGTTGCGGTACCCGCGCCGCCGAGCGCCACCGGCGCCTCGCGACGATTTACCCACGAGACCGAATGGGTATTGCTGACTTCGGGCACCACGGGTGCACCGAAACTGGTCCTGCATACTCTGGCGACGCTGACCAATGCCATTGCCGGAAAGGCCCCGCCGGCACCTGGAACCGTATGGAGCACTTTCTATGATATCCGCCGCTATGGTGGACTGCAGATCCTGCTGCGCGGCCTGCTCGGGGGTTCGTTGGTGCTCTCAAGCCCGAGGGAAACCGTCAGCGACTTTCTGGGCCGGGCCGGCGCCGCCGGGGTAACGCACATTTCCGGTACCCCTTCGCATTGGCGTACGGCAATGATCAGCGGGGCTACTGCGAAGATCAATCCGCGCTATGTTCGGTTGTCCGGGGAGATCGCGGACCAGGCGGTCCTCGACGCCCTGCGCCGGGTCTTTCCGGGGGCCGTGGTAGCCCACGCCTTCGCCTCGACCGAGGCGGGAGTGGGGTTTGAGGTCACGGACGGACGGTCAGGGTTTCCGGCCACGCTGCTGAGCGCGCCTGATCTTCCCGCTGAGCTTGACGTTAAAGAGGGCCGCCTGCGACTGCGGTCCCGGGGAGGCGGCCTTTGTTATCTGGGCAAGGACGCGACACCGCTCCGGGCCGCGGACGGGTTCGTCGACACCGGGGACCAGTTGGAATTGCGGGACGGGCGGTATCACTTCATGGGGCGCAGTGGCGGTGTCATCAACGTGGGGGGACAGAAAGTGCACCCGGAGGAAGTGGAGGCCGTGATCAATTCGCTGCCGTGGGTGCAGATCTCGCGAGTTGCGGCGCGAAAGAGCCCGATAACCGGTGCGGTGGTGGTGGCCGAGGTGGTGCCCAGCGCGCTGGTCACCGGCGGCGGCGCGGTGCCAGGCGAGGAAACAAAGCTCGCCATTGTCGAGGCCTGCCGCCAGGCTCTGCCCGCTCACAAGGTGCCGGCATCGATCCGGTTCGTATCCGCCTTGGAGGTCGGCCCGTCGGGAAAGCTGATTCGCGCCAATGCGTAGCGTTATCGTCACGGGTGGCAGCCGCGGGCTGGGCCTTGCGATCGCCCTCGCGCTCACGGCGCAGGGCTACCGGGTCATCGCCATTGCCCGATCGCAATCAGCAGAGCTGCTCGCCGGCATCGAGTCGGCAGCCCAGGCAGGCTCCGGGAGCCTGACCTTCCGGTCCTGCGACCTGTCCCGGACCTCGGAACTGGCCAAGTTTGTCGGCACGCTGCGTAAGGAATTCGGCCCCATTTACGGCTTGGTGAACAACGCCGGTCTTGGCACGGCGGGGGTCTTGAGCCTCATGCCCGATGATGAAATCGAGGCTCTGGTCCGTCTGAACACGATAGCCCCTCTCCTTGTGACAAAATACGTGCTGCGCTCGATGATGGTGGAGAAGGCAGGCCGGATCATCAACATGGCCTCAATCGTGGCTACGAATGGGTACAGCGGTCTGTCGGCCTATTCGGCAACGAAAGCTGCACTATTGGGCTTTACACGCTCGCTCGCGCGCGAAGTCGGGCCGCTGAACATTACGGTAAATGCCATTGCACCCGGATTTATCGATACCGACATGACCCAGTCCCTCGACGAAAAGCAGCGTGACCAGATCGCGCGTCGCAGTGCGCTGAAGCGAATGGCTGGCGCAGGTGACGTGGCCAGTGCAGTATTGTATCTATTGAGCGACAGCGCACGTAACATAACGGGCATGACGCTCACAGTGGACGCCGGCAATACCGCGTAGCAGAAATTCACCTATGGTCCCAAGCGCGAATGGCCGTTCCACGGAATCTCAGGCCGACACGAAGACGATCGTGAGCGAGCCGCTGTACTTTCCATCTAATGACCACGATATCTTCGGTTGGCTGCATCGGCCGGCAGCGCAGCACCCCGCGAACATCGGGCTGGTGATCTGCAAGCCCTTCGGATACGAGTCTCTGTGCGCGCACCGCAGTCTGCGGGTGTTTGCCGAGACGGCCGCAAATCTGGGGATGCCGGCGCTGCGCTTCGACTACCTCGGCTGCGGTGACTCGGCTGACATGAACCCCGGTGCGGATCAGATTCAGCAGTGGGTGGAGGACATTCTCGCGGCTGTGGCCGAGCTGCGACGACGGACGGGCGTCGAGCAAGTGTGTTTGCTCGGTGTCCGCCTCGGGGCGCTGTTGGCGACCCTTGCCGCCGCACGGTCCGGCAGTGTCGGCGGCCTCATTCTGGTGGCGCCTGTCACCATCGGCAAGCGCTATCTTCGCGAACTACGCACCGCGCGCCTTGCGGCCAATCTGGGGACCGCGGACCAGGGCGGGCAGGATGAGGGGCAGTCCGGCGCCGACACGTCAGACTCCGTGGAGTTCAGCGGCTATGCGATGTCCCCCGCCACCATGGATGCTTTGTCGAAAATTGACTTGACCAAAACGCCGGGACCCGCGGTCGCCGATGCTCTGATCCTCGACCGCCAGGACCTCCCGGTTGCCGGCAGTTTGTTTGCAGCGCTGCGGGATGCGGGTGTGTCAGCCCAGTATCTGACTCTTCCCGGATTTGTCGAAATGGCAATGGTGGCGCCGCAGTTTGCTCGGGTGCCGGTTGCAATGACTGAAGCCATTCGCGACTGGCTGAGCCAACGGCTCGGCAAGCGCATGGCGCCCGTTGAACAGCCGCTGGAGGCGAGTACACCGACCGCGGTTGACGCGCCAAAGCGCGAATTGAAGCTTCCTGCGGACAGTTCGGAAGCGGATGGCCCATGTGAATATCCGGTTTCAATTGGGTCCGAAACGCCGCTGTTTGGAATCATTACCCTACCAGCCCAGAAGGAGATGCGCAGGCGCGGCGTCATTCTGCTCAACGCCGGTGCGGACTACCACATGGGACCCAGCCGCATGTACGTCTCGTTGGCGCGCAGATGGGCGCGCAGCGGCTACTATGTATTGCGCCTGGACCTGGCCGGTCTGGGCGACAGTAACACCAGGGTCGGTAAGCCCGATGATGTGACCTTTCCGCC
>DASZCK010000247.1:0-6390 GCA_035943195.1 Steroidobacteraceae bacterium
CCCATGGCCGGAACCGCGTTAACCCTTGTCATACCGGAATCGGAGAACTCAAGCAGGAAATTCGTAGGCAGCATCCCAATTGTTGACAGCCCCTAGGCAGCCAGCCTGAGTCTAGGCCGCAAGCCACCTCGCGCCGCGATCCGCACAAGTAAGTCTAAGCTGAATCGGTTGATCATGCCCCGGTTCAAGTCTGACACACGTGCTTGCGTTACCCCGAGAGCCTTTGCTGCCTGTACTTGAGTCAGGCCCGATGCTTTCAGCCATTCAGTAAGCCCATGCAGCAATTGAGCTCGAATCTCCATTTCGGGGGCCTGGTCGGCCGGATAAAGCGCCTGGAACACGCTTGCTACTTTCTTTCGGGCCATCGGCATTACCTCGGTAGAATTTTCAGACGCTTCTGCGCCAACTCAACATCACCCTGAGATGTCCTCTGACTCTTCTTCTGGAAGCAGTGCAAGACGTAGATCGCCTCAGACCGCGACATCAGGTAAACCACCCGAAATGCACCAGACGAATCCCGAACGCGAATCTCCCGCACTCCCGGCCCAACTGTCGACATGGGTTTTCACTCGGTCGGCTCCAGTCCACATTGGACGAGGAGCAATGCGTAGCCCGCCTGCGCCATAGCGGCCTTCGGCAGCGCCTTCATGTCCGCTTTGCTACTGCCCAGCCAAACAATTCGTTTGTTCGGCTTCACTATGCCAGATCTCGCATATTCGGGCATGTCCTCGATGTGTAGCGTGACGTCGACGAGGTCCCGGGCCGGCCGGCTTACCGCCGGAAGTTGGAGCCTGGGACCTGGGGGAGCTGGATATGCCTTTGATCGTCATGGGAAGCACCTCGTGGCTGCGATGGTTACCGCCGCCCTGCTGACGCAAGGTGGATGGTTCCGAGGTGCTGGAATCGCGATTTAGAAAGTTGGCCCCAAACGTGGCCCCAGAACTTTAGAAATCGGCGCTTTTGATTGGTCGGAACGCCGAGATTTGAACTCGGGACCCCTTGCACCCCATGCAAGTGCGCTACCAGACTGCGCCACGTTCCGATTATTTGACCTGAGCAGGAATTATAGCGGCTCGCCGCTAGCGGCGCAGCAGCTTGAGCACTTCCTCGAGCTCCAGGCGAAGCTGACGAACGATCTGCTGGCTCTGGCTCACATCGGTGCGGGCCTCTTCGCCCGTGAGCTTGTTGCGCGCCCCGCCGATGGTGAAACCCTGTTCATACAACAGGCTGCGGATCTGGCGGATCACGATCACATCCTGGCGCTGGTAGTAGCGGCGGTTGCCGCGACGTTTCACGGGCTTGAGCTGCGGGAACTCCTGCTCCCAGTAACGCAGCACGTGCGGCTTCACTCCGCAAAGGTCACTGACCTCGCCGATCGTGAAATAACGCTTGCCGGGAATCGGCGGCAGCGTGTCGTTATTCTTTGGCTCCAACATAAGCTTCGACCCGCGCCTTCAATTTCTGCCCAGGACGGAAGGTTACGACACGTCGTGCCGTAATCGGAATCTCTTCGCCCGTTTTCGGATTGCGCCCCGGGCGCTGGTTCTTGTCCCGGAGGTCAAAGTTCCCGAATCCGGACAACTTTACCTGTTCACCCTTAGAGAGGGCTGCGCGCACTTCTTCAAAAAACAGGTCCACCAACTCGCGCGCTTCGCGCTTGTTGAGGCCCAGCTGATTGAAGAGCGCTTCCGCCATCTCAGCCTTCGTGAGAGCCGTCATAGGCTTATTCTCGTATTCTCGCATCCAGGTTCTCACGCAGATCGGCCACTACCGCGGCCACTGCGCGCTCTACTTCGTCGTCGGTTAGGGTGCGAGAAATATCTTGGAAAATCAAGCCCAAAGCAACGCTTTTTCGACCTTCTTCTATGCCTGCACCGCGGTATACGTCAAATAGACGCACATTTCGCAGGGAGCTTGATCCCGCCAAGATTACACGCTCGCGCACGGCACTGAAAGTGACATTCTCAGGCAGGACCACGGCCAGGTCCCGACGCACCTGCGGGAATCGCGATATGTCGCTTCCTTGCGGCACTTTCACCCGCAATGCAACAACATCGACCTCAAACAGCACCGGCGCCTGGACGAATCCCAGCTCGCGCACCAGGCGCGGATGCAGCTCACCTATCCATCCTGCCGGGCGACCGGCGCGCAGCACGCAAGCACTGCGCCCTGGGTGCAGGCACGACAGCGTCGCCGCCTCGAAACTGAATTCGGCCGCTGCGCCGCTGGCCGCAAGCAGCGCCTGCACATCGCCCTTGAGGTCGTAGAAGTCCTCGCTTTCGCGAGATTCGCTGCTGCCCCACTGCTCGGGCAGGCGCCTCCCTAAGGCTATGCCCGCGAGTGAATCCACTTCGCTGACTTTGCCCTGCTGAACGACAAAGCGCGCGCCGTGGCCGAAGAGCCGAATGCGATCCTGCTGCCGGCGCTGATTGTCGAGCGCCGCACGTACCAGCCCCGGCCACAGCGACACGCGCATCACCGACAGATCCGAGGCGATCGCATTGGCCAGCGCCAGGGTTTCAATGCCGGGGAACAGCTGCGCCTGCAGAGCCGGGTCCACGAAGGCGAAGCTGATGGTCTCGTGATAGCCGCGCGCCACCAGCGCTTCGAGCAGCGCGCGCTCCGGCGCCACCGCCTCGGGCAGTGACAGGAACGTCTGCGATCGCCGGGCGGGACGCTCGGGGATGGCCGCAAAGCCCATGATGCGCGCGACTTCCTCGATGAGATCCTCTTCGATCAGGATATCGAAGCGATGCGCCGGCGGCACGACACTCCAGCCTTCCGCGCTCGCCGTCACCTGCATCTGCAGATTCGTGAAGATGCTCTGCACCTGACCGTCGGGCACGGCAATACCCAAAAGACGCGTCAGGCGCTCACGCCGCAGTCTGACCGCAGAGCGCGTCGGCAGCTTGGCAGGCTCTTCGGTGACCACCAGCGGCCCGGGTCTGCCACCCGCGATGGCCACCAGCAGTTCGGTCGCACGCTCCATGGCGCGCGCCTGGCCCGAAGGGTCGACACCGCGCTCAAAACGCTGGCTGGCATCGGTATGCAGACCCAGGCGGCGCGCGCGACCGCGGATACTGTCCGGCGCGAACCACGCCCCTTCCAGGAATACATCGCGCGTGTCAGCGCTGACCGAGGTGCGCTCGCCACCCATGATCCCCGCCACCCCCACCGCACCGGCATCATCGGCGATGACCAGCATGTCCGGATCGAGGGTGGTGTCGCGCCCGTCAAGCAGCTTCAGCGCTTCGGCCGGTTTCGCCATGCGCGCAACGATGGCTCCTGAGACCTTCGCAAGATCGTAGGCGTGCATGGGCTGGCCCAGTTCCAGCAGCACATAGTTGGTGACATCCACGGCCGGGCTGATGGCGCGTACCCCCGCGCGCCGCAGCCGTTCGCGCAGCCACACGGGCGTTGGCTTGGAATTGTCGATTCCCCGCACGATGCGACCGACAAACTTCGGGCAGGCCGCGGCAGCCTCAAGCCGTACTGCGTGGTGATCCGAGAGCACGTTGCCTGCCGGCGCACCTGCAGGTGAGTGCAGCGCCGAGTCGGTCAAGGCCGCGACTTCTCGGGCGATGCCGATGATCGACATGGCATCACCGCGATTCGCGGTGATGTTCAGTTCCAGAATGGTGTCATCGAGCTTCAGGTATTCGCGCAGCGGCGTGCCCAGCGGCGCGTCCTCCGGCAGCTCCAGGATCCCGGGGTTGGTGTCCCCCAGACCCAGCTCCTTCGACGAGCAGAGCATGCCGTGGGATTCGACCCCGCGCAGTTTGGCGGCAGCAATCTTCAGCCCGCCCGGCAGCTCGGCTCCCACGGTGGCGAGCGCCGTGCGCAAGCCCACCCGGGCATTGGGGGCGCCGCAGACGATCTGCAGCGCAGCGCCGCTACCGGTGGTCACCTGACACACGCGCAGCTTGTCTGCCTGCGGATGCGCAACCGCGTCCAAGATCTGCGCCACGACCACCGCGCTGAAAGGCGGGGCCGCAGCCTCCACCGCCTCAAGCTCGAGGCCCGCCATGGTCAGGCGCGCGCCCAGCTCTGCCGCCGGCCACGGCACCTGTACCCATTCACTCAGCCAGGAAATCGGGACTTTCATTGGATTGGATCAGAACGCCTGGAACTGCTCGAGGAAGCGCAGGTCATTTTCAAAGAACAGCCGCATGTCATTGACGCCATAGCGCAGCATGGCCAGCCGATCGATGCCCGCGCCGAAGGCGTAGCCGGTGTAGCGCTCAGGATCGACGCCACTGGCCTTGAGCACATTCGGGTGCACCATGCCGCAGCCACAGATCTCAAGCCACCCGCTGTGCTTGCAGATGCGACAGCCGGCGCCGTTGCAGAACACGCAGGACATGTCCACTTCAGCCGACGGCTCGGTGAAGGGGAAGTACGAGGGCCGCAGCCGCATGGCCAAGTCGCGTTCGAAGAAGGCCTCGACGAAGCCGTGCAGGATGGCCTTCAGGTTCGCAAAGCTGATGTTCTCATCCACCACCAGGCCTTCGAGCTGATGAAACATGGGCGAGTGGGTGACGTCGGCATCGCTGCGATAGACGCGGCCCGGCGCGATCACGGCCAGCGGCGCGCCGTGGGCCAAGAGCGCGCGGATCTGCACCGGCGAGGTGTGGGTACGCAGCAGCCTGCCATCGGCGAAATAAAAGGTGTCGTGCATGGCACGCGCCGGATGGTCGGCGGGAATGTTCAGCGCCTCGAAGTTGTGGAAGTCATCCTCGATTTCCGGACCTTCCGCGACATCGAAGCCGGCGCTTCTGAAAATAGCTTCAATACGCAGCCGTGCACGCGTGACCGGATGCAGCGCGCCGCGCTGCTCGCCGCGTCCCGGCAGGGTGACATCGATGCGCCCTGAGGCCAGACGCGCCTCATCCTGGCTGCGCTCGAGCTCGGCACGCCGCGCTTCGATCGCCTCCTGAACCCGCACCTTGGCTTCGTTGATGCGTGCGCCGGCAGCGGGACGCTCCGCGGCCGGCAGTGCGCCCAAGGCCTTCAGCTGCCCGGTGAGACCGCCCTTCTTGCCCAACCAGCGGACCCGGCAGTCCTCCAGCGCCACGAGCGCGCTGCACGAAGCCACTTCGCGCAGCGCCTCCTCAACGACGGAGCTCAGCTCGCTCACGTCCGTCGGAATCAGGCCGCGATGCCGAGTGCCGTCTTCGCCTGCTGTGCGATCGCGCCAAAAGCGTCCGTATCGTGCACGGCGAGATCCGCCAGCATCTTGCGGTCGATTTCGACGCCGGCCCGATTGAGGCCGTCGATCATGCGGCTGTAATTGAGCCCGTAGATGCGGGCCGCGGCATTGATGCGCGCGATCCACAGGGCGCGGAACTCGCGCTTCTTGGCGCGCCGGTCGCGATAGGCATACTGACCGGCCTTGATCACCGCCTGCTTGGCGGCGCGGTAAACCTTGCGACGGGCGTTGTAGTAGCCCTTCGCCTTACCCAGAACTTTATTGTGGCGGGCTCGCGCCGTCACACCACGCTTGACTCGTGCCATGGAATTTCTCCGAAAGCGAAACGACTAATGGTTCGGGAGCAGCGCCGGAATACGACCGACATCACTCTCGTGGATCAGGCTGCTGCCGCCTGAACGCGCATGACGCTTCAGCTTGCGGGTCTTATGGCCGAGGTTATGGCGGCGGCCGGTGGCATATGCCTTGTAGCCCTTCGCAGTTTTGCGAATACGCTTGGCCGCAGCCCGGTTGGTCTTCAACTTGGGCATGTTCTCGAACTCCTATTTGTAGCCCCGTTCGCAAAGTGCCTTGCGGCACCCACTGGCGGGCGAACGACACTGGCATCGGACTCCCCTTTCGGAAGTCCGCGACGCTTCGTGGCGTTACTTCTTTTTCGGTGCAAATACCATGATCATCTGCTTTCCCTCCATCATCGGGTTCTGCTCGATCATGCCCAGCTGGGCGAGATCGGCGGAAACCCGGGCCAGGAGCTTGCGCCCGATATCCTGGTGCACCATTTCACGGCCGCGGAACCTCAAGGTCACCTTGGCCTTATCACCTTCAGTCAGGAAGCGGGTGAGATTGCGCAGCTTTACCTGGTAATCCGCCTCTTCCGTCCCAGGCCGGAATTTCACTTCCTTGACCTGAATCTGTTTCTGCTTGCGCTTCGCCGCATGGGTCTTCTTGTTCTGTTCGAACAGGAATTTCCCGTAGTCCATGATGCGCACGACCGGCGGCTCTGCCGTCGGGGAGACCTCTACGAGGTCCAATTCCGCGGTCGTGGCCATCGCCAGGGCCTCAAAGCGGGTCATTACTCCTGCCTGGGAACCATCCGCTGCGATCACCCGCAAACTCGGGGACGTGATCTCGTCGTTGCGCCGGACGCGCTTGGATGCAATAGCGATGCGTCAATCCTCCAA
>DASZCK010000248.1:0-32339 GCA_035943195.1 Steroidobacteraceae bacterium
GTCACCGTGGTGCTCGGCTCCGCCACGCCCTCACTGGAGACGCTGCAGAATGTCGCGAGCGGTCGCTATCGGCGCCTGGCGCTGCCGCGCCGCGCCGGACAGGCGGCGCCACCACGGTTGGCAGTGGTCGACCTGCGTGCTCATGCCGTCACCGCCGGCCTTTCCACTCCCGTGGTACAGGCCATCGAGCGGCATCTCGCGGCGGACGGCCAGGTGCTGGTGTTCCTCAACCGGCGCGGCTACGCGCCGACGCTCTTGTGTACTGCCTGTGGCTGGGTAGCGCCCTGCCATGACTGCGACGCGCGGCTGACGGTCCACCAACGCTCCGGTCGGCTGCGCTGCCACCACTGCGGCGCCGACACGCCGCTGCCCAAGAGCTGCCCGCAGTGCGGGTTTGCGGTGCGCCCCGTGGGACAGGGGACCGAGCGCGTCGAGGAGCGACTGCGGGAACTGTTTCCGGAGGCACCGCTGGTGCGCGTGGACCGCGACGTGGTGCGCGGCCAGGGCGACATGGATGCCGCCATGCACAGCGTCAACAGCGGTACGGCCCGCATCCTGGTCGGCACCCAGATGATCACCAAGGGTCACGACTTTCAGAACATGACGCTGGTGGTCGTGCTCAATGCCGACCAGGGTCTTTTCAGCAGCGACTTTCGCGCCGCGGAGCGACTGGCGCAGACCATCGTGCAGGTCGCAGGCAGAGCCGGCCGCGGTCAGCGCGCCGGCGAGGTGCTCATCCAGACGGCCTATCCCGATCACCCGCTGCTGCAGACGCTGCTGGGAGAGGGCTACGACGGCTTCGCGCGCGCGGCGCTGGCGGAACGCGCCGCGGCCAAGTGGCCACCCTTCAGCCGGCTTGCGGTGGTGCGCGCTTCGGCCACCACGGCCGCGGCGGCCCTGGACTTTCTGACCCAGGCGCGGCGCGCAGCCGGCGACCCGTCCGGCATCCGGCTCTTGGGGCCGGTGCCGGCGGCCATGGCGCGCCGTGCCGGACGCTATCACTCGCAGCTGCTGCTGGAGAGCGCCGACCGGGCCGCGCTGCATCGCCTGCTCGGGACCTGGGTGGAAGAGCTCGGCGAGCTGCCCGGCGCGCGGCGGGTCCGCTGGGCGCTTGATGTGGATCCCATCGATCTGTTCTAAACTGGAAAGTTTCCGAAAGTGGAAGCGCGCTCCTTGAAATCCCAGCTCGAGCAGTTGCTGCAGCAGGCCGTGAACGGCCTGGTCGGCGGACTGCTGCCAACCGCCCCCGATGCATCCCAGATCAGCGTCGAACGTACCCGCGACACTCAGCACGGCGACTTCGCGAGCAACGTCGCCATGCGACTGGCGAAGGCGGCGCGCCGCAATCCGCGCGAGCTGGCGCAGGCCATCGCCGCCGCGCTGCCGGCGAATGCGCTCATCGAGCGCACCGAAGTGGCGGGCGCGGGTTTCATCAATTTCTATCTGGCGGCCGGCGCCTATGGGACCGAAGTCGCGAGGGTGTTCGAACTTGGTGCAGCCTATGGCCAAAGCAGCCGGGGCCGGAACCAGAGCATCATCATCGAGTTCGTGTCGGCGAACCCGACCGGTCCACTGCATGTGGCACATGGGCGGCACGCGGCCTACGGCGCGACCCTCGCCAATCTGCTGCGCGCCGCGGGCCATCGCGTCCACCGCGAGTTCTACGTCAACGATGCCGGCCGGCAGATGGACATCCTCGCCGTCAGCCTGTGGCTGCGCTATCTGGAGCTGTCGGGGGAGGCGGTGGCGTTTCCGGCCGGCGGCTATCAGGGTGCGTACCTCAAGGACATTGCCGCCGAGCTGCGCGACAGCGTCGGCGCTGGCCTCGTGCGAGCGGCGGCAGCGGTGGTGGCAGGGCTGCCGGCGGATGAGGCAGAGGGCGGTGACAAGGACGGCTACGTCGACGCGCTGATCGCGCGGGCCCGGGAACTGCTGGGTGAGAGCGCCTTCCAGGAGGTACTCGGCCGGGCGCGAGACCGGCTGCTCGGCAACATGCGTACCGATCTTGAGGACTTCGGTGTCGTCTACGACCGCTGGTACTCAGAAATGTCGCTGGCCACGAGCGGCGCGCTGGACCGTGCCCTGGCGCGACTGCGTCAGCAGGGCCATCTCTACCAGAAGGACGGCGCGACCTGGTTCCGGGCCAGCGAGTTCGGTGATGAGAAGGACCGGGTGGTGGTGCGTGAGAACGGGCTCACGACCTACTTCGCCTCCGACATTGCCTATCATCTGGACAAGCGCGAACGCGGCTTCGATCTGCTGATCGACGTGCTGGGGTCCGGACACCATGGCTACGTCGCGCGCGTGCGCGGCGGCCTCGCCGCCATGGGCGAACCGCCCGACAGTCTCGAAGTACCGATGATCCAGGTCGTGACACTGTTCCGTGGCGGCGAGCAGCTGCAGATGAGCAAGCGCTCCGGACAGTTCGTCACGCTGCGCGAGCTGCGCGCGGAAGTGGGCAACGACGCCTGCCGCTTCTTCTTCCTGATGCGTGGTCACGAGCAGCCGCTGGACTTCGATCTGGACCTGGCCACGGCACGCACCAACGAGAATCCGGTGTACTACGTCCAATACGCGCACGCGCGCGCCTCGAGCGTCATGAAACAGCTGCAGGCGCGCGGTCTCACCTTTGAGCGCGCCGAGGGACTCGCCAACGTCAAGCTGCTGACCGGCGAGCTGGAGCAGGTGCTGTTGAACCGCATTGCGGCCTTCACCGAGATCATCGAAACCGCGGCCGCGAACCGCACGCCGCAGACACTGGTGTTCTATCTGCGCGAGCTCGCCAATGGCTTTCACTCCTACTACAACTCCGAACGCTTCATCGTAGCGGAGTCGCCGCTGCGCAACGCGCGGCTGGCGCTGGTGGGCGCTGCACAGCAAGTGATCCGCAACGGTCTGACGTTGCTGGGCGTCTCCGCCCCCGAGAGCATGTGAGGCGTCACAGCGCGCGCGACTACAAGTCCGCCCGTCCGCGCCGCGATGGCGCGGCGCGCTGGCAGGACATCGCCATGGGCCTCGTGGTCGGGCTGGTCGTGGGCGCGATGGGCTGGGCCTTCACCCACCAGGGTCAGCACCCGCCGGTAGCGCTCGACGCGCCGAAACCCGAGGCCCACAAGTTGCCGCCGGAAGCCCGCGCCGAAGGCAGCGGATCCGCGCCCCAGCACTACGACTTCTATTCCATGCTGCCCAACTTCGAAGTGGTGGTGCCGGAGAAGGAAGTGGCGGTGAAGCGCGACCTGCCGGCGGCCAAAATCGAAAAGCCGGGCGCCTATGTGCTGCAGGCCGGCTCGTACCACAACGAGGGGGATGCCGACCGGGTGGCGCGCCAGCTCACCTTGCAGGGCATCGACGCCAAGGTGCAGCGCGTCGCGCTCGATACCGAAGTCTGGTTCCGGGTGCGCGTCGGTCCGATCAGCGATCTGGCGCAGTTGAACAAGGTGCGCCACCAGCTGCAGGCGGCCGATGTCGATGCGCTGGTGATCCGCGTCGGCGACTGATTGATGCGCCGCCAATGCGAATCTTCGGCAAATTCATTCTGCTGCTTTTAGGTGCCGAGTTCCTGACCGCATTCTTGACGTATCCGTCGTGGCTGCTCGTCAACACGGTCGCGGACATTCCCATTCATCGCGTCCGGGATCGGGTCGCAATGCTGTTGATCGCTGCCGGGCTGTGGTTTTTCCTGCCGCGTTGGCAGCTAGCGACGCGCGACGTGCTGGGCTATGGGTTGCCGCGCCGTATATTTCTTCGGCAGCTTTCGGCCGGATTTTTGGCTGCCTTGGCGCTCATGCTGCCACTTGTGCTGGCGCTGCTTGGTCTCGCAATCCGCGTGCCTGGGAATTTCACTTCTCCAGCCGCACTGACCGGTCTTATCGGCCAGGGCTTGCTTGCTGGCCTTGCCGTTGGATTTATCGAAGAGACGTGTTTTCGCGGTGTGATGTACGGCGGTATCGAGCGTGAATCGGGTGTCGTTCTCGCCACGCTGCTACCGACCGTGCTCTACGCAGCCGGGCATTTTTTCGGCGGAACTTTGCGTGTTCCCCAGGACCAGGTTACGTTCGCGAGCGGATTTCGGATTGTCGCTGACGTGTTCACCAAGTTCGAACGCCCGCTGGACGTGCTCGATTCGTTCCTCGCCCTGTGCGCACTGGGTGTTTTGCTTTCTCTGATACGCAAACGCACTGGGGCGATCGCCGGCGGAATCGGCCTGCATGCGGGTGCCGTCTGTGTCATCTGGGTGATGACCAAGAGTACCCATGTGAACCCCGGTAGCCATTGGGCATGGCTCGTTGGCGACTACAACGGAGTAATCGGTTGGATGGCCTGCGCCTGGATTTGTGTTATTGCCGGTGTTTACTCAGTCGTCGGCCGTCGCGCGGAAATCCACTCCCAATGAGCGCAACTTGCGGTACAGGTGGGTGCGTTCCATCCCGACGCGCTTGGCCAGTCGGCCGACCTTGCCATTGCACAGCAGCAGCTGCTGCTGCAGGTAGGCGCGCTCGAACTGCTCTCGCGCCTCACGCAGCGGCAGTGCCAGCAGGTCCTGTTTGACCAGCGGCTCGCCCGGCACGGTCTGCATGGACAACTCGTGCTCGATCTCCTCCAGACGGATATCTTCGGGCCCGCCCTGGATCAGCAGGCGCTGTACCAGGTTCTTGAGCTCCCGCAGATTGTCGGGCCAGGGGTAGTTGCGCATGCGGTTCTGCGCCGCGACGCTGAAGCGCCGGAACGGCAGGCCCTCCGCATCGACCGCGCGATCCACATAGTGGCGCAGCAGCTCCGGAACATCCTCGGCATAGTCGCGCAGCGGCGGGATGCGCACGATCAGCGTGTTCAGGTGTCCGAGCAGATCGCGGCGGAACTCCGAGCCGAGCGTGCCGGCGCGGCCTTCGATGCCGGGCTGGGCCGATGACAGTACGCGCGCGTCGAAGCGCTGCACGGCCGCCGATTTCAGTCGCGAGAAGGTACCGGACTCGAGCACTCCCATCAGCACGCGTTGTGCGATCTGCGGCAGATCCTCGATCTCATTGATGAAGAGCGTGCCGTCGCCGGCCTGCTCCAGCAGCCCCTTGGAGTCGCCGCTGCCCAGCAGCAGGCTTTCGGCATCGGCTTCGCGCAGCGTGCTGGCGATGAGGGTGACGAAGGGCGCGGCCGCGCGCGGGCTTTCGGCGTGCAGATAGCGGGCAAAGGCCTCGCGGCCCGAGCCGGACTCCCCGATGAGGAGAACCGCGGAGCGGTTCGAGGCCAGCTGCTGCAGGTCGGTGCGCAGCTGCTGGATGACCCGGCTCTTGCCGGCTGGTATCTGCATCTGGCTGGGCGCCATGCGGGCCGGCTGGCGCTTGCGCTTGCCGGCCTCCAGCGCCCGTTCCACGGTGCGCAGCAGTTTGGCGATCGACAGCGGCTTCTCGACGAAATCAAAGGCCCCGAGTCTGGTGGCTTCGACGGCAGTCTCGATGGTGCCATGGCCCGACATCATCACCACCTGGACGCCGTCGGAGGCGGACTGGGACCACTCGCGCAGCAGCGTGATGCCGTCGACGCCAGGCATCCAGATGTCCAGCAATACCAGATCCGGGGTCTGCCGCGCTCTAGCTGCGCGCGCCTGCTCGGCATCCGCCGCCACTTCGACCGTGTAGCCTTCCTCGGAGAGGATTTCTTTCAGAAGGCCGCGAATGTCGGCCTCGTCATCGACCACCAGAATCCGCATCGCACTCATCCCAAGCTCTCCTTCCGTAGTGCCGGACGTGCGCCATGCACACGCTGCGAGCTGGCCGCTCGCGTGCTGTCGCGCAAGGGCAGCGTCACGCGCACGCTGGCTCCGCCTTCGGGCCGGTTCTCCGCGTCGATGCGACCACCATGCTCTTCAACGATCTTCTTGACGATCGCCAACCCCAGGCCGGTCCCCTTGGGCTTGCTGGTGACGTATGGATCGAAGACCCGGCCGATCAGCTCGCGCGGAAAGCCGGGGCCATTATCACAAACTGTAACGACACCGTGGGCCCATTCGGCACTCTGGGCCCGCAGCCGTGTTGAGATATCTACGATTCCCCTCGTACCGGTCGCTGTGCTTGACTTGTCGCCGGTTTTCTCGCGCAAATCATAACCCTCCAGGGCTTCGAGCGCATTGACGAGCAGGTTATTTAGAATCTGTCTCACTCGACCGCGGTCGGCCTCGATGATTCCCAACTGCGGGTCCAGGTCCAGGCGGATCTGCACCTGGCTGTCGGGCGAGCGGTACAGCTCCACCACTTCAGTGACCAGGTCATTGAGGCTGAACCCCGTCACCTTCATGTCCGGCGCGCGGGCGTATTCGCTGAAGGCGTTGACCATCTGCTTCATGGTCTCGACCTGCTGCACGATGGTATCGGTGGAACGCTGCAGCAGTTCGGCATCGTCCTTGCCCATGTTGGCGAGGAACTTGCGGCGCATCCTTTCGGCCGACAGCTGGATGGGTGTGAGCGGATTCTTGATCTCATGCGCCAGGCGGCGCGCCACCTCGCCCCAGGCCGCATCGCGCTGCGCCTGCAGCAGGGCGGTAATGTCATCAAACACAATGACGTAGCCGCGCTCGGTGCCCTCCACGCCCTCCACCCCCAGGGGCGTGCACGCGCACATCAGCACCCTGCGGTCGGAGCCGCCATCCAGATCGATCTGTTCACGCCACTCCTCGCGGCCGGCGGCGAACCGCACCACCAGGGCCGCCACGAACTGGCTGAAACGCTCTTTGCCCGTGGCCAGCTGCGAGAGCGAGGACCCGGTGGCCTGCGTCAGGTCCAGTCCCATGATCTGCCCTGCCGCATCGTTGGCGATGCGCACGGTCAGTTCGCGGTCGACCGCGAGCACGCCGGTGGACAGCCGTGCCAGGATGATGGCCAGACGGCCGCGCTCGCGCTCCACGGCCTCCTGGCTGCGCCAGGCCTCTTCGCGCGCGCGCCGCAGGCGCTTGGTCATGTCGTTGAAGGAATGGACCAGGTAGCCGAGCTCGTCCCGCGAGGGCAGTGTGAGCCGGGTCGCGAAGTCACCCTTGCCGACCGCACGGGTTCCGGCGATGAGGTCCTGCACCGGGCGGATCAGGCGCTGCGCGGAGTAGATGGCACCATAGATGGCCGCGAGCATCGCCAGCAGCAGCACCAGGGTGAGGGTCAGGCGGAAGCTGTCCTTCAGCGGTTCGCGCAGCGCCGCCAGCTCACCGTACTGCGAGTAGGTCTGCTGCACGGCCTCGGAGAGCTTGGCCAGCTGCTGCGGCACCACGTATACGGCATAGACGTAACGATGGTCGCCCGAGTCGCGGTTCTCGGATAACGGGGCTGCGACCCGGATCTGGTACTGCCCCCCGACCTGCGGGTCGATGTCGAAATAGGGCTGGTGCTGGCTGACCTGGCGCTGCACCTCCCGGGGCGGCGGGGTCGGCGCCATCTCGCCCGAGTTGTCACTGCTGAAGGCCAGCACGTGCTGCTCGGAATCGAACAGCACGATCTCACTGGCGTCGGTGCCGTGCAGCTCCTCATTCAGACGCAGCACCTGCTGCTCGCGCGGTGCCGCGGCCAGCGAGGCGGCGAAGTCCTCGGTGCGCCGGCCGTACTCGCGCATGCGCACGTCGATCGCCGCGCGTGACAGTAGCAGGGCGTCGTTCAGTCCCTGTTTGACCTCGATGCGGAACCAGCTGTCGATGCCACGGCTCAGGAAGTCGAGCGAAAACAGGTAGACGATGAGCAGCGGGGCGATCACCAGGGCACCGAAGGTGCTCACGGTGCGGGCCGTCAGGCGCGATCCGGGCACGTTGGCGCGGTAGTCCCTGACCAGCTGCCAGATCTTGCGTGCGATGAGCACCGTCAGGCCGATCAACGCGATGACGTTCAGCAGCAGGATCCACAGCTGCAGCCGGCCGAAATCCGAGGAATTCTGTACGTTCTTGGCGAGCAACAGCAGCGCGCTCGCGCCGACCGTCGCCCACAGCAATCCCTGGGCGTAGGTGCCCCAGGGACGGCGCGGTGGTGTCAGGTTGTCAGTGACCATGTATACCAGCTGCTGACCCGGCTCCAGTCATCGGTCCAGAACAGAAGCGCGCGCAGCGATGAGGACAGGTGCCCGCGATGGATACCGGCGCGCACGCTGATCACGTACTGGCCGCCGCTCTCGAGCTGCGGCTCGACCAGTATCGGCCAGCCGTCCACGGTACCAAGGTACTGCAGCGCGGCGTCGAGCGTGGCGAAAGTCTGCTGGTCACCGGTGGCCGGATCGCGCACCACGTAGCGGTCGGCGACCGTGTGGTAGGCCAGTTCGCGCCGCAGAGTGAGATCGACCACCGTGCTGTCGAACCAGAAGCGGCGCGCGCGCTCGACGCGCGCATCGACGTCGAACTGCAGGTCGACTCCGTCCCGCAGTGCGTCGCTGATCGCCGGCGTCTGCGGATAGTCGATGCGCGCATGCAGCTGGAAGACGGCGTGATCCAGGTCTACGAAAGCCGATCGGACTTGCAGCACGCCATCCAGGGCATCGGCGAGCACGGCCACGCTGCCCAGCGCCAGCCAGGCCGCCGCCAGCGTCACCCACGGGGAGCGAGGTCCTCGATGCATTTTCAGTGCGGTCCAGATGTGTCTTTCTTAAGACAAGCATAATAGAAGCCGTCCGTGCCCGCCTCGCCTCCGGGCAACAGTTGCACCCCGTAGGCGCAACGCACGGCACCCGGAACGCTGAGCATGGCACCGTCCAGCAGCCGCTCGGGCGCGATGATCTGCAGCGTCGCATGCGCGGCGCGCAGGCCGGCGATGACATCGTCATTCTCCTGCGGCAGTACCGAGCAGGTGCAGTACAGCAGGCGACCGCCCGGGGCCAGGCGTGTAACTGCATATTCCAGCAGGGCCCGTTGCGTGGCGGCGAAGGCCGCGATGTCCCGTTCACGGCGCAGCAGGCGGATGTCCGGGTGGCGACGGATGACTCCGGTGGCCGAACACGGCGCATCGAGCAGGATGCGATCGAAGCCACCCAGCGCCAGTGCCGGAGGCGTCGAGCCATCGGGCGCGTGCCCGGTGGCGAGGTCCGCCACCACCAGCTGGGCGTTGCGTCGACAACGGTCCAGATTGTCGCGTACGCGCTGCAGTCGCGTCGCATCAGTGTCGGCCGCGACCAGTTCGCAGCTGCCGGCGCGCTCCAGGATATGCAGCGTCTTGCCGCCCGGCGCCGCGCACGCATCCAGGACCCGCATCCCGGGTCGAGCCTCGAGCAGCACCGCTGCCAGTTGCGCGCCGGTGTCCTGCACCGACACCCAACCCTGATCGAAGTGCGGCAGGGTCGTGACCGGCACCGGTGCGACGAGCTCCACGGCGGCGCTGGCCCACGCGCAGGTACGTGCCTCGATGCCGGCCTGGGCCAGGAGCTGCACATAGGCATCTCGGTCGACCCGCGTCAGATCGACGCGCAGCGTCATCGGCGGGTGGGCATTGTTGGCCGCCATCACGGCGTCGGCCTGGGCCGGCCAGGCGCGCCGCAGGGCGGCGGCCAGCCAGGCGGGATGGGCCGCGGCGGCGACCGGATCCGCATCCACCGCGGCGCACAGGGTCGCGCGCTCGCGCACCCAGCGGCGCAGGATGGCATTGACCAGGCCCGCGGCCCGCGCCTGTCCCAAGGTCCGCGCCGCGTTGACGGCCGCGTTGACGGTCAACTGCGCGGGATTGCGCGAATACTCGATCTGATGTGCCGCGGCGATCAGCAATGCGTTGATCTGCGGTGCCAGGCGTCCGGCCTTCTTCTCGAGCAGACGCTCCAGGGCCGGCCGCAGGCGCAGGTACCAGCGCACACTGCCGAGGACCACGGCGCGCACGGCGGCGCGTTCATCGCTGGCCGTTACGCTCGCGAGCGCGGCATCGGCCGAGGCGCCCTGATCGACCACGGCGGCAATGACGCGGGCGGCGCTCGCCAGCACGGCGGTGCGCGCACCGCTCACCCGAAGCGACCGGCCGCGGATCCCGCGGCGCGCAGGAACTCGTCCGCGGCAACCACCTTGCGTCCGGCGCGCTGCACCTGTGTCACGTGCAGTTCACCGCTGCCGCAGGCCACGCGCAAAGAGTGCGAGGGCGGATCCAGGCCCAGCCACGTGCCCGGTGCAGCTACGGGCGTCAGTGTCAGCGCCGATGCCGCGTGCGCGTCGTGAATGCGCAGCGGCTCACCCGCGAACCGCGTCTCGGCCACGGGCCAGGAACTGAAGGCACGGACCTGGCGCGAAATCACCGCGGCCGCAGCGTTCCAGTCGATGTGCGCTTCGGCCTTGCCGATCTTGTGCGCATAGCTGACCCCCAACGCCGGTTGCGCAATCGCCTGCAGGCGCTGCGCCGCGAGCCCGTCGAGCACCTCGAGCAGCGCGCGCGCGCCGACATTGGCCAGCACTTCGTGCAGCGAGTCACTGGTGTCGCGTTCGCCGATGGCGACGCGCTCGACCGCCAGCATGTCGCCGGTATCAAGACCTTCATCCATCTGCATGATGGTGACGCCGGTGACGTCATCACCGGCCTGGATGGCGCGCTGGATGGGCGCGGCCCCGCGCCAACGCGGCAGCAGCGAGGCATGGATATTGATGCAGCCCAGCCGTGGCAGTCGCAATACCGAGCGCGGCAGGATGCGGCCATAGGCCACCACCACCAGTACATCTGCAGCCAGGGCCGCGATCGCGTCGCGGCCGGCCGCATCCGCCAGCGTCGCCGGCTGCGCGATGGGCAGGCCATGAGTCAGCGCGAGTTCTTTCACCGGACTCGGGGAGAGCTGCCGACCGCGACCCTTCGGCCGATCCGGCTGCGTGAGAACGCCCACTACGGTGTGACGGGACGACAGCAGTGCCGCAAGTGGCGGTACCGCGAAGCGCGGTGTGCCGGCGAAGGCCACCCGCAGCCGGCTGACATCGGTCATCGGGAAGCCTGGCGCTAGCGCGCGCCGGCAGTGCGCTTCGCGCCACCGCGATGCTGCGCTGCAATACGTTCCTTGCGTTCCTTTTCCAGTTTCTTCCGGATCCGGTCACGCTTCATGTCCGACAGATAGTCGACGAACAGCTTGCCCTCCAGATGGTCCATCTCATGCTGCAGGCATACCCCGACCACCCCATCCAGCGCCCGCTCGAACATCGCCCCGGTGCGATCCTGGGCCCTGACCCGCACCCGCGCCGCGCGCTGCACATCATCGAAGATGCCGGGCACCGACAGGCAGCCCTCCTCGGTCTTGGCCTCGCCCTCGCGCGCCAGGATTTGCGGGTTGATGAAAATGAGCGGCTGGGAGCGGTCATCCGAGACGTCCATGACGATCAGACGCCGATGGACATCCACCTGGGTGGCCGCCAGCCCGATTCCGGGGGCCTCGTACATGGTTTCGAACAGGTCGTCGATGAACTTGCCGAGGGCCGCGTCGAACTCCTCCACCGGCCTGGCGCGGGTACGAAGGCGGGGATCGGGATATTCCAGAATGGTTAGACGCGACATCAAATTCATGCTCTAGTGTGGGGAGCTTGCAAGCCTTTATGGACTGGCCCGCTCACCTGTGCCGCCCGTTTTCTGACCGGGCGGGCCTGGTCGGCGCGTGATCCAGCGCACAAACTTGAGGATAAGTCGTGTGCCGACCGCGGCAGCCGATTATAACAGCCGTGCTGCTGCCCCACCCCATGGTTGAGGAGGGGAGAATGACTTTCAACCACGCTATTCGAACCGGCCTGTCCGTCACTGTAATCGCCGCCGCGCTAGTGCTTGGCGGCTGCTCGACTTTTTTCGGGCATTCGCGGCCCATCGAGGAACCCACGCCGCCGCCGGCGGACACGGGATCCACGGCTACGCCTGAGGTCCAGCTGACGGCCACCGAGGCCGCCATCCAGGCTGACGAACGGTCCGGCAGTCACGCCGAGGCCGCGCCGGCCCCGACCGCCGAATCCGTCAAGCCCTCGGCACCCGCGCAGTACACCGTGAAGCGCGGCGACACGCTGTGGGGCATTTCCAATATGTTCCTGAAGAACCCTTGGGAATGGCCTGAAATCTGGTATGTGAACCCGAAGATCCAGAATCCGCACCGCATCTACCCGGGCGACGTTCTGGTACTGGCCTATGACCGCGGTGGTCATCCCCAGATCACCATCGGCCAGGCCGGGGCCCTGCATCTGAATCCGGCCCTGCGCAGCACGCCGCTGGATGATGCCATTCCCACCATTCCCTATGCCTCGATCGCCGCGTTCCTGTCGCGGCCGGCCGTGATGTCGAGCCAGGAAGTAAAGGCCGCGCCCTACGTCCTGGCCTTCCCGGATGAGCATCAGGCTGCCGGCGACAACACCGTCGCCTACGCCCGTGGCCTCGGCGGCTCGGCCACCGGTGCGCGCTACAGCATCATGCACATCGGTGATCCAATCGTGGATCCGGAAACCCGCAAGACCCTGGGTTATGAGGGCATTTATGCCGCCACGGCGGTGGTACAGCGCCCGGCTTCGGTGACGCGGACATTGCTGGTGGATGCGGCGCGCGAGACCCTGCGCGGCGACTGCATGGTGCCGGATGCCAACACCACGCCGCTGACCTTTACGCCGCGCGCGCCCTCCACCAAGGTCAGGGGCCAGATCGCTTCGGTCATCGACAACGTCGAGCTGATCGGCCAGTACGACATCGTCGCCATCAACCGCGGTGCCCGCGACGGCGTCGGTCCCGGTACGGTGCTCGCGATCGATGAGGCCGGCGATGTGGTGCCGGATCGCGGCCCGGCTTCCTACGCGGATACCGATCACAACTTCCTTGGATTTACCAAGTCAGTGCGGCTGCCGGCCGAACGCGCCGGTACGCTCCTGGTGTTCAAATCCTACGACGACATGAGCTTCGGGTTGGTGGTCGGAGCCTCCGCCCCCTTCCGGGTCGGCGACGTCGTCCGCAACCCGTAACCCCGCTCACCCCTACGCTGCACCGGTCGGTGCAGGCTTCCGACCATGGAGCCTGCACGCCTGCGCGCCCTGCTGGCCAGAAGCCCTGGCCTCCTGGCCGCACACCTCAATACCGCCTGCCCTGGGGAATTTTCACCCGACCTGCTGCAGGCACTGCTTGCGGGTGCGCTGCCTCCTCGCGTCAGGCGCCGGCTGGAGCAGCCCGATGAGACGCAGATCGATGCGGATCTGCGCTGGGCCGAAGCTGCCGGTGTCCGGGTCCTGTGCTGCCGGGATAGCGAATTCCCCGCAACCCTTGCGACCCTCAGCTGGGCGCCCGCCGCGCTTTACCTGACCGGTAGCCCCGGGGAGCTCAGCGGTGGGCCGTGGCTGACGATCATGGGCGCGCGCCAGGCCTCGGCCGCCGGATGCGACACGGCCCGGCGCATGGCCACCGACCTGGCAGCCGCCGGGGTCGGCATCATCAGCGCTCTGGGTGAGGGCATCGCGGCCGCCGCCCTGGAGGGAGCCTTGGCCGGCGGTGGCCGCGCCATCGCTGTGAGCGCCGCTGGCCTTGACCGGACCCACCCCGTCCAGCACGCAAGGCTCGCGGCGCGTATCCGCGAGCACGGCAGCCTGGTCAGCCAGTTCCCGCCCGGCAGTCCCCCGCGGCGCCATCACTTTGCGCTGCGCGACCGGCTGAGCTGTGCCCTGGGGGCCGGCACGCTGGTGGTCGAGGCCCTGGCCGGTAGCGGGCTGGGCGTCACGGCCGCTACGCAACTGCGACATGCGCGGCGGGTATTTGCCATTCCCGGGTCCATCCGCGACCCGTTGGCGGCGGGGTGCAATCAGCTGATCCGCCGAGGCGCAACCCTGGTGCAGGACCCCCGCGAGATTCTGCGCGAGCTGGGCATTAACAATATATTTCAGTATGTTACAGCGCGGCCAAAGTCCGCTGCCGGCCCCCACGGCGCGGCGCCCCCATTGGACAACAAATACGAAATGCTGTTAGATGCCGCAGGCTTCGAGCCTGTGGACATCGATGTACTGGCGTTTCGGACCGGCTGGTCCGGGCACACCGTGGCTTCAATGTTGCTGTTGCTTGAACTAGAGGGGCGCGTCGCGCCCCAGCCTGGCGGCCGGTACTGCCGCCTGTAAGAAGCCAAGCCATGACGACCAGCGTCCTCGATATCCTGATTTACGTCTTCGACCGCTACATGCTGGAGGACACCCCCGAGGTTCCCGAACGCGACGCCCTGGCTCGCGATCTGGAACTGATGGGTTTCGGCGCGGCAAGCGTCGAACGGGCGCTCGACTGGCTGGCCGATCTGGCGGACGTGCGGCTGCAGTCGGCCGAAGAGCCGCGCGGGGCCCCGAGCCTGCGCCTCTACAGCGATGGCGAACTGACGCGTCTGTCCACCGAATCACGTGGCTTTCTGATGTATCTGGAGCGGCATGGCATCCTCTCGCCGCTGCAGCGTGAAGTGGTCCTGGATCGTCTGCTGGCCCTGGATTCGGAGGAGCTGGATACCGAGCAGATCAAGTGGGTCGTGCTCATGGTGCTCTCCAGCCAGCCGGGCCAGGAGCAGGCGTTTGCCCTCATGGAGGATCTCGTGGCTGACGCCACGGGACATCCGCCCCATTAGCGCATGACCCTCAGGTTTCACGTCACCATCATCAATCCGCGGCCTGGTCCGCGGTTTTTCGTCTAACGGGGCAGACCTTAGCGCATGGCAGATAATCTGGTCATCGTCGAATCGCCGGCCAAGGCGAAGACCATCAAGAAGTACCTGGGGAAGGACTTCGAGGTGCTCGCCTCGTATGGGCACGTGCGGGACCTGGTGCCCAAGGAAGGCGCGGTCGACACCGCGCATGGCTTCGCGATGCGCTACCAGCCGCTGGAGAAGAACGAGCGGCATGTCGATGCGATCTCCCGCGCACTGAAGAAGGCCAAGGCGCTATATCTGGCGACCGACCCTGACCGGGAGGGCGAGGCCATCGCCTGGCATCTGTTGGAGATGCTCAAGGAACGCGGCGAGATCGGCACGCGCGCCGTGCATCGGGTGGCATTCTACGAAATCACCAAGAACGCGATCCGCGCCGCGGTGGCCGAGCCGCGCGAGGTGTCGGCGCCGCTGGTGAATGCGCAGCAGGCACGCCGTGCGCTGGATTACCTGGTCGGTTTCAATCTCTCGCCGCTGCTGTGGAAGAAGGTACGGCGCGGCCTGTCGGCAGGGCGGGTGCAAAGTCCGGCACTGCGCATGATCTGCGAACGCGAGGCCGAGATCGAGGCCTTCAAGGCGCAGGAATACTGGACCCTGGAGGGTGAGGGTGAGCATTCCAGCCAGAGCTTCCCGCTCAAGCTGGTTGAATATGCCGGCACCAAGGTCGAGCAGTTCAGCTTCACCAACGAGACCAGCGCGCGCGAAGTGGAGCGCACCATTCAGTCCGCCGCCGGCAGCACCGCCACGCGCGCCGGATTTCTCTCGGTGGTGGCGATTGACCGCAAGCAGCGCCGGCGCAATCCCGCCCCGCCCTTCACCACCTCGACTCTGCAGCAGGAGGCCGCGCGCAAGCTCGGCTTCAACGCCCGGCGCACCATGCGCCTGGCGCAGCAGCTGTACGAGGGCATCGACATCGGCGAAGGCAGCGTCGGCCTCATCACTTACATGCGCACCGACTCGGTGTCGCTGGCCGCCGAGGCGATCAATGAGATCCGCCAGGTTGCCGTAAAACTCTACGGTGCGGATGCCATCGACCCGGAGCCGCGCTTCTACAAGACCAAGTCGAAGAACGCCCAGGAGGCGCACGAGGCGGTGCGGCCGACTTCCGCCTCGATCGTGCCGGCCGACATCGAGCGCTACCTGGATGCGGATCAGTTCAAACTGTATTCGCTCATCTGGCGCCGCGCGGTGGCCTGCCAGATGACCCATGCGACCTTCGACACCGTGGCGGTGGACATGCTCGCCGGGCCGGACGGCGCGCAGCGCCACCTGCTGCGGGCCAATGGTTCGACGCTCATCAAGCCCGGCTACATTGCCGTGTACCAGGAAGGCGCGGATGACGCCAAGGTGGACGATACCGACCACGTGCTGCCGCCCATGAACGAAGGCGACGCCGTCAGCCTGACCGCGATCCGCGCCGAACAGCACTTTACCGAGCCGCCGCCGCGCTTCTCCGAAGCTTCGCTGGTGAAGGCGCTCGAGGAGTACGGCATCGGCCGTCCCTCCACCTACGCCTCGATCATCTCCACGCTGCAGGACCGTGAGTACGTGGAGATGGACAACCGGCGCTTCATCCCCACCGACATCGGCAAGATCGTCAACCGCTTCCTGACCCTGCACTTCACCCAGTACGTGCAGTACAACTTCACCGCCGACATGGAAGATGAGCTCGATGCGGTGTCGCGCGGCGAGGAAGAATGGACCATTCCGCTGGCGAAATTCTGGACCCCCTTCATCGAACAGGTCGAGACCATCGAGAAGACGGTCTCCCGGGACGAGGTCGCCCAGGCCCGTGACATCGGTGTCGACCCCAAGTCCGGCAAGCCGATGACGGTGCGCATGGGCCGCTTCGGGCCCTTCGTGCAGATCGGCACCAAGGATGACGAGGAGAAACCGAAGTTCGCGGGACTGCGGCCGGGGCAGAAGATGGACACGATTACCCATGAGCAGGCGCTGGAGCTGTTCAAGCTGCCGCGCACGCTGGGTGCCACCGCCGGCGGCGAACCGATCGTCACCAACATCGGTCGCTTCGGGCCCTACATCAAGTTCGGCGAGAAGTATGTCTCGCTGAAGGATGATGATCCGTACACCGTGAGCCTGGAGCGGGCGCTCGAGGTGATCCGGCTCAAGCAGGAGGCGGATGCGAATCGCATCATCCAGGACTTCGGCGTGGACAACATCCAGGTGCTGAACGGTCGCTATGGCCCGTACATCTCCGACAAGGTCAAGAACGCCAGGATTCCCAAGGATCGCGATCCGAAGACCCTCACCCTCGAGGAATGCCGCGAACGGCTCGCGGCGGCGCCCGCACGCGCCAATCGATTTGGCCGCGGCAAGCGCGCTGCCGCCGCGCCAGCCAAGAGCAAGGACAAGGGCGCTGCCGTGAAGGGTGCGCAGCCGGCGGCCGCGACCCGGGCAAACGGCGCCGCTGTTGCAGAAAAGGCCTCCGCCAAGAGTGCCGCCCCGCGCAAGAAGAAGACCAAGGCCGCAAAGAAGAAGGCGTCGGGGCCACCCCGGCGCGCGGCGTCAAGCAAAGTCGAGGCCTGAACCGGCGGCCAGCGTGAAATACCGCCACAGTTTTCACGCCGGAAACTTCGCCGATGTCCACAAGCACATCGCGCTGCTCGCAGTCATCGCCAGCCTGCAGCGCAAGGACAAGGGCTTCCTGTACCTGGAAAGTCACGCCGGACGCGGCGCCTACGATCTGGCGGAATCGGTGGGCAGCCGCGCCTCGCGCACCGGCCTCAGCCGGATCTTGAGCGAACCGGGCGAGTGCGACGAAATCCGCGCCTACGGCGACGCCGTCCGGCACTGGCGCGAGCTCGTCAAGGATCGCAACGCCTATCCCGGCTCACCGGTGCTCGCCGCCGGTGCGCTGCGTGCACAGGATCGCGCCATACTGATTGAGCTGCAGCCGCCCGAGGCCCATCGGCTGGAACGCGCCGTCGCCCATCAGGGCAACGTGCGCGTCGAGCTGGGCGACGGTTACGAGCTGCTGCGCGCGCATCTGCCCCCGGTCGAGCGCCGCGGGCTGGTGCTGATCGACCCGCCCTACGAAGAAACCAGCCGCGACTTCGAGCTCGCGCGCACCGCCATAGACGATGTGCTGCAGCGCTTCGCCACGGCGGTGATCATGCTCTGGTATCCCATCAAGGATGCCCGCGACACCCAACTGTGGCGCAAACGCCTGCGCGCCAGCTTGCAGCAACCTGACCTGGTCAGCGAACTTTGGGTGCATCCCTGTGACTCACGTATCGCACTGAACGGGTCCGGACTGATTATCATCCATCCGCCCTATCAGCTGGCGCAGCGCATGCGGCTGTGGTTACCGCAGCTGGTCGGGATGCTCGACGCTGCCGCAACCGGAGGCTGGCTGGTGGAAGCACGGGAATGACGCAGAACTCGCCCGCTGAATACGGGGTCATCGGTCACCCGGTGGCGCACAGCCGCTCGCCCTTCATCCACGGCTTCTTTGCCCGGGAGAGCGGGCAGAACATGGTCTACCGCATGCACGACGTAGCTCCCGAGCGGCTGCAGACCTTCGTGATCGACTTCTGGAAGCGCGGCGGCAGGGGACTCAACGTCACCGTGCCGCACAAGATCAATGCCGGAGCTCTGGTGCGCGAGATGAGCCAGCGCGCCGCCCGTGCCGGCGCCGTGAATACCCTGCTGATGGATGCGCACGGCATCACCGGCGACAATACCGACGGCGCCGGACTGGTGCGCGATCTGACCCAGAACCTCAAGGTCATAGTCAACGGTTCGCGCATCCTGCTGGTCGGGTCCGGCGGGGCCGCACGCGGCGTGGTCGGACCTCTGCTGGATGAATCCCCGGCCGTGCTGGTCATCACCGGACGCTCTGCGCAGCGCGCCGACGCCCTCGCCAGCCAGTTCGAGACCTTCGGCGCGGTGGCGGGTTGCGGACTCGATGCCATCCCCGCCATGGCCTTCGACCTCATCATCAATGCCACCTCCGCCGGCCTCGCGGGCGAGGTGCCGGCACTGCCGGGGAGCGCGATTACCGCGGCGACCTTCTGTTACGACATGTCCTACGGGAGCGCGGGAACTGCCTTCCTCACCTGGGCCCGTGAGCAGGGCTGCGTGCGCTCGGCCCAGGGCTGGGGGATGCTGGTGGAGCAGGCGGCCGAATCCTTTGAACTGTGGCGGGGCGTACGCCCGGCTACCGCGGCGGTGCTCGCCGCCCTGCAGGGCGGCAAGATCTAACGCATCGTGACCAGCTCTTCGGCGCTGGTCGGATGGATCGCCACGGTGTCATCGAAGTCGGCCTTGGTGGCGCCCATGCGGATGGCCACGGCAAATCCCTGCATCATCTCATCGGCGCCCGCGCCGATGACGTGAGCGCCCACCACCTTCTGCTTGGGTCCGGCGCAGATCAGCTTCATGTGCGTGCGTGGCTTGCGCGTGGTGAGCGCGTGATACATGGGAACGAAGGCCGACAGGTACACCTTGACGGTGCCGCCGAACTTCAGGCGCGCCTCGGCCTCGGTCAGTCCGACGGTCCCCATCGGCGGATGGCCGAAGACCACGGTGGGAACATTGTCGTAGTCCAGGAAACGATCCTCCTGGCCGCCCCAGATGCGGTCACTCAGACGCCGGCCGGCGGCGATCGCGACTGGCGTCAACTGCGCGCGACCGGTGACATCGCCGATGGCGTGGATGGTCGGCACATTGGTGTTCTGGAACTTATCCGTCAGGACATAGCCGTGCTCGTCGAGCTTCACGCCCACGCTCTCCAGTCCCAGCTCCTTGGTGCGCGGCACGCGCCCCACGGCCCAGATCAACTGGTTCACGGGACCGACCTGGCGCCCATCGGCCATGTTCAGCTGCAGCGTGCCGTCGGTGAGCCGGGTCACGGATTGGGTCAGGTGGCGGTGCGCGATCTCGATGCCCATGTCGCGGGCGATCTCCACCCACGAGGCACCGAGCATGACGTCGAAGTGCCGCATCACGCTCTCGCCACGCATCACCAGCGTCACCTGGCTGCCCAGTTCCTGCATGATGCCGGCGATCTCCACCGCGATGTAGCCACTGCCGACGATCGCGACCCGCTCAGGCCGCTCCTCCAGCTCAAAGAAGCCGTCCGAGGTGATGCCGAGTTCGGCGCCCGGCAGGTCCGGGACCAGCGGCTGGCCACCGGTCGCCACCACGATGTGCGGCGCGGTGACATGCCAGTCGTCGATCTCGACGCTGTGGGTGCCGGAGATGCGGGCGTGGCCGCGTGCCAGCTGTATCTTGCGGTGCGCCAGATTGCGCTCATAGATTCCGTTCAGGCGGTGCACGTAGGCGTCGCGCCCGGTCTTGAGCATCGACCAGTCGTGGACCACCGCGCCAAAGTGGAAGCCGTAGCCGGCACTGTCCTCGGCCGCCGCGGCGATTTCGGCGGCATTCCACATCACTTTCTTGGGCACGCAGCCCACGTTCACGCAGGTGCCGCCCAGGCGCCCGGACTCGGCCAGCAGCACGCGCGCGCCGTACTCCACGGCACGCTGCGCGCAGGCCAGCCCGCCGCTGCCTCCGCCGATCACGATCAGGTCGTACTGGTCGCTCATTTCAATCCTCTATATCGGCCCATGTTACCGACACTTGAGCAGCGCAGCGACGGGTAGAATACGGGCCCCAAAGGAGCCACCATGCAAACCGACAACCCGCTGCTGCAGCGCCAGTCGCTACCGCGCTTCGGCGAGATCCGCGCCGAACACGTGGTGCCGGCCATCACCTGGCTGCTCGAGCGTAATCGCGCCCAGCTCGATTCGCTGCTGGCGGCACCGGTGGCCACTTTCAAATCCCTGGTCGAACCGCTCGAGGATTCCCAGCATGAGCTGGCCTGCGTGTGGTCACAGGTGAACCATCTCAATGCCGTGATGAACGCGCCGGACCTGCGTGCAGCCTATAACGAGTGCCTGCCGCTGTTGTCGGCGTGGCAGACGGACCTTGCGCAGAACGCAGCGCTGTGCGGTGCCTGCCAGCGCATCGCCGATTCCGAAGGGTCGCTCGATGACACGCAGCGGCGCGTGCTCGAATTTCGGCTGCGTGAATTCCGTCTCGCCGGAGTCGCGCTGGACCCCGAGCGCAAGGCGCGCTTCAAGGAGCTGATGCAGCAGCTCACGGCCTTGAGCGCCAAGTTCGGCGAGAACGTGCTGGATGCGACCAATGCCTGGTCGCATCACCTGAGCGATGCGGCGCAGCTCGCGGGCTTGAACCCGGAGATCATCGAGCGTGCGCGCCACAGCGCCGGCGAGGCGGGCGGCTACACCCTGAAGCTCGAACAGCCGGTGTACATCGCGGTGATGTCGGATGCCCACTCGAGCGCGCTGCGCCGTACTTTTTATCAAGCCTGGACCACGCGCGCCTCCGACCAGGCGCCGCAGGGGGCGGACTGGGACAACTCGGCGGTCATGGGCGACATCCTGCGCGTGCGCCATGAACTGTCTCAGCTCCTGGACTTTGCGAACTACGCTGCCTATGCGCTGGCGACGCGCATGGCGAAGAGCACCGAGGAGGTCTTTGCCTTCCTCGAGCAGCTGCTGCAGGCGAGTCGGGCCGCGGCCGCACAGGAACTGCGGGAGCTTGAACAGTTCGCCGGCCAGAAGCTGGCGCCCTGGGACATGGGCTACTGGTCCGAGCGGCTGCAGCGCGAACGCTATAGCGTTTCGCAGGAGGAACTGCGGCCCTACTTTGCGCTGCCGCGGGTGCTCTCGGGACTGTTCGAAGTCGCGCAGCGCCTGTTCGGCGTGCGCATCGTGGAGCGCCCCGGAGTCGCCGTCTGGCACCCCGACGTGCGCTATTTCGACATCCTTGGCGCGGGCGACGCGCCTTGCGGCAGCTTCTACCTGGACCCGTGCGCGCGCGCCAACAAGCAAAGCGGTGCCTGGATGGATGAATGCGTGGGCCGCAAGAGCATGGGTGGCCCCACCGTGCTGCCCGTGGCGTACCTGGTCTGCAATTTCCTCGAAGCCGCCCCCGGTGAACCCGCGCGGCTCACCCACGATGACGTGGTCACGCTGTTCCATGAGTTCGGGCACGGCCTGCATCACCTGTTGACGCGGGTGGGGTATCCGACGCTGGCCGGCATCAACGGCGTCGCCTGGGATGCGGTGGAACTGCCGAGCCAGTTCATGGAGAACTATGCCTGGCATCCGGCCGTCATCCGGCGCATCGCCGCGCATGCCACCACGGGGGTTGCGCTGCCCGAGATTCTGCTGCAGAAACTGATCACGACGCGCAGCTTCCAGGCCGGCCTGCAGATGCTGCGCCAGCTGGAGTTCGCGCTGTTTGATTTCACCGTGCACGCCGGCTACGAGCCGGCGCAGGGCGCGCGCGTCGCCGAAGTTCTCGCTGCCGTGCGCGCGCGGGTGGCACTGGTGCCGGTGCCGGACTGGAATCGTTTCGCGCACAGTTTCGCGCACATATTTGCGGGCGGCTATGCCGCCGGCTACTACAGCTACAAGTGGGCTGAGGTGCTGGCTGCCGATGCTTTTTCAGCGTTTGAAGAAACGGATGTGTTTGATCCGGACACCGCGCGACGTTTTCTCGATTGCATACTGTCGCAGGGCGGCAGCCGCGATGCGCTCGATGCCTTCGTTGCCTTCCGTGGTCGCAAGCCCGACGTGCGGCCCCTGCTGCGCCAGGCGGGCATCGCCGCCTGAGCGCGCGGCTTTGACATATGGCGAATCAGAAATGTGACGCACTGCCGGGAACTGCCGGATGCAGAGAAGTGTGCGCGGCTTCGCTGGCCACCCTCCATGACGATGCCTAGACTGCGTCTTTCATCCACTTCCGATAGGACCATGGGTAAGGCACGGCTCAACGACTTCGACGTAACCGGAACCGTGCAGGTGAGCTCAACCGCGGCTGTCCGCGAGGCCGTGTCCGATCTTTGCCAGGATACCTGGCAGGATTTCCCGTTCGAGCCCGTTACCCTCGCGTTCGAGCAATTTGAACGCATGTTCGCCGGTGAAGTCCCTGACTACTACGGCGTCGACACCGTCTATCACGACCGCCAGCACACCCTCGATGTCACCCTGGCGCTGGCGCGTCTGATGGCAGGTCACGATCGCGCCCGGCAACCCCTCGAGCGCCTGGGCGCGGAGCGCGCCGCGGCCGGACTGATCATCGGGCTGTTTCACGACGTGGGTTACCTGCGCCGCAAGGACGATGGCGTGTATCGCCACGGCGCCGAACTCACCCGCATCCACGTTTCGCGCGGCGCGCAGTTCCTGGCGGACTACCTGCCGCGCATCCAGCTGGCCGACTGGGCACCGGTGGCGCGCGAGATCATTCATTTCACCGGCTACGAAGTGCCGTTTGACCGCATCGTCGTGGGCGACCCCAAGGACAAGACCCTGGGCCACCTGATCGGCACCGCCGACATGATCGGCCAGATGGCCGATCGCTGTTATTTGGAGAAGTGCCGCGACCGGCTCTATCCGGAGTTCGTACTCGGCGGCATGGCGCTGCCCATCAGCTCCAACGGCGGCCGCCAGGTGCGCTACGCCTCGGGGCTGGACGTGCTGCGGCAGACACCCGAGTTCGTGGCTGAAACCCGCTCCAAACGCCTGGACGGCGCCTTTGGTGGCGCCTACCACCATCTCGAGATCCTGTTCGGCGGCCAGAATCCCTACATGGAGATGATCGACCGCAACGTCGGCTATCTCAATCGCGTCCTGCGCAGCGAGAACTGGCGGCTGCTCCGGCGCAATCCCCCGGTCTTTTCAGCACTGGCCGACCCCATGGCGACGGTTCGCGGCCTGATGGTCGGCTACCTGCGCAACGCCTGGTCCCAGCGCCGCTGATCCTTTTCTGGCCTGCCCCGGCATGCGCAGGTAAGATCCCCAAAAGACCTGTCGATTTGCAATAAAAGGGGATTGGCCGCGGTCGCGAACGGACCGGCGGCGCTGCGACCGTGAATGCTGCCAGCCTGAAGCTTAAATATGCCGGTACGGCCTTCGTGGCGGTGCTGCTGGCAGCGGTCGCCTTCGTGGGGCTCTTTGGCTGGCAGTTGTACCTGCACTCGCAGCATGTCGAAACCCTGACCCAGGCGGCGGTGCATGCCACCACGACCGCCGCGCCGGGGGTCCCCCCCGTGGCCGCCAGCCCGGCGGTTCGCACCGCCACCTCCATTGAACTGCTGAAGCGCCTGCACCTGCTCAGCCAGGCCGACCTGCTCGATGGGCTGGCGCTGGCCGCCATCCTGGCCGGAGCCGCGGGTCTGGTGGCGGCGTGGCTGGCGTGGCGCGCCGCCTTCCGGCTCGAGCAGCCGATCACGGCCATGATCCGCAGCGCCGAGCGCTTCGGGCAGGGCGACTACACGCGCCCGGTGGATGTGGTGCGCCGTGATGAGCTCGGCGAGCTGCAGAAGGCGCTGGAACACATGCGCTACAAGCTGCGCCAGACGACCATCACCAAGAACTACCTCAACAGTGTGCTGAACGGCATGACCGATGCCGTGTTCGTCAGTTCGCCGGACGGGGTGGTACGGGTGGCGAACCAGGCCGCCTGCAAGCTGCTCGGCTACGCCGAGGGCGAGATCCAGGGCAAGAACATCGCCTTCGTCCTCGAGGAGCGCGAACGGCCGGGGTTTGACCTGGCCCGCGCCGCGCACGAATCACGCGAGACCCTGGTGCAGACCCGCCAGGGCGCCAGCATCCCGGTGTCGCTGACCGGTTCGCAGCTGGGCAGCGATGACCCGCAGTTCCAGGGCTACATCTTCGTCGCCCGCAACATCACCGAGCAGAAGCGCACCGAGCGGCGCATCCGCTATCTGGCGCGCTACGACACCCTCACCCGCGTCCCCAACCGCATGCAGTTCCAGCATCTGCTGCAGCAGACGATTGCCCGCGGCGTGCGCAACAACCAGGGCGTCGCACTCTTGTACCTGGACCTGGACCGGTTCAAGGAACTCAACGATACCTTCGGCCACGGCGCCGGAGATCGCGCGCTGGAAGTGCTCGCCGAGCGCCTGACGCGCTCCTTGCCCAAGGATGCGGTGCTCGGGCGTCTCGCCGGAGATGAGTTCGCGGTGTTCATGGAAGGCCTGCCGCTGGACACCGACAACCGCGGCCCGATCGCGCATCTGGCGCGCGCCGTGCTCACTGAGATCAACCGCGCGTTCCAGTTGAACCAGCACGAACTGTTCCTCTCGGCCAGCATCGGCATCGCCTTCTGCCCGCGCGATGCGGAGAACGTCATCGACCTCATCCGCAACGCCGATGCGGCCATGTATTACTCCAAGCAGAATGGCGGTAACACCTTCGCCTTCTACTCGCCGGAGATGAATGCGGCGGCCGTCGAGCGGCTGATGCTCAAGAGCAAGCTGCGACGGGCGCTGGAACGTGACGAGCTCGTGATCCACTACCAGCCCAAGGTCGACCTGTCCGACGGCCGCGTCATCGGCGCCGAGGCACTGCTGCGCTGGCGGCTGCCCGGGCATGGCGACATCTCCCCGGCGCAGTTCATTCCGCTGGCCGAGGAGACCGGGTTGATCCTGGAAATCGGCGAGTGGGTGCTGAATCGGGTGTGCACGGACTATCGGCGTCTGCAGGCGGAAGTCGCGGACCCGGGCCGCATATCCTTGAACCTGTCGCTGAAGCAGTTGCGCGAGGCGAGCTTCATCCTGCGCTGCCGTTCGGTGTTCCGCCGCCACAATGTGTCACCGGCGCACTTTGAACTGGAGATCACCGAGTCCACGCTCATGGCCGACACGCAGCGCACCGTGCGGCTGCTGGGTGAACTGCACGAGATGGGACTGCATCTCTCGATCGACGATTTCGGCACCGGCTACTCCTCGCTGTCGGCGCTGCAGCAGTTCCCGATCGGCACGCTGAAGATCGACCAGTCCTTCGTCCGCGATGTCGCCGAGGATGCCGGCGATGCGACCATCGTCCGCACCATCATCGACATGGGACGCAGCCTGGGGCTGGATGTGGTTGCCGAAGGCATCGAATCGCAGCGGCACCTGGACTTCCTGCGCGAGCACCGCTGCCAGTTCGGCCAGGGGAAGCTGTTCAGCGAACCCAATACCATCGACGCGTTGCTGGCGCTGCTGGCGCGGCAGGCCACAGGTGGTGCGCCCTTCGGCAATCTCATCCACCGCACGGGACTGGCGAGCCGCCGGGCATGATGTCACGCGGTTGAGGCGGGCATGAAGGCACCGTGGACCCGCTGGTCATGTGCCGCCATCGCAGTGGCCTGGGCCGCGGGCGCGCTGTACTACGCCACCCGTCAGCTGCCCGCCGGCATGCACCTGCAAAGCCCTGCTCAGAGCATCGCCGCGGGCGACGTGACCTTCCTGCACGACCTCACCGGCGCCGATGCCTACGCCCACGGCTTCAGCTCCCATACCATCTTCGACACCATGCTGCGCACCATCGGCGAGGCACGCAGCCTGGTGGTGCTGGACTGTCATCTGTGCACCGATCTGTCGCGCAGCGCGCCGGACGCGGTCGTCACGCTGACGCCCATGGGCGCCCAGCTGGTGCAGGCGCTGCTGGCACGCAAGGCCACGCTGCCGGGGCTGCAGGTGCTCATCATCGCCGACCCGGTCAATGGCCTGTATGGTGCAGCGCCCCCGGTGCAGTTCCAGCGCTTGCGCGCGGCCGGCGTCCAGGTGGTCACGGCCGACCTCACGCAGCTGCGGGATCGCAATGTGCTGTACTCGGGCCCCTGGCGGCTGGCATTCAAATGGTGGAGCCACCCGCACACGGGCGGCGGCTGGCTGCCCAATCCCTACAGTGACGACGGACCACCGCTGACGCTGCGCGCCTGGGCACAGCTGGCGAACCTCAAGTCCGCCAATCGCCGCGTACTCATCGCCGATGACGGGCATGATGCGCTGCTGGCGCTCGTCGGCACCGCCCAGCCGGCGATGGCGGGCAGCATCGATACGGTCACCGCCCTTGAGGTCAAAGGACCCGCGGTGGCGCCGCTTTTGATGAGCGAACTGGAACTCGCGCGCTCCTTTGGCTGGAACCGCTCACTGGTGCTGCCGGCGGCGGCGCCCGCGGCGGCGTCACCCCTGAAAATCCAATGGCTCGGTGAGGGCGCAATCCATGATGCGCTGCTGGCGCACATCGGCGCGACCGGCCCCGCGGACACCATCGACATTGCCAGCGAGAGCCTGTCGGAGCGTGCCACCATTGCGGCGCTTCTGGCCGCGAGTCGCCGCGGCGTCACCGTGCGCCTGATCCTTGATCCGCACAAATCATCCTCATTGCGCACCAGCGCCAACCAATCCGTCGCCAGTGAACTCATCGCGGCCAGCGATGCACGGATCCGTGTGGCCTGGTACCGCACCCACAGCGAGCGCTTCAGCGCCGCCCTGCTGCTCATCCACGGCGCGGGTCCCACCTGGCTGCTGAGCGGCTCGGCGAGCCTCACCCGCCGCGACCTCGATGACTACGACCTGGCGGTGGATGCCGCCCTGACGGGGCCCGCGAGCGCCGCGCCGCTGCAGAGCGCGCAGCAGTTCTTCGACACGCTGTGGAATGACCGCGGTCCGCCGGGCATCGAGTACACGGCGGATGCCGACACCTGGACCGACCCTTCGCAGCTGCGCTACTGGGCCTACCGGCTCATGGAACTGCTGGGGGTTTCGCGAACGTGAGCAGCTGATCGACTTTCTTCTGCTCGTCGAGGACCGCCCGCTGCGTGGCCTGCGAAAACGCCTCGACCACACTCGCCATGCGATTCTCCTTGGCCATCCAGCTGGCGCTGACGGCGAAACTGCCGACCAGGCTGCCATCGGCGCGCCGGATCAGCACGCCGTGCAGGTCCACGCGGATGAGCGGCGGCGCGGACTCGCCCGCGTACTCCGCGGTGAAGCGATCGATCGAGGTCTGCAGCAGATAATTGGTATTGAAACCGCTGCGGTCATCGGCCACCGCCGACCAGTACCCGTCATCCCGGAATACCATCCGTTGCATGTCCGACACCAGCTCCGGCAGCGGCGCACTCCAGCGACTGCCGGCATAGTAGTCGAGGCGATTACCCGGGCGCAGCAGCGCGATGCGGTCGGTGTCCAGTCCCGGAGCGGCCTGCGGTCGGTCGATGCGCAGCGTCGGCAGGGCTGGCTTCGGTGCGCTGACAGCTGACGACTTGCTTCCCGCGTCAGCAGTCACGGTCACGGCCACCGGCTGCTCCAGAACATACAGTTGCAGGGCGGGCGCGGTGCTGCGCAGCAGGCCCGAACAGCCGCCGAGCGCGAGCATCACCGGGATCAGCAGGCAGCGTTGGCGGCTCATGGCGGAATGGCGACTCCCAGGTCCGATTTCTCAAACAGCAGCTGCGAGGGATTCTCGCGCAGACTGTGCATCAGATCACGCACCTCGGTGACGGCGGCGCGACTGTCCTCCACCAGCCGTTCGACCTGGGGCAGGCTCTCGCGGGTGAAGCCGCGGATGTCGCCGCGATTTTCCCGGATCAACTGATCGAGATTGTCGGTGGCATCGTTCAGATGCGCCGTGACCATCGCGATGTGGTCCATCGCCTGGCTCAGCTGCGGGCCGGCCTTGTCGGTCACGCCGCGGACGCTCGCCGCGGTGAGGCGGAACTCATCGGAAGTCTCGTGCAGATCGGCGATCAGCCCACGAATGTCCTTGATGGTGGCCGGCAGATCACGGGTGGTGGCATCGAGGTTGTTGAAGGCGTGCGTGATCGACTTGATGTTGTCGTCATCCAGCAGCAGTTCGACGCGGCCGAGCACATCCGAGGCGCGCCCCACCATCTCCGGCAGACTCGCCAGCAGCAGGTCGATGTTGGACTTGGAGGAACGTATGACCGGGTAGCGTTCGCTGGGCACGGCCGGCAGCAGCCGCTTGTTGCCGGCCTCGCGCAGCAGGTCGATGAACAGTACGCCGGTGACGCCCTGCTGCGAGAGCTCCGCCACCGATTGATCCGACACCGGGGTCGCCGAGTCGATGTCGACGATGACCTGCACCCGGCTGGCATTGCGCGGATCGATATACATGTTCACCACGCGACCCACGTTCACACCCAGGTAGCGCACCGGCGCGCCCTGGGTCAGGCCGCTGACGCTGCCATCGAAATAGACCTCGTAGCGGGTGAAGTCGCGGTGCTCGTGCGCATCGGTGTACCAGTACACGAACAGGCCGGCCATGGCGATGACCAGCAGCACGAAGGCGCCCACGGCCGCATAGTTTGCTTCACGCTCCATCTGGCTCTCCGGCGCGCGCGCTGTAGCCGCGTGCCCGCACCCCGTGGAAGTAGGCCTGGATCCACGGGTGGGGATTGTCCATGATGCCGGCCAGGGTGTCGCTTACCATCCGCCGGTCCACAATCACACCGACACGATTGCAGGTACGGAAGATCGTGTCCAGATCGTGGGTGATCATGACCACGGTCAGATGCAGATGCTGGTGCAGGTACAGCAGCAGTTCATCGAAGGCCGCGGCGCTGATCGGATCCAGGCCCGCCGTCGGCTCATCGAGGAACAGCAGCTGCGGATCCAGCGCCAGCGCCCGTGCCAGGGCGGCGCGTTTGATCATGCCGCCGGAAAGTTGGGCGGGGTATTTGGCGGCGGCATCGGCGGGCAGCCCGACCATGCGCACCTTCAGCATCGCCAGTTCATCCAGGTCGGCAGCGCTCAAGCGCAGGTATTCGAGCATCGGCAGCTGCACGTTCTGCAGCACGGTCAGGGCGCTGAACAGCGCGCCTTCCTGGAACGTCACCCCGTATTCCGCCTTCACGGCGCGCAGTTGCCGCTGGCTCATGTGCGTCACGTCCGCGCCATTCAGACGCACGGTGCCGGCGAGCGGCCGCTGCAGGCCGAGAATGCTCCGCAGCAATACCGACTTGCCCGCGCCGGAGCCGCCGACGACCCCGAAGATCTCCGCCGTCTCGACCGTCATGTCCAGGCCATCGTGCACCAGCTGCGTGCCGAAGCGGTTGACCAGTCCCTGCACCTCCACCCGCGGCGCCATCAGATGTCCAACGCCATGAAGAGCATGGCGAACAGTGCGTCGGCGAGCAGTACCACGAAGATGGCCTGCACGACGGCCACGGTGGTCAGCCGTCCCAGCTCGCGCGACGAACCGCGCACCTGCATGCCGCGGTAGGTGCCCGCGAGCGCGATCAGCATGCCGAACACCGGCGCCTTGATGACCCCCACCCAGAACGTGGTTGAGGCAATGGCCTCGTTCATGCGGATCAGATACTGCGGCAGAGGGATGTCCAGCAGGTACTTGCACAGCAGCGCGCCGCCGGTGAGCCCCACCGCATCGGCAATCACGGTCAGCAGCGGCAGGGCGATGGTGAGCCCGATGATCCGCGGCAGCACCAGGGCGTCAAAGGGATCCACACCGATGGCCCGCAGCGCATCCACCTCCTCGTTCAGCTGCATCGAGCCGATTTCGGCGGCGAAGGCGCTGCCCGAGCGGCCCGCCACGATGATGGCCGTGAGCAGCACCCCCAGCTCGCGCAGCACACCGATGGTGACCAGATCCACGACGAACAGTTCGGCGCCGAAACGGGCCAGCTGCTGCGCGCTCATGTAGGCGATGATGACGCTGATCAGGAAGGCGATGAGCGTGACGATCGGGATGGCCGTGATGCCGGTCTCGTACACGTGGCGCGCGATGGAGGTCGGCCGCAGCCGCCGCGGCGTGCGCACCGCGCCACCGGCCGTCACCGCGATACGGCCGACAAAGGCGAGCCCGCTCAGGATGTCGTCCCAGCCGCCGACGACGCGCCGCCCGAGGGCTTCGACCGGCTCCTCGATGTGGTGCGCACCGGGGACCTCGGGATGTTCGATGGGAAGGGGCTCGGTGGTGGCGGCGGCGATCAACCGCAGCTGATCCGGCGCCGGACCTGCGAACTCGACGCTGCTGCCGCTGGCTTGCGCCCGCCGCACGAACTCATGCAGCTTGAGACTCGCCGACAGGTCCAGGACGGCGAGGCCGCTGGTGTCGATCAGCACATGGGAGGTGCCGGCCAGCTCCACGCCGGCAAGTTCGCGCGCCAGGGCCTCCAGGTGCGTGACGCGCCAGGGGCCGGTTAGGTGAAGTTCGACGCCCTGCGCGGTACGGCGGCTTTCCAGATACACGTGGTTTGAGGGAGCATCAAGTATCGTCCCGATACTGCCTGATGCGGATGGTCGCGACAATCAACACCGCCGCCACCCCCACTCCCAGCCACAGGTCGGCGTTGGCAAACACCGGCAGTGGATCAATGTTTGCGAACAGCAGGTTGAGCGTCAGATGGGGGTTGCTCGAGGTGCTGACCTCGGCATGCACGAACACCGTGCCCAGCCGGTAGATCAGGATGTCCCACACGTGATGCGTGCGCAGCGCGAACCACTCCATCGTGATGATCACCAGCGGCGGTAGGATGACCCACAACCACACGCTGCGCCGGGCCCACGCCGATACCAGCAGCAGCAGGGCCGTGATGGGCGCGTACCACAGCACCCCTGCGACCACCGAAATGAATGAAATCCCCTGGATCCGCAACCACGTGCCCGCGTCCCAGAAAACATCCGGCGCATGGGCCTGCCAGGCGCGCACGAAATAGATTGCGGAGGTCAGAAGCGTGGTCAGGGCCGACAGCAGGTAGACCCCGAATGGGACCAGCACCATCACCACCAGTAGTTTCGACAGCACCGTCAGGGTGTCGGACACCGGCATCGACTTCCAGAACAGAATGCTGCGGTCCTTGCGCTCGGTGTACAGGCAATCCGCGGCATACATGCTGATGATGAGGCCGAGCGTGAGGAACTGCGGCACCGAGGCATAGGCCATGACGACGCCGAACAGCGCGCGGCGCTGCTCCGGAAGGGAGATGTTGCCGAAATCGAAGTTGGTCTTGCCGATGATGGCGCCGAGCAGCAGCAGGGCGGCCACCGACAGTGGCGCAATCCACAGCGCGCGATGTTCCCAGAACTCGCGCCGGATCAGGGTGCGCAGCACCGGAGGTCGACCGTAGATGGCCGGGGCAGCTGGCGCATCCAGACCTGCAGCGTCGATGGCGGGTTCAGGCGTGCTCATTTGGGCTGCATCTTTGCCACGAACAGGTCGGCGATGGAGGGAGTGCGGACATCGCCCAGGGCGGCCAGGGTCTGGGGCGCATGGCCTTCGAAGAACATCGCCACGCGACCGAAGATTTCACGTTCATAGAACGGCTGCAGCTGCCTGGCGCGCGCCACCTGCTCGGGCCCCACCGTCAGCTGCACGTATTGCTGGGCCAGGGTATCCACCGGTGCCGCCAGCGTCACCCGGCCATGGCGCAGGAACAGAACGTCGGTGAGCAGATGTTCGATCTCCTCCACCTGGTGCGTGGTGAGGAGGATGGTGCGTTCCTTGTCGAAATAGTCATTCAGCAAGGTGTCGTAGAACTGGCGGCGATACAGCAGGTCCAGTCCCAGAGTGGGTTCGTCCAGTACCAGCAGGCGCGCATCGATGGCCAGGATCAGGGCCAGGTGCAGCTGGGTCACCATGCCGCGGGAGAGTTCGCGGATGCGACTGTTCATCTTCAGATCGGTCTTGCGCAGGAATTCCTCGGCGCGGGCCCGATTGAAGCGCGGATGCACCCCGGCCACGTAGTCCAGCGCCTGGCTGACCTTCAGCCAACGTGAGAGCACCGCCACGTCGGCGATGAAACAGACATCGCGCATGAGATCGTCGCGCTGGGTGCGTGGATTGCGCCCGAGCACCGTCAGGTCGCCCTGGTAGCTGGTCAGGCCGAGGATGGCCTTGAGAGTCGTGGTCTTGCCGGCG
>DASZCK010000249.1:0-16483 GCA_035943195.1 Steroidobacteraceae bacterium
GTACAGCGGGCGGCTCACCAGCATTCGTGCGGACCTAAGCTTTCGCGACCTGGAAGGAACCCGTTGGCTCATCGACATCGCGCCGCGGCCGGGGCAGTCGCTGGCCGAGGCCTTCGGACTGCGTCTGGCGCGTCATGTGCATCTGGCCCAGGCTGAAGAAGCGCCGGGGTCGGTCCGGGCCGCGATTTACCTGCCGGCGGCGCAGCGCTTCTGGACGGGTGAGGGGACTTAGAAAGTTCCCTGCAGCGAGAAGGGTCGCCGCCCCGACGCATCCGGTGTGCCGAGGTATTTGAGCGTGTCGTTGATGTCGGCGGAGGCCGAGGGACGTGCCGCGACATGTCCTTGCACCAGGTATCCCGGATCGTGGGTCAGCTGCAAGGTGGCATCCAGCTGCAGCGCTCCGCCCTTGTCGTGCACTTCGCCGGTCGGCAGGTCCGAGTTGCCCGAACCCACCGGTGCGAAGCTGACCTGGTAGCTGCCGAAGGCCTGCCCCTGCGAGCCGACCAGATCCAGGATCTGCAGCTGCCCTTGCAGTTCGGACAGATATTTGCCGGTCCACTCGATGCGTTCGAACTGCCCCTGCAGGCGCGCGTGTGCCCCGGCCGGGAGCGACGACACCAGGGCACTGGTCAGGGGCAAATCGAGGGTCACATCGCGGCCGTGCACGGCGCCACCCAGGCTGAAGGCCACGTCGCCGCGCACATAACTGCCCTGGTTGGCGAGGTCCAGCCGCAGGCCCAGGCGCGCGCGCAATAGTTGCAGCAGCTGCAGGTCCCAGGTCAGGTCCCCCAGGTCGCTGGCAGTGCCGCCCAGGCCCAGGCAGCTGCCATGCCAGGCACTGCCGTCCAGCTGCTGACAGTGCAGGCCGCGCGGCAGCAGCGGGCTGAGCCAGCGCGCCGGGAAGCGCACCACCAGCACCAGCGCGAAGGCGATGACGGCGAGGAGAATCGCGCGCCGCAAGGCCACTCAATCCTGGCTTGCGGTGCGCAGCTCGATGCCGGCATTCACCAGCCCCGGAGGGCCCGCCGCATCGATGGTGGCCTGCTGTACGTGCACGCCGTTCTGCTGTGACAGCCGCGCGAGCCAGGTCACCAGAGTATCGAACGAGGCGCGGTTCAGTCGCACCCGCAGGGCGCCCGGGCCGCCCGGCTCGGTGCTGTTCAGCGCGGGACCCAGACCGGATTCGCGCGCCGAACTGTCGATCACCACGATCAGCGACCGCTGCGAGGTGGGGGCAGTGACCGAGGCGCCTGCAGCCGCCAGCTGCGGTGCGACGTTACGCATCCATGCCAGGTCCGACTCCTTGTGCTGTACCCGGCTTGCGGCGCGCGCGACGCTGGTGTCCAGGGGAATGAAAATGACGAGCACCAGCGCCAGCAGCGCGACCCCGGCGCTGATCAGGGCCACGCGCTGGTCTCGCGGGCTCTGCGCCCTGAACCAGTTCGCGATCTGGTCCATGTTCATGTTCCCGGTTTCATCTGGATGCGTCCCTGGTAGGACCCGCCCGAGGAGGTGGTGGAGGTCAGATCCGCACGCCAGCCGCCGGTACGCAGTTGCTGGCTGATGTGATCGAGCGCGTCGGCGCCGGGTGCGCTCACCTGTAGCTCCAGCAGACCGTCACGGTAACTGAGCGCCTGCAAGGTCGTGCCGGTGGCACCATTGCGGGCCTGTGCAACGGCCGAGAGCATCGCCAGCAGTCCAGCGCTGTCGGTACTGCCCTGGACTGCGATCAGACGGGCCTCCATGCGACGGCGCGCATTGGAGCTGTTGTGTTCGCCCGGCATGGCCTGCTCGAAAGTCTCGCTGATCGACTGATCGAGGCGTTTTTCGGCGCGCTTGAGCAGCAGCAGCTGCGCCGCGCTACCGATACCGTGCAGGACCAACAGCCCCACCAGCATGGCGGCCGCGATCCGCCAAGCCTTGAAACTGCCGGCCAGCGGCGAGGCTGGGGCATAGCTACCCTGCAACAGGTTGATGGCGCTGGTGCCCGGCAAGGACTGCGCAAAGAGTCCGAGCGGACCATCGGCCAGCAGTTGCACTGACAGTCCCTCGAAATGACCCCGCTCGGCTTCAATGAGGGCGCCGTACTGCTGCCACTCGCTCTCCCCGGCATACACCACCAGACCATTGCCGCCAAAAGCCGTCGCGGGCAGGGCCGGCAGGGTCGGAACGTCGTCGGCGATGGCGCCCTGGGACCCGGGCGCCTGGGCGGGCCGCAGCAGCTCCAGCGCCTCGCCGAGCGCGCTCAGGGGTAGCGTCACCGGCAGCAGGCCGGAGGCCCGCAGGATGACGTTATCGCCGCTCAGCACCAGCACCGCCTGTCCGGGATTCTCGGGCACCAGGCTGCTGTCGGCGTACACGGCGTCAGGCTCGAGACCCACCTCGCGCAGCTGGCCGAGCCAGTTGTCCAAGAGCGCACGCGACACCACGGCGACCGGAATGCGCGGCGAATCCCCGACCCGTCGCCCGACGGCGAACTGCAGTGAATCGATGTCCTCTGCCAGCTGTTCCTCGAGGGCATAGGGCACGATCTGCTGAACCCGCGCGCCGGACCTGGGCGGCACCTCGGCGTCGGTCAGCAGCACGTCGCTGGCCGGGGCCAATACACAGATACGATGGCCCACGGCCTGCATCGCGGCCAGCGTCAGCGGGCCGGTGCGCAGCGGCGCCACGATGCGACCCGCCGCGTCCGCCGTGAGGTAGTCCACGTGGTCCGGATCATTGCCGATTCTGATGAGTAGCCAATCTGCCATGCGTCAGTCTGCCGTAAAGCTGCGCTGTATGGATCGCACGCGCATGTCACCTTCCTGATGCAGCAAACTGTACAAGGCGAACTGCGTGGTGCCAATGGTGACGATGCTGTTGAGCGTAAAGTAGTTCGAGAGCACCGTCACCATGGCGTCGGTTTTCTGTCGCAGGACCGGGTCGCTGAACAGGGCGTCAAAATCCTGCTTGCCGGGAAAGCAGCCCTGAGCGCGGTTCTTGGCGAGGTTGTCGGGGTCGGAGAAGTTGAGCGTGCCGGGCGGTCCCAGGGCATTGAGCACTTCAGGCCGGGCCGAGCATATGTTGACGCCGACGCCCTGGGGCAGCGCGGTGATGAATGGGGCGAGTTTCAGGTAGCGGTCGCGACCGAAGCCCGGCAGCGCCAGAATCTCGCTGGGGGCGGTGATGAGCATGTTGGCCGCGCGGTACGGTGGCATCTGCGACAGATAGACGCTGTCCTCGGCGCCGTCGGGATTGTTGGGTATGGTGTCCGAATCAATCCAGTCGGCCATCATGGGTGCCCACTTGGGTTCAAGGCCCAGGATCGTCAGCAGGTTCGCCAGCACCTGCACGCTGTCCGCATTGGTGGAACCGTCGGCGTTCACCAGATTATTGAGATTGAAGCGCCCCTGCGTGTCTTCCAGCCACGCCTCCAGGGTGACCCCCGGCACCAGGTCGACCGGTCCGTAGGGAGTCGCCCAGGGCTGCGCCGGATAGGTGTCGTTGCGATCGGTCTGGCGCACCGCGCGCAGCGCGTAGGCCGCGATGGCCTCGGCTGCCTTGGACACCTCGAGGCTCTGTTCGAAGGCAAAGGTTGCCGTGCCGCGGCGCGCCGTCATCGCGTTCTCATAGCCGATGGTCGCCGCCAGAATGGTGGCCAGCGCCACCAGCAGGATGGCGGTGATCAGCGCGATGCCGCGCTGGCGCTTCACGCCGGCACCTCGATCACGCGCACGATCTTGCCCCAGTCCTCGAGATCCAGAGTGACCTCGACCGCGAACGGGCGGGTGCGCAGGCTGCTGGTGCCCAGCACCGGCCACTGCGTCACCCACTGGCGCGCGTCAGTCATGAAGCGGAAGGTCACGGACTTCACATGCGTGAGCAGGTCGCGGCGCAGCGGCAGGGTGGCCTCGGTGCCATCCAGCACGTTCCAGTGCATGCGCCGCAGCGTGCCGTTGGCGAAGCGGTAGGACACCCGCTCCAGCGTCGGACGCTGGATGCCGGCCGGGTTGGCCCAGCCGCCGCGCGTGAAGGCGACCAGGTCCGGGCCACCATCGTCGGGGGGTGCGTCGCTGTCGTCGGTGTCCGTGTCATCGTCATCCGGCGCTGCCGGAGCAGAACTCGGCGCGCTCTGGCTGCTGCCCGAGAGGCTGTCGGCGCTTTGCGTGGTGATGCACGCCACCCAGCTCTGGCCCAGCGGGTCGCGAATCGGGCGCGCCGCGAGTTCTGAAAAATCCTGCACCATGATGCGCACCGCCGTCTGGACTTCGCTCAGGCGGTCCTGGTGCTGCTTGATCTCTTCATGATGGCGCAGCGCCTGGTTGATGGCGCCGTAACCGACGGCGAAGATGATGGCCGTGATGAACAGCGCCACGATCAATTCGATCAGTGTGAAGCCATGGGACCTGAAGCCAGCGTGCCGCGACGTCATTGCGGCCCCGGTGGCGGTGCCGTGGGCACGGTGGGCGCGCCGTTCGCGGGCGGCGGGGTCGGCGCGAAGAAGGTCGAGGGCGGCGCACTGGAGGGGGCCGGTTGGCTGGAAAGTGGCGCGGAGCTGCCCGGCAGCGAAGGGTCCGGATACAGTGACGTCAGCTGCGAGGGCGCCACCGCGTCACCGATGCCACCGGTGACGGTGGCCATCCAGCCTTTCTCATCGACGGTGGCGGTATCGGCCGGTTCCACCATGACATCGATGCGGAACAGACCCGGAAATCCCAAATCGGTGATCACCTGGCGCCAGCGCCAATGCCGTCCGGCATAGTCCAGCTCCCCGTCGGTGGTGCCCTTGGAGGGCAGGGTGCCGGACAGGCGTTGCGTGGCCAGTTGATTGAAACCGATCCACTGGGCAAAGGTCTTGTCACGCAGGTAGCTGACGGTGTCGGCAGCGGAGCCCAGGGTGCCCAGCAGGGCCGACATCCCCAGCGCCACGATGACCAGCGCCACCAGCACTTCGATGAGCGTGAAGCCGCGTGGCGTTTTCACGTGACGTGATCCTTGGGCACCTTGACCTTGATCTTGCCCTGGCGATCGGGCAGCAGTGAGACCGTGGTGTCATTGCCCTCGCGCCCCAGCGTGACCCGGAAGGAGGTGAGATCGCCGTTGGAGAAAATCATCACATGCGGCTGCAGGTCGGTCGGGGCGATCTTTTTCTTCTCCTCGTCGGCCGCCGAGGCCAGCACCACCTCGCGTCCTTCCACGTCCAGCTGCAGTTTGATCGCGTCGGGCAGCGTGCGCGGCCGCAGTGCATCGTCATCAGTGATCGGCACCCAGAGGTTGCGGCGCGCATCGAAGGCCAGGAACTTGTAACTGTGGTCGGTGCAGTACAGGCCCAATTCGCGGGTCTGTAGCTCACCTTGTTCCTGTGCATAGTTCATGAGATCGGCGAGCCGCTCGCCCTCGGTGTGCAATTCGCGGTCCGCACCGGTGAAGGACATCGACAGCAACGCACCGACGGTGATGATGCCGATGATGACCACCACCACCAGGATTTCGATCAGAGTGAAGCCGCGGTTGCGGGCCACCCTCAGGTCACGGTTTGGCACGGCGCGGTGCCGCTCGCTTCAGCGCGTGGTGGCGGTTTGACTGTCGCCGGGTTTGGCATCCAGGTTCCAGTTGCCGACATCTGCATCCTCGCCCTCGCCACCCTCCTGGCCGTCGGCACCGAAGGAATAAAGATCGTATTCGCGGCCGTGCGTGCCGGGATAGACATACTGGTAGTCGTTGCCCCAGGGATCCTTGAGCGAACCGTCCTGTATGTAGCCGCCCTTGCGCCAGTTGCGGATGGTGGGATCGGCGGGCTGCTGGATCAGCGACTTCAGTCCCTGATCGGACGTCGGGTATTTGAAGTTGTCGAGGCGATACATGGTGAGCGCCGTGCCCAGCGCCTGGATATCCTGGTGGGCCTTGGCGACGCGCGCTTCGCCCACTTTGCCGACGACACTGGGCACAATGACCGCCGCCAGCAGACCGATGATGATCACGACGACCATGATCTCGATGAGCGTGAAGCCGCGGTGGCGGGCAAGGAATGTCGATTCTGTGGGGAACTTGCGCATGGAATTACCCGCGTGTTGAGGGGTGCAGCAAATGGCGCCGGATCATAACAAATGAATGTGTCGCCCCAGCGCGAACGGCTGCACCGTTTGGCAAAGTCGCTCAATTGCGACGGCCGCGCAGGCCTTTTGCTGCTGGGACTGGTGACGGGTCTGCTCATCATTCAGGCCGGCGCCAGCCAAGGGGCCTTGCGCTATGACCGCGCGGCACTTGCCGGCGGCCAATGGTGGCGACTCATCACCGGGCATGTCATTCATCTGGGTTTCGAGCATGCGCTTCTGGATGCGGCGGGCCTGGTTCTGATCTGGGCGCTGTTCGCACGGGACTATTCGCTGCGGGCCTGGGTCCTCATCATCGGACTGTCGGTGATCGGCATCGACGCCGGACTGTGGCTGCTTTCTTCGACCACTGAATGGTACGTGGGTTCCTCCGGGGTGCTGCATGGGGCGCTGGCTGCCGGCACCTGCGCCCATCTGCGGCGTCGTGAGCCGGACGGATGGGTGCTGGCGCTGTTCCTGGTCGCTAAGTTGGTGTACGAACAGAGCCAGGGCGCGCTGCCCCTGACGGCAGGCGGCGCGGTGATCGTGGACGCGCATTTGTACGGGGCAGCCTCCGGTGCGCTTGCTGCGCTGCTCCTGCGAGGGTGGCGCAAGCCGGTATAATCGCCGCCCTTTGCCCTTGCCGCTGGAGCCCCACATGTCGTTCGCCTTCGTTTTTCCGGGCCAGGGATCGCAGTCCGTGGGCATGCTGGCCGACTTCGCGCACGAGAGCGTGGTCCGGGATGCCTTCACGGAGGCCGCGACGACACTGGGCTATGACCTGTGGACCCTCACCCAGGAAGGGCCGGCCGAACGGCTCAATGCCACCGAATTCACCCAGCCGGCCATGCTGACGGCCGGCGTGGCGCTGTGGCGGCTGTGGAAGGCACGGGGTGGGGCGGATCCGGGCGAGGTCAGTGGCCACAGCCTGGGCGAGTTCACCGCCCTGGTGTGCGCAGGCGTCCTGCCGCTGGCGGCAGCCGCCGATCTGGTGCGATTTCGCGGCCAGGTGATGCAGGAGGCAGTACCGGCGGGCAGCGGCGCCATGGCGGCCATCCTGGGCTTAAGCGATGAGCAGGTCGCCACAAGCTGCACCGCGGCCGCCCAGGGCGAAGTGGTGGAGCCCGTGAACTTCAACGCCCCGGGGCAGGTGGTCATTGCCGGGGCCCGCAGCGCCGTGGAGCGGGCCATCGAGAGCTGCAAGGCGGCCGGGGCCAAGCGTGCCATGGTGCTGCCCTTGAGCGTGCCCTCGCACTGCAGCCTCATGGGGCCTGCCGCGGACCGCCTGGAGGCGCGTCTGCAGGATGTGACCCTGAAGCCACCCGTCATCCGCTATGTCAGCGCCGTCGACGCCACGGCGCATGTGCAGCCGGATGACATCCGCGAGCTATTGGTGCGGCAGTTGGCAAGCCCGGTGCGCTGGCAGGACACGGTGCGGGCGCTCGGCGCCAACGGCCATGCGCAGCTGATCGAATGCGGTCCGGGCAAGGTCCTGAGCGCTTTGAACCGGCGCATCGAGAAGCGTCCGGATCTGGCCTGCATGCCGCTCGAGGATCGTGCGACAGTGGAGGCGGCTCTCACCGCCACGCGTTCCTAGGCGGGCCCTGAGGAGATTCGAGCATGTTTGATAACGATGTAGTGCTGGTCACGGGTGGTTCACGCGGCATCGGCCGCGCCATCGCCGTGGGTATGGCCGCGGCCGGCGCGCGTGTCATCGGCACCTCCACCAGTGAGGCCGGCGCTGCCGAGCTCACGGCCACCTTTACGGCCAACGGCCTCAATGGGCGCGGCGCGGTGCTGGACGTCGCGAGCGATGCCTCCATTGATGCCCTGCTCGCCGACCTTGAGGCCAGCGCCAGCATGCCCAGTATCCTGGTCAACAACGCCGCCATCACCCGCGACGGGCTGCTGCTGCGGATGAAGCCGGACGACTGGAACCAGGTCATCGCCACCAATCTGACCGCGGTGTATCGCCTCTCCAAGGGCGTATTGCGGCGCATGATGAAGGAGCGTCGCGGCCGCATCATCAACATCACGTCCATCGTTGGGGTTACCGGCAATCCCGGGCAGGTGAACTACGCGGCCGCCAAGGCCGGCATTCTCGGATTCACCAAATCGCTGGCCCAGGAGGTCGCCTCGCGCGGCATCACGGTCAACGCGGTGGCGCCGGGATTCATTGATACGGATATGACCAAAGCCCTCTCCGAGGAGCAGCGCGCGGCGCTCACGGGTCGCATTCCGATGGAGCGGCTGGGCACGGCGGCCGATGTTGCATCGGCGGTACTGTTCCTGGCCTCGCCGCAGGCGGGGTATATCACCGGGGAGACCCTGCACGTAAACGGGGGCCTGTACATGCCCTAGCGACCCTAAGTGGCCTTCCGGCGGCCAACGTTGGAAAATAGCCACATTGGGCGGCGGCCGTGCCTATTGGGGGGGCGCCGGTCTTTTGCAAGAGTGTTTCGCCTGAAAAAACAACCACTCCCGCACGCTTAGCCGTGCTGGCAGACAGGGGGGTGTTCCCCTACAATACCGCGCCCGTGCCGCCGACCATCGGCTGGCGCATGAGACCATTCTTCACAAGGACAATCGCGTAATGAGCACCGTTGAGCAGCAGGTAAAGGCCATCGTCGCGGAGCAACTGGGCGTCAAGGCTGAACAGGTCACGAATGACGCCTCGTTCGTCGACGATCTGGGCGCGGACTCGCTGGATACGGTCGAACTGGTCATGGCTCTCGAGGAAGAGTTCGAGATCGAGATTCCGGACGAAGATGCCGAGAAGATCACGACGGTTCAACAGGCCATCGACTACATCAACGAGCGTCGTAGCAAGGCGTAGAGGCTGCGCACGCGTTGCCTTGGACGGCGGCCCTCACGGCCGCCCACGCCTCGCGTTATTGATCGTTCGCAAGAACTGTTCCATCTTAAGGTTGAGTGCCGGGGCTGCGAGTGAGTAAACGTCGCGTCGTCGTAACAGGTATGGGTCTGGTTTCTCCGGTTGGCAGCACCGTGCCGACCGCCTGGGACGCCATTTTGAACGGGCGCAGCGGCATCGGTCCGATCACGCGCTTCGATGTCTCCGCATTCCCGGTGCGTTTCGGCGGGCAGGTCCACGACTTCGATCTGGCCGCCTACATCTCGCCCAAGGACGCGCGCCGCATGGATGATTTCATGCACTACGGCGTCGCCGCAGGCATGCAGGCCATGGTCGATTCGGGCTTCGATGTGTCGAAGGGCGACGCGACGCGCTGTGGCGCCATCATGGGCGCCGGCATCGGTGGCCTGGGCACCATCGAAGCCGAATACGGTGAATACCTCAAGGCACACAATCCGCGCCGCATCTCGCCGTTCTTCGTGCCGGCCACCATCATCAACATGATCGCCGGCCATCTGTCGATCAAGTATGGCCTCAGGGGACCGAACCTCGGCGTGGTCAGCGCCTGCACTACCTCCACCCATGCCATCGGCTTCGGCATGCGCGCCATCCAGTACGGCGACGCCGACCTGATCATCGCCGGCGGCTCGGAGATGGCCACCACGGTGTGCGGTCTCGCCAGCTTCGCGCAGGCCAAGGCCCTTTCCAGCCGCAACGATGCACCCGCCGAGGCGAGCCGCCCCTGGGACAAGGACCGCGATGGCTTCGTGCTCAGCGACGGCGGCGGCGCCGTCGTGCTCGAAGATCTGGAACACGCGCGTGCGCGTGGCGCGAAGATCTACGCCGAGATGGCCGGGTTCGGCATGAGCAGCGACGCCTACCACATCACCGCGCCGCCCGAGGATGGCGCCGGCGCCGCACTGGCCATGAGCAACGCGCTGCGCGATGCGGCATTGAATCCCGGCGACATCCAGTACATCAACGCCCATGCGACCTCGACGCCGCTGGGTGACAAGGCCGAAACGGCGGCCATCAAGGGCACCTTCGGCGCCCATGCCCACAAGGTGGCCGTGAGCTCGACCAAGTCCATGACCGGACATCTGCTGGGCGCCGCGGGCGTGCTCGAGGCAATCTTCAGTATTCTCGCGATCCGCGACAACGTCGCGCCGCCCACCATCAACTATCGAACGCCCGATCCGGACTGTGATCTGGACTTCGTGCCCAACACCGCACGCCAGATGCCGATCGATGTGGCGCTCTCGAACTCGTTCGGGTTCGGCGGCACCAACGGTACCCTCATCTTCCGCCGCTTCAGCGGCTGAACCGTGAATCCACCTGTGGCGCGACGGCTGGATGTGTCGCCCGCGGTCCTGCGACAGCTGGCGGTGGTCAATCCGCGGCGCTACCCGGCGCTGCTGGAAAGCGCGGTCGCCGGTCCCTTGGGCAAAGTCACCATCCTCGCGGCGCAGCCACAAGCGGCCCTGTGGAGCCGCGCGGATGGGCGCGTGCAGGGTATGGGCATGCAGCCGGCTGCGGGTACCTTTCTCGATGCGCTGGAGAGCTGGTGGCGGCAGAGTGCCGTAGCTGAGACGGCGCGCGAGTCGGCGCTGCAGGTGGCGCGACAGACGGGCGTGCCCTTCGCACCAGGGTGGGTGGTGTTCCTGGGCTATGAAGTCGCGGCGGATATTGAGCCGCATCTGCGTCTGCCGCCGACGCCCTTGCCGTGGACCGCCTTTGCGCTGCGCACGCCGTGCGCGCTGGTGCACGTGCTGGCGAGTGACAGCGTCTGGGCGGTCGCCGAACCCGGGGCGCAGGGCCTGTTGGATGAGGTGGTGACGGATGCGCAGCGCCAGGGCGCGCGCGTGCCGCTCGCGCAGTCCGCACAGCCGGCCTTCGAGGTCATCGAGGAAGATCCCGCGCGCTATCTCGAGCGCGTACGGCGCGCCCAGGACTACATCCGCGCCGGCGACATCTACCAGGCGAATCTGTCGCGACCCTGGCGGGTGCGGCCGGCGGCGGCGGCGGGCGCGCCGGCCCATGCGCAGGCGCTGGATACGGCACTGCTGTATGAACGGCTGCGGGCGCGCAATCCCGCCCCGTTCGCCGCGCTCCTGCAATGGGACGGGGTGAGTGTGCTCAGCTCCTCCCCGGAGCGGCTGTTGCGGGTGAGTGGCCGGGAAGTGGACACGCGGCCCATCGCCGGAACACGACCGCGGACGCTGCGACCTGGCGAGGATGCGCCGGAGGCGGCGGCGCTGGTGGCGCACCCCAAGGAGCGGGCAGAGCACATCATGCTCATCGACCTGGAGCGCAATGACCTCGGGCGCGTGTGCGAGGCCGGCAGTGTGATCGTCAACGAGCTGATGGTCACCGAAACCTACGCCCACGTGCATCACATCGTGTCCAATGTGCAAGGTCGCCTGCGCGAGGGGGTGACGCCCATCGGGGCTTTGCGGGCCGTCTTCCCGGGTGGCACCATCACCGGCTGCCCGAAGTTCCGCTGCATGCAGGTCATCGCCGAACTGGAGGGTGCGGGGCGCGGGGCCTTCTATGGCTCCTTGGGCTATCTCACGCCGGGCGGGGAAATGGACCTGAACATCCTCATTCGCACCATGACGGTCGCGGACTCGCAGATCACCCTGCGCACCGGCGGCGGTATCGTCGCGGACTCGGATCCGGAGCGCGAACTGAACGAGACCCGCGCCAAGGCCCGCGGCATGCTCGCCGTGTTTGATCACGTGCCGTGAATACCCTTGATGTCCAGGACCGCGGACTGCACTACGGCGATGGCCTGTTCGAGACCATTGCCTGTCGCGCCGGCCGGCCGCGTTTCCTGTCGCTGCACCTGGAGCGACTCGCCACCGGTTGCGAGCGCTTAGGCATCCGCTACCAGGATTTTGCGGGCCTGGCGATGCGGATACGCGAGCTGGCAGCAGCGGCGCCGAACGGCATCATCAAGCTCATCCTCACCCGCGGCAGCGCGACGGCCCGCGGTTACGGGCCACAAGGCGACGAGCAGGCGCGCGTGCTGCTGCTGCAATATCCCTGGCCGGCGGCGGATCCCGCGCTCTGGGCGCAGGGCGTCGTGGTGCGCACCGCCCAGGGCCGTCTGGGTGAAAACCCGGCGCTCGCGGGCCTGAAGCACCTGAACCGGCTCGAACAGGTGCTGATCCGCAGCGAGTGGCGTGATCCGGCGATCCATGAGGCCCTGGTTTTCAGTAGCTCCGGATGGCTGATCTCAGGCACGATGAGCAATGTGTTTCTGGTCATGGCAGGGGGGATCGTGACGCCGGCGCTGACCCACGCTGGAGTCTGCGGCGTCATGCGCCGGGTGGTCATGCGCGAAGCGCAGGCCGCCGGATTGGCGGTCACCGAGACGGTATTGGGTGCGACGGCGCTGGCAGCGGCCGGGGAGATTTTTCTCACCAACGCGCGTATCGGCATCTGGCCGGTGCGCTGCCTGGACGGACGCGAGCGCAGCGTCGGCCCGGTAACGCGCCGCTTGCAGCAGCAGCTGCAGCCGCTGCTCGAGACACCTGATGCGTAAGCTCATCTGGATTTCAGTCGTGCTGCTGCTGCTGCTGGGTGCGGCGGGGGCCGGCTCGCTGTGGCTGACGACGCAGTTCGAGGCCCCGGGACCGGCGCCCCAGGTACTGCGGGTCACGGTGGCGCCGGGCTTGAGCGTGCGCAGCGTGCTGGGCCGACTGCAGAGCGTGGGCGCGCTGCGGTGTGCGCTGTGCACGCAGCTGTACCTGCGCCTGACAGGCCGCACGCTCGTCATCAAGGCTGGCGACTACGAGGTCGACCCGCACGCCAGTGCCAGCGAGGTCATCGAGATGCTCGAGCAGGGCCGCGTGATCCTGGAGCAGCTCACGGTGGTGGAGGGCACGCGCTTCAGCGATCTGCGACGCCAGCTGGAGGAGGATCAGTACGTCCACTCGCTGCTCAAGGGCCAAAGCGACGCGCAGGTGATGGCGGCCATCGGTCATCCTGACGAATCTCCCGAGGGCCGCTTTTTCCCGGATACCTATCGCTTTGCCGCCGGCACCACCGACGTGCAGATCCTGAAGCAGGCCTACAGTGCCATGGCTGACGCCCTGGCCCAGGCCTGGGACCTGCGCAGCGCCGACCTGCCGCTGCAGACACCTTATCAGGCACTGATACTGGCCTCGGTGGTGGAAAAGGAAACCGGGCTACCCGCCGAGCGGCCGCGCATTGCCGGGGTCTTCATCGCGCGCCTGCGCAAGGACATGCGGCTGCAATCTGACCCCACGGTGATCTATGGCCTGGGTGCGGCTTATGATGGGCACATCCACGAACGTGACCTGACAGCGGACACGCCCTACAACACCTATACCCGCGAGGGTCTGCCGCCCACGCCGATTGCCCTGCCGGGCCGGGCGGCGCTGCTGGCGGTGGTGCGCCCGGAGGAGACCGGGGACCTGTACTTCGTGGCCACCGGCGACGGACAGGGCGGGCACCATTTTTCGGCCACGCTCGCCGAACACAATCTCGCCGTGCAGCACTACGTGCAGAAGCTGCGCGGTGCCGCGGGGCACCCTTGAGCCGGCCCGGCCGCTTCATCACCCTGGAGGGCATCGAGGGGGCGGGCAAGTCGACCGTGGCGGCCTATATCAAGGTGTGGCTCGAGGCGCGGGGCCAGCCCGCGGTGCTGACCCGGGAGCCCGGCGGCACGCCGCTGGCGGAGCGGGTGCGCGAGCTGGTTCTGAAGGCCGATGGCGAGTCGATTGCGCCGGCGGCGGAGCTGCTGCTCATGTTTGCGGCGCGCAGCATTCACCTGGCGAACCTGATCCGTCCGGCGCTGGCACGCGGAGAGTGGGTGATCTGCGATCGCTTTACCGATGCCACCCGGGCCTACCAGGGCGCAGGGCGCGGCATCGATCCGGCGAGCATCGAGGTACTGGCGCAGCTGGTGCATGCGGACCTTACCCCCGACCTGACCCTGCTGTTGGATGTGCCGGTAAACCTCGGGCTTGCCCGCGCCCAGGCGCGCCGCGGGCCCTCGGATCGTTTTGAGCAGGAGCGCGCACCTTTCTTCGAACGGGTGCGGGCGGCGTATCTGCAATTGGCGCGTGCCGAGGGCGCGCGTTTCTGCGTGGTGGACGCCGGCCGTGACCTGCCGCAGGTTCAGGCCAGCGTCGCGGCGGCGCTTGAGGCATTGCAACGGCGTCCGGATCGACCGTGGCCGCCAGCCCCATAGACGCCGCGCCCTGGCTCGCGGCTGCGCGCGGGCAGTTGCTGCTGGCCGTCGAGCAGCAGCGGCTGCCGCATGCCCTGCTGATCCAGGACGCCCCCGGAGCGGGCGGTCCGCAGCTGGCCCAATGGCTAGCCCAGCGGGTGCTGGGTGCGCAAGCGGTGGAGCGTCACCCGGATTTCACTAATGTGGGACTCATCGAGGAATCCAAGCAGATTCGCATCGAACAGGCGCGCGAACTCGCAGCGCACCTGGCGCTGGCCAGCCACCAGGGTGGCTACAAGGTGGCCCTGATCGATCCCGCCGATGCCCTGAACTGGAACGCCGCCAATGCCCTGCTCAAACTGCTCGAGGAGCCTCCGGCGGGCACCTTGCTGATACTGGTTGCCCAGCAGCCTTCGCGGCTGCCCGCGACCATTCTGAGTCGCTGCCAGCGCTTGCGCATCCGCACTCCGGAGCGCGATCCCGCGCTGCAGTGGCTGCGCCAGTTTGTGGGCGACGGTCCCTGGGAGGCTGTCCTGGATGTCATCGGCAACGCGCCGCTGCTGGCGGCGCAGTTGGACCCGCAGGCGGTACTGCAGGTTCGGGATGAGACCCTGACGGGGCTTGCCGAACTCACATCCCGCCGCGCGGATGCGGCGCATCTGGCCGACAGTTGGAACCGTAGCGAGCTGGCGCTGCGGCTCGCCTGCTTTGAGAACTGGCTCACGGAACGCATCCGCGGCGCCCTCGGCGCCGGAACATATTCCCTGGAAATGCGGGATGGTGCGCACCCGGGTCGCCCCGAACCGGGGTCAAATGTCACTCGGCTGTTCGATCTACTGGACCAGTTACGCAACCTGCGGGCGGCCCTGACCACTCCGGTGAACCGGTCGCTGGTGCTGGAAAGCCTGTTACGCTCGCTTGTTGTGTAAGTTAAATTAGCGCAATGGGACCAAAACCCGGACTACTCACGCTCACCATCAAGGACAAAAGTGCCTTGTACTTGGCGTACATGCCCTTTGTGCGCAATGGGGGCCTGTTCATTCCCACCAACAGCAACTATCGCCTCGGTGACGAGGTCTTCATGCTGCTGAACCTGATGGGTGAGGACGAGAAACTGCCGGTGGCCGGGCGGGTGATCTGGGTGACGCCCAAGGGCGCGCAGGGCAAGCGCACCGCGGGCATCGGCGTCCAGTTCAGCGAACAGGACCGCGGCCAGACCCAGAAAAAGATCGAGACGTACCTGGCCGGCGCGCTATCCGGTGACAAGGCCACGCACACGATGTGAGGCCGAGGCACCTTGTGCCTTGGTTCAGCCGCCGCGCCCGTTTCGCCTGATATCTCCGGCGCGCTTCGAGTCCTCATGTAAGGGTTCTCCGACACCGCACCGGGGCCGTGGTGCATTGGGTCCGCGCCTTTGCAGCCCTACGCTCCCCAACGCAATGGACGGGGTCCCGTCTGGGAGTAGCCGACAATGAACTCAAAGTTGAAATGGCTGATCGGGACGTGGCTTCTAATCCAGGCAATCGCCGTGCACGCTCAGACCTATACCGCGATCGAGCTGCCCTTTGCAGTCGGACTGTCCGACGGCTCCGATACGATGGGCGGCACCCCGATCAACAATGCCGGTCAGGTCGTGGGTTTCAGCTTCACTCAATCTGGAACCGTCGGGTACCTCTACAGCAACGGTGTGACGACAGCGCTGGCAAATGACTTCATACCCAACGCGATAAACAATTCTGGAGAAATTGCGGGGACCAGTAGCACCCCCGGCGTCGTCACTGTCGCCGCGGTCTATAACAATGGCGCGCTGACCTCAATTGGGACCCTGGGCAGCGAGCCGGGATATCCTCCTTCCAACGTCCCGGTCAATGAAAGCTATGGGGTCAGCCTGAATGACGGCGGCCAGGTAGTCGGTCGTAGCACCGCTCCGGGCGGTGGCGAACCCCCATTCCTATATAGCAATGGGTCGATGACCGCTCCCAACATAGGTCCGGGTGCTCAAGCCGCTGGCATAAACAACGGTGGCACCATCGTTGGCAGCTTCATTCCGAGCCCCGCGCAAAACGATCTGTTTCACGCCTATGTCTATGTCAACGGCAGCGTTACAGATTTAGGCACCCTGGGCGGTGCCCAGAGTTTTGGCAACGCCATCAACAACGCCGGTCAAGTGACCGGAACGGCACAAACCGCAAGCGGGCAATTGGACGCGTTCCTCTCCAGCAATGGGCAAATGAAGGATCTGGGTTCCCTGAACGGCAGCGGCAGCATCGGTTATGGAATCAACACTCTCGGCCAAGTGGTCGGCACGTCCAATGTGGATGGCAATAGCCTCGATAG
>DASZCK010000250.1:0-8764 GCA_035943195.1 Steroidobacteraceae bacterium
CGCCTTCAAGTGGGCCAAGGAAGGGGCGCAATCCTCTTTCCAACGCCAACGGCCGACCTCCACGGTAGTTGCCGCAGGATCATGAAGACGCTCAAGAACATTGCGCGCAACCAGGTGCTTAAGCCGTCTGGTGACAGAGTCGTGAAGCCAAGTTTGATAAGCCTGCGGGCTCTCAAAATAGATCTCGAATTTTACCTGCAAATCGACGGCTATCTCCGTGGTTGTTACGGCATTCGGGGCGGCTGTCCGGACGATTTCGATGATGGTCTGCTGGAGGGTCCCGCGCTTGCCTCGTCGTCCTTTCCAGGACCTAATGGGCTCAATTAGGGTCGGATCCAATCGTCCGTCAAATCTGCGTATAAGCAGATCACAGCCCTCCAGCTGGCGCCGTGCCAAAGTCAACGCGCTCCCAATCTGGGTGGCAATAGCTTCCAATCGCTCAATATCGCCAGCCAAACAAGCCCGGTTCTCGGCCAGGCCTTTGAGATATGCGGAGGTCTTACGCATAGAGGCGAACGCCTGCGTGGCGCTCAGCTAGGCTCGTCATCATCGCCTTGGATCACGGTACCGCCAGTGGCTTCGACCTGTGCTTTAAGGTCAGCCAAGGTGGTGACGTTTGATTGTTTCCAGCGCCAACGGCTAATGCTGTTGCTTCGGAATAGGCCACTATGAAGCCGTTCAACTAGCCCCTGCTTCACAAACATATTCAGCTGACGCGTTAGTGAGTTATGCGTCCATTTCTTCTGCGCTTCGGGGGACACGAAGCTAAGCCCAATCTGAAGCTGTAACTCAACAACGAGCTCGTCGGTAGTCATCGACCCTGGTGCGGCTTTAGCCAGTTCCTGGCTAAGAAACTCGATCAAAATTCCGCGCTTGCCGTCCGGGTAATGGGTGCTTTGACCCATATTTGTTTCGATCTGCGTCGGATCGAGACGCGCATCGATGCGGCGAATGAGGCTATCGCACGCCTCAAGCTCCCGAGTGCTTTCGGCAAGTTTACGGCGAAGTTGCGCGAACCCCGACCGGTAGCGATCAACGTCCCCCGCAATCCGCGATCGATTTTCGGCGAGCCCTTTGAGGTAGGGCGGGGTCCATTTTCGAGGCATTTGGGCAAGCATCCTGTGCAGGGTACTTGCTGTTAAGCGACTGGAAAATCAGGAAACCAGGCTAAATCGTTTAAAAACGCTGTTCTAGACTGGGCTGTAACAATTCAAGGGTCAGCTGCGTAGTAACACCCTTTGGGTGGCATAATGGGCAGCCCCATCAGGAGCCTCACATGTCACGAGGGTCGCTCATCCTGATCATCGCCGCGCTGGCGGCAGTTGCCGGCGCGCAGGTCGCGGCCGGCGCCGAGCCATCCTCTGCACCGACCGACTCGGTGCCGCTCGAAGAAGTCACGGTGACCGCGCAGCACTCCAGGCTGAGCTGGGCGCAGCGCAACGAGCTGGTGCAGAAGGCGGCCACCTTTGTATTCGGCATTACGGCGCTGGAGAACGGCGCAATATTGCCCCGTTGGCACACGCCGGTCTGCCCGCTGGTGTCAGGCCTGTCACGGGACCAGGAGGAGTTCGTCCGCGTGCGCATCTCGCAGATCACCCAGGCCTCCGCGGCGCCGGTGGCCAGCGAGCACTGCCGGCCCACGCTTTTCATTTACGTGACGACCCATCCTCAGGAGCTGCTGCGGGCCATGCAGAATCGCTATTTTGCGGCTGTATTCGGCAACGCGTCTACGATTACGGTCAATGCCTTCATCGACTCGGCCCGCCCGGTGCGGGTCTGGTACAACGCGCATATGGTGTCGACGAGCGGGGCACTGGCGGTGAGCCGCAGCGACAACTCGGTGTGGGGAATCGGACCGGTGACCGTCGTCGCGGATGCGCGGCAGCTACAGGGCCTGACGCAGGGTCAGTTCGCCGACTACGTGGCCATGATGAGCCTTGCAGAAATCAAGCATACCGCGCGCCTGGGCGATGCCCAGACCATACTGAAGCTGTTCGATGGGCCTGCGCAGGCAGCCCCGGGCGGCATGAGCGATTGGGATCATGCGTTCCTGAAAATGCTGTATACGCCGGAACGGTCGCTCGCCTCGGAGCGCGCGAATATCGCCCGGCGCTTGGTGCGCGATCTCGTCCCCTGAAGGCGCGCCGTCAGGCCGGCTTCTCGCCGCGCACGGTGGTCCGGTAGAGCTCGCGCCGATACCCCGGGTAGTCGTTGTAAGCCTGATGCACGCACAGACGGTTGTCCCACAGTGCCAGCATGTTGGGCTCCCAGCGCAGGCGGCAGGCGAAGACCGGCTGAATCAGATAATCGGTCAGATATTTGAGAATCGGCGCGGCTTCCTCGTCATGCATGCCCTCGATGCCGATGCCGTATGACGGATCGACGTACAGAGCCTTCTCTGCGGTGACCGGATGGGTACGCACCAGCGGGTGGAAGTTGCCCTTGATCTTGCGCGTCAGGCTCTCCGAAAGTTTCTCGGCGCCGCGGGTGGCAGCCAGCTGTCCGATGGGGCTGTCCCCGACCTGCACGGCCTCCTGGGCCGAGCGCAGCACATCACGCAGCGAGAAATGTACTTTGAGGCCCGCAATCATCTGGCGATAGGCATCGCTCAGATTGGCATAGGCCAGCGCCGAGTTGGCCCAGGTGGTGTCACCCCCGAAGGGCGGGATCTGCACCGAGCGCAGGCTGGTGATGGCCGGCGGCTCCGGCAGAAACGGCGAATCGGTATGCCAGCCCTCGCCGAATACCATCTTGGATGGATCGTCGGCCTCCTTGATGAGGGGATGCACATTGCGGTGGCCGGGCACGCCCTGGGTATAGGCATCCTCCGCGAAGGGGCCGAAACGCAGACTGAAGCCCTCGTGGGACTCATGCGTCAGCCGCTGGCCGCGCAGATAAATCATCTTGTGACGAAACAGCGCGTGGCGCACTTCCGCGAACTGCGCGTCGGTGACTTCCGCGGCCTGCAGATTGCAGATTTCCGCGCCCATGGAAGCCGCCAGCGGGCGCACCTCGATATGCTGGTAGGCAGCGGCGTGATTGTCGAATTTACCGGTGGGATGAAGGCGCATGCGGGTGCCTTGAGGTTCCGTTTGCACTGCAATGCCACAAGGGTAACACTTCGGCTTCTGAGGCTAGAAGGGCCTGGGCTTGGCGGTAATTTCTGCGGATATGTCCAGCCAGGTGTCTTGAACTTTGCAATGTAAAGTATAGTCGGAACCCTGACCTCTCCTTATTGCGCATGGAAGACTCAATGAATTCCCAGTCCCCGCCCGGCCACCCGTTCAAGACCCTGTTCCTGCAGGCGCCCTCGTTTGAAGGATTCGATGGCGGCGCCGGCTCGCGCTATCAGGCCAAGCGCGAGATCAAATCTTTCTGGTTCCCTACATGGCTCGCCCAGCCGGCCGCCATGGTGCCGGGATCGCGGGTCGTGGACGCGCCCGCCGATGAGCTGACGGTCGATGCCGCACGGCGGATCGCCCGCGACTACGAGCTGGTCATCATGCACACCAGCACGCCATCGTTTCCCACCGATGCGCGCTTTGCCGAATTGCTCAAAGAGGACAATCCGCAGGTGCTGATCGGGCTGGTCGGCGCCAAACCCATGGTCGATCCGGAGGGCTCGCTCAAAGCCACCACGGCCATCGACTTTGTGTGCCGCGAGGAATTCGACTACACCTGCAAGGAAGTGGCGGAGGGTGCGGCGCTCGAGAGCATCAAGGGCCTCTCCTATCGCGACGCATCCGGTAAGGTGGTCCACAACCTGCCGCGCGCGATGATCGAGAACATGGACGATCTGCCGTTCGTGGCGCCGGTGTACCAGCGCGACCTCAAGATCTCCAACTACTTCATCGGTTACCTGAAGCATCCCTATGTGAGCTTCTATACCGGTCGCGGCTGCCGCTCCAAGTGCACGTTTTGCCTGTGGCCCCAGACCGTGGGCGGGCACCGCTACCGGGTACGCTCGGCGCAGAACGTGATCGCCGAAGTACGCTGGATCAAGGAGCACATGCCGCAAGTGAAGGAGATCATGTTTGATGATGACACCTTCACCGACAGTTCGGCGCTGGCGCGCGTCGAGGCGATCGCACGGGGCATGGGGGAGCTGGGCATGACCTGGAGCTGCAATGCCAAGGCCAATGTTCCCTACAAGACCCTGAAGGTCATGAAGGAGAACGGTCTGCGGCTGCTGCTGGTCGGCTACGAATCCGGCGATGATCAGATCCTGCTGAACATCAAGAAGGGCCTGCGTACCGACATCGCACGGCGCTTCACCGAGGACTGCCGCAAGCTCGGCATCCTGATCCACGGCACCTTCATCCTGGGGCTGCCGGGTGAGACCACCGAGACCATCGAGAAGACCATCAAGTTCGCCAAGGAAATCAATCCGCACACCATCCAGGTGTCGCTCGCCGCGCCCTACCCGGGCACCACCCTGTATCGTCAGGCGGTCGAGAACGGCTGGCTGCAGGAAAATGACGCGGTCAACCTGGTCAATGATCACGGCGTGCAGCTCGCCGCCATCAGCTATCCGCATCTGTCGAAGGAACAGATCTTTCACAGCATGGAAGTGTTCTACAAGCGCTTCTACTTCCGCCCCGGCAAGATCTGGGAAATCGTGCGCGAGATGCTGGGCAGCTGGGAGATGATGAAGCGCCGCCTGCGCGAGGGCGTGGAGTTCTTCCGCTTCCTGCGGGCCCATCAGGCATGACGCGCGCACTGAGCGCCCATGACTCTGGCCCAGTTCATCTGCACGGTAGCCGGGTGGGCCTGTCTCGGCATCGCGGCGGGCTACGCGCTCGCGGTGCTCATCGGGGCGCTCGCCTGGCGTAGGTTCGCCGGCCGCGCGCCGCGGCTGAACGGGCCGCAGCCGCCCGTCACCATCCTCAAACCCCTATGCGGTGATGAGCCGGCGCTCTACGAGCACCTGCGCTCCTTCTGTGAGCAGCGCTACCACTCCTACCAGCTGGTCTTCGGCACGCTGGATGCGGCCGACCCCGCGCTCGCCATCGTGGCGCGACTGGCCGCGCAGTTCCCCCAGCTTGCCATCGATGTGGTCGTGAACCCGCAACGCCACGGGCACAACAACAAGAGCAGCAATCTCATCAATATGATGGCCGTGGCCCGTCATCCGGTGCTGCTCATCGCCGACAGCGATATCACCGTGGGACCGGACTATCTGGCCGCGGTGACGGCGCCGCTTGGGGATAGCGGCGTGGGCCTGGTGACCTGCCTGTCCTACGATGTCCCGACCCCCGGCCTGTGGTCGCGACTGGGCGCCATGTACATCAACGAGTGGTATTTCCCCTCGGTGATGGTGGCATGGCTGTTCGGTCACCAGGACTACGCCTCGGGCCAGACCCTGTGTCTCCGGCGCGCCACGCTGGATGCCATCGGCGGTCTGCCGGCTTTCGCCGATCACCTGGCCGATGATTATCAGCTGGGGCAGCTGATCAGGAAACTGGGCCTGCGGATCGTGCTCTCCTCCTATGAACTCCAGGCGCAGCATCACGAACCGGATTTCGCCGCGCTCAGTCGCCACGAACTGCGCTGGAATCGCACCTTGCACGCGGTCAGCCCCTGGAGCTTCCGGATGATCTTCCTCACCTTCAGCCTGCCGCTGGCCGCGCTGGGCCTGGCGCTGCTGTCCGGCCGCTGGCATTTGCTGACCTGGACGCTGTTGTGGGTCACGGCGGCCGCGCGCGTTGCCCTGCATCTGGTCCAACGCCGCGGACGCGGCCGGCCGCTGTTCGCGGACCTGGCGCTGGTGCCCATGCGCGATCTGTTGTTGTGCTGGCACTGGGGCCAGAGCTTCTTCTGTCGCCGCGTGACCTGGCGTGGCGCGAGTTTCCACGTCGACGGGACCGGCGTCATGCGCCGCATTGCCTAACCCGGACGCGGTGTGAAGCTGGCGGCATATATCGCGGGGCTGCTGGGCCTCGCGCTGCTCACCGTGCTGGTCGTGCATGCCGACCTGCCGGCGCTATTGCGGACCTGGAAACTGGCCAGTCCCGTCCTGCTGTGGCTGGCTCCCTATCGTCTCATTTTCTTCGCACTCTATGCCGTCGGCTGGCGCGCCATGCTGCGGCCCTTCGATACTGCCAACAAGGCCCGCTTCGGCTACGTGCTGCTCGTGACCACGGTGCGCGAGGGTGTGGATCGGCTGCTGCCGGTCGCCAGCCTCGGCGGCAGCGTGGTGGGTGTGCGGCTGATGCGCTGGCGTGGCCTCGCCATCGCGCCGGTCAGCGCCACGATCATCGCCGAAATCGTGCTCACGCTGATCGCGGTGTATTTGTTCGGCGGGCTGGCCACGCTGATCCTGCTGGGGTCGCAGGCCGGCGGCGATCATCACGCGGTCGTCGTGGTGCTGGCGCTGAGCCTACCGATACCGGTCGCATCGTTGCTGTTGTTGCGTTACGGCTCGGTGTTCCAGCGCCTGCAGCGATTTCTGCGCCCCATGGTGGGACTCAGCGGCGCCGATACCGCGCTGTCGCTGGACGCGGATCTGCGTGCCTGCCTCTCTCGGGTGGGGACTCTGCTTCTCGCCGGTAGCCTGCAGTTCGTGGCACTGGCCTCCGCGTCGTTCGAGATCTGGTGGGCGCTGCGATTGTTTGAACATCCGGTGAGCGCGGCTTCCTCGATCATGCTCGAGGGACTCACCCAGGCGGTGCGCCACCTGGCCTTCATCGTCCCGGCGGGTCTTGGGGTACAGGAAGCAACGCTGGTGCTGTTCGGACACGCGCTGGGAATCAGCACTGAACTCGCGCTGGCGGTGTCGGCAGTGAAGCGCGCCCGCGAAGTGCTGTGTGGCCTGCCGCCGCTCTTGTGGTGGCAACTGCAGGAAGCCCGCAGGCTGCGGGCACTGCATTCGTAGTACCCTCAAGCCGCCATGCCCGAGCTTCCCGAAGTCGAGACCACGCGCCGCGGCCTGGAACCGCACCTGGCGGGTCAGACCATCCTGCGATTGACCGTGCACGACCATCGTCTGCGCTGGCCAGTCGATGCGCGCCTACCGCAGACGCTGGCCGGCCAACGGGTCGAGGCGGTCGAGCGTCGGGCCAAGTACCTGTTGCTGCGCCTGACGCACGGCACCGTGCTGTGGCACCTGGGAATGTCCGGGAGCCTGCGCATCGTCCCCAGCGCCCTGCCGGTCGAACTGCACGATCACATCGACCTCGCCCTCACCTCCGGCCACACCGTGCGCTTCAACGATCCGCGCCGCTTCGGCAGTGTCATTTACGTCACCGGTGATCCGCAGGCCCATCCGTTGCTTGCGAAGCTCGCGCCCGAACCCTTCGCGGCGGCATTCGATGCCGAGTACCTGTGGAGGGCTTCGCGGCGTCGCAAAGTGTCGGTGAAGCAACTGATCATGAATGGCCAGGTGGTGACCGGCGTCGGCAACATCTACGCCAGCGAAGCGCTGTTTCATGCCGGCATCCGCCCGCGTCGCCAGAGCCGCGGCCTGAAGCGGCAGGAGATTGCACGCCTGGTGGCCGCCATCCGCAAGGTGCTGAGGCAGGCCATCCGGGTCGGCGGCACCACGCTGCGCGACTACGTCAACCCGGATGGCAATCCGGGCTACTTCCGCCAGAAACTCTTTGTGTACGAGCGTGCGGCAGAGCCCTGCCGCAACTGCGGGACGCCGATCCGCAGTTTCATCCAGGGCCAGCGTTCCACCTATTTCTGTCCGACCTGCCAGAGGTGAACTCTTGACGCTTGCGATCATCACCCATCTCGGTGCCGTCGATCCGGTGATGAAGCAGCTGATCGCCGCGGCCGGTCCCTTTGAGATCGGAGCGCGGGAGGATCAGTCCCCGTACGAGGCCCTGGCGCGCGCCATCGCCCACCAGCAGTTGAACGGCAAGGCCGCGCAGTCGATCCTGAAGCGTTTCGTGACCACCTGTGGCCAGGGCATCTTCCCCTCTCCCGAGGGCCTGCTGACGCTCGAGGACGCGGCACTGCGTGCCTCGGGGTTCTCGTTCTCAAAGATCAAGGCACTGCGCGACCTCGCGGCCAAGACCCTGGACGGTGTGGTTCCGGTCCATGATGCGCTGCATGCCTTGAGCGACCTTGAAATCATCGAGCGCCTCACCGCGGTGCGGGGCATCGGCCGCTGGACGGTGGAGATGCTGCTGCTGTTCCAGCTGCGGCGGCCCGATGTACTGCCGGTGGATGACTTCGGGGTGCGGATGGGTTTCCAACTCGCCTATGGCTTGAAGAAGATGCCGACGCCGAAGCTGCTCGCGCTGTACGGGGAGCGCTGGGCGCCTCATCGCAGCGCTGCGGCCTGGTACCTGTGGCGGGCGGTGGATCTGTCGCGGGCCGGGCGGCTGCCAGCTCCGCAGGAATCAGTGAAGCTGCCGCGACTGCCGCGCAAACTCAAGCGCGGCGCAGTTTCCGCAGCTCATCGAGCACCAGCGGGTGCACGAACTCGTGCACGTCGCCCCCCAGCACGGCGATCTCGCGCACCAAAGAAGAAGAAATGAACGTGAACTGTTCCTGGGGCGTCAGGAACACCGTCTCGATGTCGCGGCACAAGTGCCGGTTCATGTTGGCCAGCTGAAATTCGAATTCGAAATCCGAAATGGCGCGCAGGCCGCGGATGATCACCGTCAGCTGATGGCGGCGCGCGAAGTCCACGGTGAGCTCGGAGTAGCCGATGACCTCGACGTTGGGCAGGTCCGCGAGCACCTGCCGCGCCAGCGCCACGCGCTTCTCCTGGGTGAATAGCGGCGCCTTGCCGGCGTTGGTGGCGATGGCTACC
>DASZCK010000251.1:0-26396 GCA_035943195.1 Steroidobacteraceae bacterium
CCGCGGCCGCTGTCAGGTCCGCGCCGGAGTCGAAGGTGATCCTGGTACCGGGCAACCGGTCGCGCAGGGCCTGGAGCGGTGAGGTCGGGAACCAGATGTGATCCTGCCAGTGAGTTGCCCCCCTCCCCGGGGGCAGGATGGCATTGCCACCGGGCGGGTCCACCTGGGCGGAACCTCCGCCGGAGATCATGCCCACATCGGCATGACCGCCAATGATGGCGATGCTGTGAACCTTTGCCGCATCGATGGGAAGGAGGGCATTCTCGTTCTTCAACAGAACGATGCTCTTCTCCTCCACGCGCTGCGCCACCTCGAGGCCCTTGACGACGTCGACTACGCTCTTGTGTGGCGGGTCATCGACGATGCCGGCGTTGAACTCCGCGAACAGTACCCGTCGTGCATGATCATCGATCTCGGCAAGAGGCACGGTGCCGGAATCGACCGCCTGCTTGAGCTTCGGACCAAAGAAGTCCGCCATCGGCTGCTCCTGATCGAGCCCTGCCTGCGAGGCGGCCTGCGTACTGTGAGTCCCGGCCCAGTCCGACAGCACGAAGCCCTTGAAGCCCCAGTCGCGCTTCAGCACTTCATTGAGTGTGTAGGGATTCTCGCACGCGTAGGGACCGTTGATGCGGTTGTACGAACACATGATGGCGCTTGCATTCGAGATCGACAGCGCAATGTGGAACGCAAGCAGATCCGACTCCTGCATCGCCCGTTTGGAGATGATTACATCGACCCCGGATCGGCCCGTCTCCTGATCATTCAGGGCGTAGTGCTTCAGATCTCCGACAACGTGCTGAGCCTGCTCGCACTTCATCATGTTGCCATCCAGCGTCCCGGCCAGCAGCGGATCTTCTCCAGTGTACTCGAAGCTGCGACCGTTGCGGGGTTCGCGCACCAGGTCTACGCCACCGCCCAGCGTCATGTCGAAGCCCTGTGCCCGCAGTTCGTTGCCGATGACGGCTCCATACTCACACGCCGAAGCGGTATCCCACGCCGCCGCCGCACCCAGGTTCGAAGGCATCGCGGTCGAGTAGCGACCGTTGATCCCGCTGTCGCGAACCCCGTATGCCGCATCCGAAATGATCAGCGGCGGGATGCCCAACCGGGGAATGCCTGACACGTACCCCGCCCCGCCGTTGGCGAGCGGAGTCAGCGGCATGGTCCACATGGGATTGTTGGCCATGCCGTTGCCATGCAGTAGCGATAGCTTTTCGTCCAAGGTGAGTTGCTTCAGGACCAGCTCGGCTCGCTGGTCGGCCGGCAGTTGCGTATTCATCCAGGGACGGTCGCTGCTCTGAGCGATGACGCCGCTGGTTGCAGCGAGCGCTCCCAGCAGCAGGATGAGCGTGAGGCAGTGACGACGCAGGCAGTGGTGATTGAGCATGAAACGCCAGCCGGTAGTTGAAATATCAAAGCCAAGAATACCCTTGCTGGTAGCGGTGACCCGCAGCAGGTGTTCGCTTCCGGACACCCGCAGCGTCGACAATTCCGCCAGTTGGTCACAACGCACTGATTATAGACAAGTTTTATTCAAGGCTGGGCGACCCTACACTAGCGCGAATGGTCGCCGTCGTAAAAGATCCCCCCACCACCGCCGTGCTCCACTCCGGCATGGATCGGCCGCGTTCCCGGGCGTGGTGGCAGCTGAAACTGTGGCAACAGCTACTGGCGGGTGTGGTCGCTCTGGTCCTGGTGATTCTCGCCGCTGTGCTGCTGCTGGGCCCCGCACAGCGTAGCGTCAGCATTCCCGTCGGCAGTCTCAGCATCGCCGCCGTGCAGCGCGGTGTGTATCACGACATCATTCCGCTGACCGGCGAAGTCGTACCGCATGACACCGTGTACCTGGATGCGGTGGAGGGCGGGCGCATCGAGCACATCCTGGTGCAGGCCGGCGACACCGTGACCGCGGGCCAGCCGCTGGTGACCCTGAGCAATACGGCGCTGGAGCTCGACGTGCTCGATCGCGAGGGCCGCCTCGTGCAGTCCATCACCGAGTCGCAGTCCTACCAGACGCAGCTCGAGCAGAACCGCGTGGCCAACCAGAAGGCGCTGGCGCAGATCGACTACGACATCGTGCGCCTGCGTCGTGCCCAGGAGCGCCGCGAGGGCCTGGTGGCGCAGCACCTGGTATCGGCGGAGTCGCAGGATCAGATCAAGGACGAGCTCGACAATGCCCTGCGCCAACGGCCGATGCAGGAGGAAAGCAACCGCCGACAGGAGGACCTGCGCCAGAAGCAGTTGCCGCAACTGCAGGCGCAGATCTCGAAGCTGCAGCAGGACCTGGTGGTCACGCACAGCAAACTCGCAGACCTGACCGTGCGCGCGCCGGTGAGTGGGCTCGTGACCAGCATGGACCTCACGGTGGGGGAGAGCCGGAATCTCGGCGATCGCCTCGGCGAGATCACGCCCGCCACCGGCTACAAGTTGTCGGCCACGGTCGATGAGTACTACCTGGCGCGGGTGCGGCCCGGACAGGCCGCGAGCATCCAGATCGACGACAAGTCATGGCCTTTGAAGGTGGCGCGCGTCTATCCCCAGGTGAAGAGCGGCGGCTTCGTAGTCGATCTGGCCTTCACTGGCGCAACGCCCCCGGGGTTACTGCGCGGTCAGACCCTGCAGGGCAGGCTGTCCCTGGGGGCCGACGCGCCGGGCCTGGTGCTGCCGGCCGGCGCCTTTCTCGAACGCAGCGGCGGCGACTGGGCCTTCGTCCTGCAAGCCGACGGACACAGCGCCCAGCGGCGCCGGATCAAGATCGGTCGGCGCAATGCCGAGCAGGTGGAGATTCTCAGTGGTCTCGCGGCAGGTGAACGAGTCATCACTTCGGATTACACCGGCCTGGAACGCATCGACAGAATCGACCTCAAATGAAGAGGGGAGCCATATGTTGAGCCTGCAGAACATCAGCAAGATCTATCGCACGACAGAGGTGGAGACCCACGCCCTGTCGGCAGTGTCACTCGCGGTCCGCACCGGCGAATTCCTGGCCATCATGGGCCCTTCTGGCTGCGGCAAATCGACGCTGCTCAACATTCTCGGGCTGCTCGACAACCCGGACAGCGGCAGCTATGCGTTCTTCGGCGAGGAGGTCGCGAAACTGCGTGAAAAGGAACTGACGCGCCTGCGGCGCGGCAGCGTGGGCTTCGTGTTCCAGAGCTTCAACCTCATCGACGACCTGAATGTCGCCGAGAACGTCGAAGTCTCGCTGCTCTATCGCGGCATGGGCGGCACGGAGCGCCGACGTCGCGTCACGGCGGCACTGGACCGTGTCGGTCTCACCCATCGTGCCCGCCATCTTCCCAGCCAGCTCTCCGGCGGCCAGCAGCAGCGGGTGGCCATCGCCCGGGCGCTGGTGGGCGAGCCGAAGTTGATTCTGGCGGATGAGCCCACGGGCAACCTGGACACCGAGAACGGCAACGCCGTGATGGACATGCTGGGCGACATCAACAAAGCCGGTACCACCGTGATCATGGTCACGCACTCCCTGGTTCATGCGGCGCGCGCCGCACGCACCGTGAAACTGCTCGACGGCCAAGTGGTCAGCGAAACGCTGCTGGCTGCCTGACCCCGGAGCAAACGACAATGTTCCGCAACTACCTGGCGGCGACTCTGCGCAATCTCGCGCGCAACCGCCTGTATGCCGTCATCAATGTGGTGGGGCTCGGGGTCGGTTTCGCGGCAGCCATACTCGCGGCACTCTATGTGCACCACGAACTGACCTTTGAGCACTTCATCCCCGGCTATCAGAACATCTACCGCATATCAATGGCGCAAAGGGCTCCCGATGAGGGTTCCAACTCAGTCGAGGACTTCCGGGGGCAACTGGCACCGCAGCTCAAACTTCGATTTCCGCAGATCGAAGCCATCACGCGCCTGACCAACACTTTCGGCGGCGCGAATCTGCGCCGCGGCAACGTCGAGATGTTCGAGGATCACTTCCACTGGGCAGATCCGAACTTTTTCGATGTCATACCGCTGCGCGCAATTGCCGGGGACCTGAAGACCGCGCTGCAACGACCCGACGGCCTGGTGCTCACGCGGCGCATGGCCCGTAAGTACTTCGGGCGTGATCTGCCGCTGGGCGAGACCATTCAGGTCGATCGCAAAACCACCATGCAGGTGACAGCGGTGCTCGCGGACCTGCCCTCGAACACCCACCTCAACGCCGAGGTCTTTGCTTCGGCGAAGGGCATTCCCGGCGCGCAGGGCATGGATGAATACCGTGCCTATACCTATCTGCGCCTGGCTCCCGGCGCCTCCGCCGACATGCTGCGTCAGGGTATCAAAGGGTTCGTCGACGAGCTGTCGGCCAAGAACCATATCGCCGAACAGCGCATCACCTTCAGCATGCCGCTGGTGCCGATCTCCGCCATTCATCTGCGTGAGCCTGGCGCATTTGCCATGAAGCCGGCGGGCGATCTACGCGCGCTTCGGGCCATTGCCGTGGTCGGTGCCCTGATTCTGGCCATTGCCAGCATCAACTTCGTGAACCTGATGACCGCGCGGGGAACCCGGCGCGCGGTCGAGGTGGGCATCCGCAAGGCCGCCGGAGGTCGGCGGCTGGACCTGGTCATCCAGTTCATGGGCGAATCGATACTGTATGCGGCCCTGGGGATGCTGGGGGCGGTGGCTGCCGTGGAGCTGTTGCTACTGCCGCGGCTCAATGCCCTGCTGGATCGCAACATTTCATTCGACTATTGGCACTGGCCGCTGCTGGGCGAACTCATCGCCGTGGTTTTCTGCGTCGGCCTGCTAGCCGGCAGCTACCCGGCCATGGTGCTCTCAGGCTATCGGCCCACCGCCGTCCTTGCGGGCGGCAAGAGTCCGGCCAGCGGGTCGGGCGCACTGCGGCAGCTGCTGGTGGTAATCCAGTTTGCGATCCTGATTGGCCTCGCGGTGGCGACCGGGACCATCTATCGGCAGACCATCTTCGGGCTGCACCAAGGGCTGCGCTTCGACAAGGACCAGCTGCTCGCCATCCAGATGCCCCTGGGTGATTGCGAAATCGCGGCCCTGCGAACTGAAATCAACCGACTGACGGGCGTGCGCGGCACGGCCTGTTCCATGGATTTCCTCAACAACTTCGGCACCGACACCTATCGCGCACCGGATGGCCGGATGGCAACCCTGCAGAACAGTCAGGTGGGCGCCGGCCTGTTCGAGCTGCTGGGACTCAAACCCGTGGCCGGACGGTTCTTCGGTGCGGATCGCGCCATGGACGCTCTGCCCGCGCCACGCGACCAAAAGCCGACCGTCGCCTATCACGTGGTCGTCAACGAAGCCGCCGCGCGTCAACTTGGGTTTGCCAATCCTGCGGACGCGGTCGGCAAGACCTTCACCACAGCGTCGGAGCGCCGCGAGATCATCGGCGTCGTTCCGGACTTCTCACGCGACACAGTGCGTCATCCAATCGATCCTGCGTTCTTCGAGTACTCTGCCGGGTGGTTCTCACAGCTGAATGTGAAACTCGCCGGCGGGAAGGTTCCGCAGACGCTGCAGCAGATCGACCGGCTGTGGAATCTGCTGCCCAATAGGACCGGTCCGATATCGCGCCGCTTCTTCGATCAGTACCTGCAGGATCTGTACAGCGAGCTGGAGCAACAAAGCACCATATTCACGGTGTTCGCCGCCGTGGCGCTGTTTCTGGCGGCATTGGGACTGTTCGGCCTGTCGGCGTTCACCGCCGAACGCCGTACGCGCGAGATCGGCGTGCGCAAGGCGCTGGGAGCCGGCACCGGCAACATTCTGCGGCTGCTGTTGTGGCAGTTCGCCAAGCCCGTGCTGTGGGCGACGGTGGTGGCCTGGCCGATCACCGCCTGGCTGATGCACCGCTGGCTGCAGGGGTTCGCGTATCGCACCGAGCTATCGGCGCTGATATTCATCGCCTCGGCAGTCGCCGCGGTGATGATTGCGCTGCTCACCGTCACGCTGCATTGCGGACTCCTCGCCCGCGCAAAACCGGTTGCCGCGCTCAGGTATCAGTAGGGAGTCTCGAACACATGAGAAAGATCAGGGAGCTGCTTGCCGCCATCGTTCTCATGACCATCGTCCCGGCCGCGTGGTCGCAGCAGCACTTCGAGTTTCCCCCCGTCGGCAGCACGGACGACGCGGCACTCGACAAGGCCATGCCGATATTGGCCAAGGAGGTGATCGCCGGGTATACGGATACGAGTCGGGGCAGATATCTGAGCAATCTGTTTCGTCTGCAGATGGTCGCTGAAGATTATTCCGCCGCGAGCGCGACCTTGCAGCAGCAGATTCAGCTTGCCGAAGAGGCGAACCCGAAGCGCTCGACCGTAAATCTGGTTCCAGACGAAGTCATGGTCGGAACCAAGCTACGCCAGGGCACCACCGGGGCGGCCTTCGATGAGGCAATGAGGGCCTCCTTCCGCGAAACATTCCGGCGCCTCGATGATCGCACCGCATTGGACGCCATTTACTGGCTATGGGGTCCGGTGCCGCGCTTTCGCGCGCTCGCGGTCGGCATCATTGCCAAAGCCAAGCCGACCGGGCAGATCGACCTCAACGACGCTCTCGACCTGATCCGCTTCCATCAGCTGTATCTTGAATACCAGAAGTTGATACCCGCTACCACAGCACTGATCCAGGAAGATGATGCCCGGCGGTACGTCATCGAAAATGATGTGGCCATACACACGCATGACGGGGCCACGCTGTGTGCGCAAATCATGCGTCCGCGGGAGGCGGCGCAGCGCCTGCCTACGGCATTGAATTTTACGATCTACGCGGGCCAGAACACCGCGGACAAACTGCGGCAGGCTGCCGCGCGCGGCTATGCCGGCGTTGTGGCGACGGAGCGCGGCAAGGCATGCAGCCAGGATGCGATCTCACCCTGGGTGTTCAATGCCGAGGACGCCAACACCGTCATCGACTGGATCAGCAAGCAGCGATGGAGCGATGGACAGGTCGGCATGTACGGCGGCAGCTATGAAGGTTTCACTCAATGGGCGGCGGCGAAGAAGCCGAACCCGGCGCTCAAGACCATCGTGCCCTATGTGGCTTCTAATCCCGCGATGGGGTTACCGATGGAGAACAACGTTTTCCAGACCGCTAACTACGCATGGAACTTCTATGTGATGGATAACCGGTACCTGGACGATGTCGCCAACGATGACGCGGCACGTTGGAACAAGCTCAACCAGGCCTGGTACGCGAGCGGGAGATCTTATCGGGAGCTTGATCGCGTTGACGGCAAACCCAATCCGCTGTTGCAGGAGCAGTTGCGGCATCCTGCCTACGACCGTTACTGGCAGAGCCTGACTCCATACCGAGCGGATTTCAGCAGGATAAACATTCCGGTGCTTTCGATTGCCGGATATTTTTCCGACACGCTGCCCGTGGTGCAGTATTTCACTGATCACTACCAATACAATCCAAAGGCCGAGCAGTACCTGGTCATTGGCCCCTATGATCACTTCGGGTCGCAAGCAGCGCAGAAGCCCGGCGTGGTCGAAGGGTATGCCATCGACCCGGTCGCGCAGTTCGATACCGTCGACCTCACCTACCAGTGGCTGGACTACGTACTGCGCCATGGCAAGAAACCTGACCTGATCCAGGACCGGGTCAACTACGAAGTCATGGGCGCCAACCTCTGGCGTCATGAGTCATCCATTGCCAACATGAGTGACAAGACGCTGACTTTGTATCTGACCGACGCGGTGCGCGCAGATCGGCACGGACTTGATCCGCAGAAGCCGGGCAAAGCGGGATTCCTGGAGCAGACAGTGGACTTTGCCGATCGCTCGACCCGCAACAACCTCTACCCTTCCGCCGTGCTGCAGGACAGCCTTGATACCGGTGGGGCGCTTTCCTTCATCAGTGAACCACTGGAAGTGCCGATGTCCGTGAACGGACGAATCACCGCCGACATCAGGGCGGAAATCGACAAGCGCGATGTGGACGTCACGCTGGCGGTGTACGAGATCACGCCCGACGGCAAATACTTCAATCTGTGCTATTACCTTGGGCGCGCCAGTTACGCCCGGGACATGAGTGTCCGCAGGTTGCTGAGGCCGGGAGAGACAGCCTCGATACCGGTGCGGCGTACCCCGTTGATCAGCCGTCAGCTCTCCAAGGGCAGTCGGCTTCTGGTGCTCCTGACGGTCAACAAGAATGAATTTGGCCAGATCAACTACGGAACCGGCAAGGACGTCAGCGATGAGTCAATCGCCGATGCCAAGTCGCCCTTGCACATACGCTGGCTGAACGACAGCTATATCACCGTCCCAATTTGGAGTTCCGAGCCCGTCCCGCTTGCACGGTCGGGCGCTGACGGCGCGCCTGGTCGTCAATAGGAAGGCCGGGCGTGTTCCGCAATTGCCTGGCCGCCGCCCTCCGGCATCTGGCGCGTAACCGCCTGTACACTGCCATCAGTGTCATGGGCCTCGCCATCGGCTTGAGCACGGCACTCATCGCGACCCTCGTGATCCACAATCAGTATAGCTACGATCACTTCGTTCCTGGCTATGAGCGCACCTACTTCATCCAGACGGTAGTCAGCCCGTCTGGAATGCGGAAGCAATACGTCGGCTTCACGCCGCTGCGCATGGCGGGCCAGATCCGGGAGAACTTTCCCCAGGTCGAAGCTGTGAGCCGCGTGCTGAACGTGACGCTGCCCGTGGAGTACGGCGGCCACAAGTCCAGCGAGAGCATCTATTGGGCCGATTCGAACCTGCCCGAGGTGTTGCCGCCGGCCACTTACGCGGGCGACGTTGCGGTGGCGCTGCGCACTGCGGATAGCCTGGTGCTGTCGCGCAGCTATGCCCGCCGGTTCTTCGGCAGCGATGCCCCGCTAGGCCAGACGCTGATGATCGATGGGCACGCTATGATCGTGCGGGCGGTGGTTGAGGACCCACCGACAAACGGCACTCACGAAACGCGTAACATTATCGCCTCCGGTATCTCGAGCTTCTCGCCGATGAGCACCGAGGGCAGTAAGGCCGACACTAAGCTCGGCGGCGTGGCCATTCCTGGCGGCTATACTTATGTGCGCGTGAAGCCCGGGATAGACCTGACCGCCTTCAGCCGGGCGGTTCCGCGACTGCTGCAGCTGTCCGGTTTGGGCTCGTATTCGCACCTCATGACGCTCGAGCTGATACGCATCGACCGGGCCAACACCGACGCGGGAATGAACCCCGGCTTTCGCAACCGCATGCTGCTGCTCGGGATACTGGGCGCGGTGGTGTTGCTGATCGCCGCGGTCAATTTCGTGAACCTGCAGACGGCCCGCGCGGCGTTGCGGGCCCGTGAAACTGCGATACGCGCCCTGGCCGGTGCCGGGCGGCATCTGCTAATTCTGCAATTTCTTGCCGAGGCGCTGATCTACGCCACCGCCGCCGGCTTGCTCGCGATTGCACTGACCGAATGGCTGTTGCCGCACGTCAACGCCTTTCTGGATACGGGCGCCGTCCTCGACTACCACCACGAGCCGGCACTGCTCGGCACGCTCACCGGGGCGACCCTCTTGCTCGGACTGCTGGCCGGCGCGTGGCCGGCATTCGTGCAGTCCGGATTCCGGCCGGTCCAGGTGCTGCGCGGGACCGCGATCGTTTCACGAGGAGCCGCCCTGCGCCAGGGGCTGGTCGCACTGCAGTTTGCGCTACTGATCGCGCTCGCGATCAGTGCCGGTGTCGTTTACCGCCAGATGGAATTTGCCACGCGAGATGCCTTGCGCTTCAACCACGATCAGGTGCTGTGGATCTACGCGCCCGGAGCGCACGCCGACGCCTACCTCGATGAGCTCAAGAAACTTCCTGGCGTGCGTGCCACAACCCGCAGCAGCATTGGATTCCTGGGCTCCTGCTGCTTCATGCAGGCCGTCGTCATCGCGAACAAGCGTACCCGCAGTGGCGACGTTGCGTTCACCACGGTCGTGGTGGACCTGGGCCTATTCGACTTCTATGCGATCAAGCCGCTGGCTGGGGCGCTGCCCACCGCCAATGCCACCGCGGCGGGCATTGCCGGCGGCGACTCGGTGGTGCTGAACGAAACCGCCGCGCGCAAATTCGGCCTCGGATCGCCCGCGCAGGCGCTCGGCAAGACCGTGCCCATCTCAAACGTGTCCTCGGCCGATGACTCGGCGCAGTCCATCGTACTGGCCGTAGTGCCGGATTTTTCCTTCGATTCGGCCGAGCATACGGTGCCTCCGGTCGCGTTCTTCACCGCGAACAGCGGTCTCGATCTCATCAGCGCCAGACTCAGCGGCCGCGACATTCCGGAAACCCTCGTGGCGATCGACGCCCTGTGGCAGCGCCTCGGCAACGCGACGCCGCCGCGGCGTGCCTTTCTGGACCAGCAGCTGCAACAGCATTATCAGGGGGTACTGCGCCAATCCCAGGCTTTCGGTGTGTGCGCGCTCATCGCCCTGGCACTGTCCTGCGCTGGTTTGTTCGCTCTGACCTCGGCGACCGCCGAGCGACGCACCAAGGAGATCGGGGTTCGCAAGGCTCTGGGTGCGGATACCGGTGATGTGCTGCGCTTGCTGCTGTGGCAGTTCAGCAAGCCGGTATTGTGGGGCTGTCTGCTTGCCTGGCCGGTGGCGGGCTATGCGATGGACCGCTGGCTCGGGCGCTTTGCCGGCCACATCGACTTGCCACTGTGGCTGTTTCCCACCGCGGCATGCGCTGCGCTGATCATCGCGCTCGCCACCGTCACCACACAGTCCGTCCTCCTCGCCCGGGCGCGGCCCATGGCCGCGCTGCGCCACGAGTAGGGGGCATCGCGATGTTCCGCAACAGCCTGGCCGCCGCCCTGCGCCATCTGGCGCGCAATAAGCTCTACACCGCGATCAGTGTATTCGGGCTATCGATAGGGCTATGCACGGCGCTGCTCGCCGCGCTCGTGGTGCACAACCAGCTCAGCCAGGACCATTTCATCGGCGACTACGATCGCGTCTATACCGCGGTCACCGCCATTACGCCGCCGGGACATGCCACCGTATACATCGAGAGCACGGGCTCATTTGTCGGGCCATATCTCGCCCTCAAGTACCACGAGATCGAAGCCGCCACGCGCCTGATCCCGCATACCATGACCGTCCGCAAGGCGGGCGTCGTCGTGAAGGAAGGGACATACTGGGCGGATCCGAACGTTTTCGATGTCTTGCCGCTGCCGACGCTGGCGGGAAATCTTCGCGTTGCGCTGGCACGACCGGACACGATCGTCCTGCCTCGGAGCATTGCCCGCAAGTACTTCGGTCGTGATGCTCCGCTGGGGGAGACCCTGACGGTGGATGGCACGCACGTGGTTACTGTGGCCGCGGTCATCGAGGATCTGCCGGCGAATGCCACCCACCTGCAGAGCGGAATATTCATCTCCGGACTGACACCGTGGTCCGAGCTGCACCGGCTGGACACCCTCCCAAACAATGGACCCGGGTCCACTAATGTCGTCGGTGTGGAAACCTACGTGAAGTTCGCGCCCCACGTAGCGACCGGTCGCCTTCTGGACGCCAACCCGACGCTTTCCGATACGCTCTTCGCCCGGCCCCCCCAGGGCACGAGTCTTGCCCTAAAGTTTGTGCGCATGGACCGACTCATTGCACAGCCCGGTCTCAACCCGGGGTTTTCCAGCAGACTGCTGATGGTATCGATCACGGGCGTGGGCATACTCGCCATTGCCGCCGTCAATTTCGTCAACCTTCTCACCGCGCGCTCCACGCGGCGTGCCCGGGAGGTGAGCGTTCGTAAGCTGGCCGGGGCCGGGCGCCGCGTTTTGGTGCTGCAGTTCCTCAGCGAGGCGCTTGTCTACGTGATCGCCGCATCGCTGCTGGCCATCGCACTCACCGAATTGCTTCTGCCCCACGTGAATGCCTTTCTTACTGCGGGCGCTACGTTCAGGTACTGGCAGGATCGAGCGATCATCGCTGCGGTCGTGCCCTCCGTCCTGGTCATCGGAATAATTACCGGCGCCTTTCCCGCCCTCGTCCTGTCGGGCTTCAGACCACTGCGCGTCCTAACTGGAGAGACTCGGCAGTCGCGCGTGGCGGTGCTGATGCGCGAGGTCCTGGTCACTGCGCAGTTTTCCATTTTGATCGGCCTGATCATTGCGGCCGCCGTTGTCTATCAGCAGCGACGGTTCGCGACCCGGGACGCTCTGCGTGTTGACACAGATCAGATGCTGCTCATCCAATCACCCTGCAATGACGCCTTCACAACACGGCTGCGCGCTCTGCCTGGCGTGCGCGGCGTGGCCTGCTCGTCTTCCACCTTGGTGGAGCACAGACTTTTCAATCTCGGCTGGGTAAACGACAAGGCAGGTATCGAGCATCTGATCTATCCGATTGTTGTGCAGCAGACACTGTTTGATCTGTACGGCATCAAGCCCATCGCAGGCCACGTTTCCACAAGTTCCGAGGGCACCTCCTACGTGTTCAACGAAACTGCGGTCCGGCAGCTGGGGTTCACAAGAGCCGCCGATGCGATTGGCTATGCCGCATCGACGCGTGACGCCGGAAAGACTCTACCGATCAGCAGCGTGATACCGGATTTTTCCCTGGATTCGGTGGAGCACAAGATCGAAGCGCAGGAATTTGTCGTCACTGCCAAGGATCCAGGCTTTGATCTCGTCAACGTCAAACTTACCGGGCGACAGATACCCGAAACGCTCACAGCGATCGATGACCTCTGGAAGGGGACGGGCGCAAAGGACCCGATTAACCGTACCTTCCTCGACCTGCGCATTCAGGTCATGTACCTGGCCATGTTGCGCGAGGCGCAGCTGTTCGGTGTCTTCGCCGTGGTGGCCGTGATTCTCGCCTGTCTTGGTCTGCTCGGACTTGCGGCATCCATCGCCGAGCGACGCACTCACGAGATCGGCATCCGCAAGGCCCTCGGGGCCGACACCGGCAATATCATTCGCATGCTGCTGAAGCAGTTTGCCAAGCCCGTTCTATGGGCCAATCTCATCGCGTGGCCCCTGACCGCATACGGCATGCATCGTTGGTTGCAGGGCTTCGCTTATCACGTGGACCTGGCGGTGTGGTTGTTTCCGGCCGCCGCGGCGCTTGCCCTGTTGATCGCGCTCTTGACGGTGAGTGCCCACTCGATTCTCGTCGCCCGAGCCAAGCCTGTGGCCGCGTTGCACTACGAATAGACGGCCCCGATGTTTCGCAACAGCCTGGCCGCCGCACTACGCCATCTGGCGCGCAACAAGCTCTACACCGCCATCGGTGTGATCGGGCTGGCGGTCGGGCTGTGCACGGCTTTGCTTGCGGCGCTGGTAGTCCACAACCAGCTCAGTCACGATCACTTCATTCCCGGATATGACAGGATCTACGTGGGCGTGACCGTCATCACGCCCCCGGGGCATGCGACCATCTACATGGGCAGCACCAACACCTTCGTCGCTGCGCAGCTGGCCCTGAGGTTCCGTGAGATAGAGGCGGTGACGCGGCTGGCTCTTGACACCGCGACCCTGAAGCATCTGAACGTGGAGGCAAGCGAGCGCATCTACTGGGCCGATCCGAATGCCTTTGCGGTTCTGCCGCTGCCGACGCTCGCGGGCGATCTGGGCAAGGCCCTTGCACGTCCCGACGCAATTGTCCTGTCCAGAAGTGTCGCGCGTAAATATTTCGGCCGCGATGCCCCGTTGGGCGAGACGCTGCTGCTGAAAGTGCCTGGCAGTGAAGCGGCGCACGTGCTGTCGGTGGCTGCCGTCATCGAAGACCTGCCGCCGAACGAAACCCATCTGGCGGCGGGCATATTCGTTTCGTCGCTGGCGCCCTGGACCGGACTGCATCGTGCGGACGCCGCTCCCGGCAACGTGCCGGGTTCGAACGTGGCACTCGGCACCAATACCTATGTGAAGCTCGCGCCCAATGCATCTGCACGACGGCTGCTGCAGGCGATGCCCACGATGGCTGCCACGCTCTTCGCGCGCCCGCCCAAGGGCTGGGCGCTGGCCCTGACGCTGATGCGCATGGACCGAATTGATTTCAATCCCTGGCAAAATCCGGGATTTGCGGGCAGGGTGATGATGGCGGCGATCGTGGGCGTCGGCATTCTCCTGATCGCCGCCATCAACTTCGTCAACCTCTTTACCGCACGCGCCAACCGCCGCGCCAGGGAGGTCAGCATCCGCAAGCTTGCCGGGGCGAGGCGCCGCGTGCTCATTGTTCAGTTCCTGGCGGAATCGATGGCCTACGTCGTGGTCGCATCGCTGCTGGCCGTTGCGCTGGCTGAATGGACGCTGCCCTATGCCAACGCTTTCCTCGACGCGGGTGCAACGTTCCGATACTGGCGCGACCCGGCCCTCCTGGGATCGATGCTAGCCGCGGTCCTGCTGCTGGGCGCGATCGCCGGTGCCTGGCCGGCGCTGGCACTGTCGGCATTTCGCCCGCTGCGAGTACTGAAGGGGCTTGCCGGACACTCGCGCAATGCACGGCTGCTGCGGCAGGGGTTGGTCACGCTGCAGTTCGCCATCCTGGTGGGACTGATGATTGCGGCGGGGGTGGTCTACCTGCAGCGGCACTTCGCCACGCAGGACGCGCTGCGCGTCGACACCGACCAGATGCTGCTGGTGCGCTCGGCGTGCAATCCGGCGTTCGTCAATCTCGTGCAGGCGTTACCCGGCGTGCGTGGGCTGGCCTGCTCGAGCGCGGCGCTGCTGGATGACTCCCAGCTCATGACTGCCAATGATCGCACCGGGGTGCCGCAGCTGGTGTTCGTAGCTCCCGTCGCACCTTCGCTGTTCGCCCTTTATGGCGTCAAAGCGGTGGCCGGCAAGCTCACCGGCAGCGCCAATGGCATCTACTATGTCATCAACGAAACCGCCGCCCGGCAACTGGGATTCGCACGTCCCGCGGACGCCCTCGGATTTGCATTGCCCGCGATTGGGCATGGCAAAACCCCGGACAGCAACGCGACCCTCGAGGTCATCGGCGTCGTGCCGGACTTTTCGCTTGGATCGGTGCAGCGACGGATCGAGGCCGTAGGCTACGTCGTCACGCCGGCAGACAACGACTTCAATCTTCTCAATATCAAGCTCACCGGAGGGCAGATTCCCGAGACATTGGCCGCGATCGACGCCGCCTGGAAGGCGACCGAGGGACGTCATCCCATCAGCCGTCTGTTTCTCGAAGAGCACATCCAGAGCCTCTACACTGCCATGCTGCGCGAAGCGCAGCTGTTCGCGGTCTTTACTGGAGTGGCAGTGGTATTGGCCTGCCTCGGCCTGCTGGGCCTCGCGGCATCCATCGCGGAGCGCCGCACCCGCGAGATCGGGATACGCAAGGCACTTGGGGCAGAAACCGCCGACGTCCTTCACCTGCTGCTACAGCAGTTCGCCAAGCCCGTGCTTTGGGCCAATCTCATCGCCTGGCCCGTCACCGCATTCGCGATGCACCGGTGGCTGCAGGGGTTCGCCTATCACGTGGACCTGCCCCTATGGCTGTTCCCCGCCGCCGCCGGAGTCGCGCTGGTGATCGCATTGCTTACCGTGAGTACCCATTCGATTCTCGTCGCGCGCGCGAAGCCCGTGGCCGCGCTGCGCTACGAATAGCCATCTCAGTCGATCAGCACCACGCCTTGTTCGGGGCAAATGGCTAATGCCGATACAGCCGGTGTCGCGGCAGGGGCGCCAGTCCCAGCGCCTGACGCAGCTCGTCGGCGGCCGCGACTTCGTCGTCGATGAAGCGGGGAGAGTTGAACAACTCGACCGCGAGCGCGGTACCGGCCAGGTGCCCGGCGGCGACGTCGCTCGGATAGTGCACGCCCCCCACTTCACGGTTGTGAGCGTACTCATCGGCGCGCGCAAAGATCTGCGCCCGCCGCTCCGGAACCATGTCAGCAAGAACGATGGCCACGCAGATGGCCCAGGTGGTGTGGCCGCTCGGATAGGACGCCGAGGGCGGCCTGGCAACCACCGGGGCCAGGCGCATTTCGGTGACGAAGGGGCGCGGACGGCCAAAGGCATCCTTGGCCGGATTCATGAACAGCCCCTCGTCCCGGCCGATGCGCTGGAAGAGCTCGGCCACCAGCGGCAGGGACTGGCGCGTGAAGCCCGAGGGATTGCCGAGGGCATCGGCGAATCGAAAGATGCTGATGGTGGCGTCGGCCTGTGCGCGCTGCACCTCATCCGGCGTGCGCGTTGCCTGCAGGTGCAGCAGCTCGTCCAGCTCCGCACGCTCCTGGGCCGATCCGGCTTCAGGGGGCGGCGGCAGCAGCCGATACAGATTCAGCGAGACCGGTGTCAGGTAACCGCCATTGCCGAAAGGCGGCGCGGGCAGCGCCGTCGCGGGCGCCGTGGCGGCGGCGACCGGTACTGGGTTCACAGCCTGCTGACGAACCGCTGCGGGGGTCGCGCAGGCGCTCAGCGCCAGCAGGAAATTCGTTATAAAAATCAACGCTCTTGTGGGCATTGTAGGTCCTTCGGAAGGTTCGGCGATTTCTGCGATGTTAGCCCGTTTTTACTTACCTCAAGGGACGCACAATTGAGCCGATAAGAACCGTGTTCCCAAGGTTTTCTGTAGGACGAGGAGCTTGTTTCCATAATGTTCCTGATTATCGGCTCCGTCGTCGTCCTCGTGAGCGTCGGCCTCGGCTTCCTTCTCGGTGGCGGCAGCCTGTTGCTGCTATGGCACCCGACCGAGGTGCTGATCATCTGCGGTTCCGCACTTGGCGCCTTCATCACCAGCAATCCCCCCAAGGTGGTGAAGGCCTCGTTCGCCGGCATCATGGCGCTGCTCAAGCCCCCCAAGTACCAGCGGGCGGACTACGTCGATATTTTCAAGCTGCTGTACGACATCCTGGTGAAGGCGCGCAAGGAGGGCATGCTGGCGATCGAATCGCATGTCGATGACCCGCATGCCAGCAGCCTGTTCTCGCAGTACCCGCGCATTCTCGCCGATCATCACATGACGGACTTCATGACCGACTGCCTGCGCCTGATGATCGGCGGCAATCTCGATCCGCACGAGCTCGAGAGCCTGCTGGAAACGGAACTTGAGACGCATCACCACGAGGCCTCCGAGCCGGCCCATGCCATGCAGAAGGTCGCGGATGCGCTGCCTGGTTTCGGCATCGTCGCGGCGGTGCTGGGTATCGTGAGCACCATGGCCTCGATCGAGGGCGCCGACACCGCCACCATCGGTCACAACGTGGCGGCCGCACTGGTCGGCACCTTCCTGGGAATTCTGGTGGCCTACGGTTTCGTGGGCCCGATCGCGGCGGCCATGGAACAGCGGGCCAACGAGGACGGCAAGGCCTACGAGCTGGTGAAGATGGCCTTCGTCGCGAGCGTGCGCGGCTATGCACCGCCGGTGGCGATCGAATTTGCGCGCAAGCTGCTGTTCGCGGGCGTGCGTCCGAACTTCACCGACCTGGAAGCCCACCTGAAGGGCGGCCGCTGAGCGTGGCTCGCAGCACCTGAGCCATGGCCAAGGAAGAAAAAGCCCAGATCATCATCGTCAAGCGCCGAAAGAAAGGCGGCGCGGGACACCACGGCGGCGCCTGGAAAGTGGCCTACGCCGACTTCGTGACCGCGATGATGGCCTTCTTCCTGGTGATGTGGCTGGTCAGCTCGATTTCCAAGGAACAGCGCGCGGCGGTATTCGACTACTTCAAGAACCCGAGCATGCAGCCAGGTAAAACCGTGCGTCCGGCGCCCGGACAGATGGGACCGGGCGGCGCCAGTACCAGTGTGATCAACATGGGTGGCGGCATGGATGCGCCACGCGTGACGGTGATGAAGACACCGGACAGCAACGCCAAGTCCGTTCCCCAGCCTTTCAAGATCGATCTGGAGGAGGCGCACAAGTTGGCGCAGGAAGAGGCGCGCAAGATGGATCTGGAGGAGGCGCGCAAGATCACCGACGAAGCCGACCACAAGAAGCTCGAAAGCCTGCTGCAGGAGCTGCGCCAGGCCATCGACAAGAGCCAGGCCCTGCGGCCCTTCAAGGACCAGCTGCTGCTGGACATCACGCCCGAAGGCCTGCGCATCCAGATCGTGGATGCGCAGAACCGGCCGATGTTCGACGTGGGTTCGGCGCGGCTCAAGGACTACACCACGGCCATCCTCAAGACCCTGGCCGGCTATCTGAATACGGTGCCGAACCGCATTTCGATCTCCGGCCATACCGACATCCGTCCCTATCCGGGCGGCGTCGGCTACACCAACTGGGAGCTCTCGGCGGATCGGGCCAACGCTGCGCGGCGCGCGCTCGGATCGGGTGGTCTCAATGAAGCGAAGATCGCGCGCGTCGTCGGGCTGTCGTCTTCGGTATTGTTCGACAAGGACGATCCGCAGAACGCCATCAACCGCCGCATCAGCATCATCGTGATGACCAAGCAGGCCGAGGACACGGCGCTGAAGACCGACTCACGCCCGGAGGGCTCCGCTGAGCCACCGGTGACGCCGCCGACGCCGGCGCGGCCGGTCCCCACGCATGTAGAAGCAGCGCCACCCAGAGTTGCGCCGGCCGCGCCACCGAGTGTGGCGCCGCGCGCGGCAGCAACCTTTGAAGTGTCACCGGAAAAGTCGAGCGACAAAACTGCGCCGATAGTGTTCCCGGCGGGGCCGCCGCCCGCGGCGACGCCTGGCGGCGGAGCGCCGGTCGCGGCTTCCGATGGAGCGCCGGGACTCTAGCCCGCGCGCGCGGTGGCCGTGGCAATCGAAGAGTAGGACTCCATCATCAGGCCGGTGCCGCCGCGCGACACGTGTGCAACCACGGCCGTGCGTCGATGCAGCTTGGTGACTGCGCCGAGATTGATGGCGAACACGAGTTCCACGTTCTGGCCCTTGCGCAGGCCGAGGTTGGTGGTTTGGATGAAAACCCCGGTGGCACTCAGATTGACGGCGCGACACAACCGCCGGCCCGTACCCGGGAGGGTGATGTAGACAGTGGTACGGGCGCGATGCCGGGTATGAAGTCGACGTTCCAAGATCCCAGACTCCGAGTTCGGTTTATTGCTGTTGTGCTGCGTCGCCTTGGCAGTATGCCAGTCCAGACCTGTCCCTCGCCGGTGACTCAACATTAATCGCCTTGCTGTTGTGTAGCAATGTCTATGCCATTTCCGGCCACGGTATGGCTTGACTACCGGCCGTCCCGGGGTACCTTGGGAGCTTGGCATTACGTCCAATGCAGCTCGAGGTACCTATGAGCGTGATTGTCGTCCTGGTCGTCATCGTGTTGCTCATCCTGTTCCTGGTCTCGACCTACAACGGACTGGTGACCTCCCGCAATGCCTTCAAGAACGCCTTCGCCCAGATCGATGTACAGCTGACCCGGCGCTACGACCTGATCCCGAACCTGGTCGAAATTGCCAAGGGCTATATAAAACATGAGCGCGAGACGCTCGAGGCCGTCATCCAGGCCCGCAACGGCGCCGTCTCGGGCCTCAAGGCGGCGGCCGCCAACCCCGCCGACGCTGCTGCAGTGCAGCAACTATCCGGAGCCGAGGCGCAGCTGGGTGGTGCACTGGGACGGCTGTTCGCGGTGTCCGAGGCCTACCCGGACCTCAAGGCCAACCAGACCATGATGCAGCTGTCCGAGGAGCTGACCTCGACCGAGAACAAGGTGTCCTTTGCCCGCCAGGCCTACAACGACGCGGTGATGAGCTACAACAATCACCGCGAAGTGTTTCCGGCCAGCATGGTCGCCAACATGTTCGGCTTCCAGCCGGCCCAGCAGCTGGATGTCGCCAAGCCCGAAGTGCGCGAGGCTCCCAAGGTGAGCTTCACCTGACAATCCCGCCGCGCGCCTAAGGCGAAGCCGTGGATTTCTACGCCTACCAGGCCGTCGCGCGCCGTCAGTCGCGAGTGTTCGTGCTGATGTTCATGGCGGCAGTGGCGGTCGTGGTCATCGCCCTCGATGCCGTGATCTTTACGGTGCTGGCCGCGCGCAGTGCCGTCTCTCCGGCGTATGGCGAGCAGTTCGCCAACGCGTCGGTGAGCCCGCTTGAGTTTGCGATGCATAACCCCGGTGCGGTGTTCGTCGTGTCGCTGCTCATCATCGGCGTCATTGGCCTCGCGAGCCTGTTCAAGTCGGCGCAACTGCGCGGCGGCGGTGCCGTCGTCGCCCAGTCCCTGGGCGGAGTGCGCGTCGAGCGCGACAGCACCGACCCGGCTCGCCAGCGGCTGCGCAACATCATCGAGGAGATGTCGATCGCCTCGGGCGTGCCGGTGCCTGAGATCTACGTGCTCGAGCAGGAGCCGGCCATCAACGCCTTTGCGGCCGGGCACACGCCGGCCAATGCCTGCATCACCGTAACGCAGGGCGCCATCGATCACTTGAGTCGCGACGAGCTGCAGGGTGTGATCGGGCATGAGTTCTCGCACATTCTCAACGGCGACATGCGGCTGAACATCCAGCTCATGGGCGCCATCTTCGGTCTGCTGGTGATCGCCATCATCGGCCGCCTGGTGTTCAACTTCGCGCCGCGCGGTGGCGGGGACCGTGATCGTCGTGGAGGTAGTCTGGGCTGGGTGGGTGTGGGCCTGGCTGCCATGGTGCTGGGCTATCTGGGACTGCTGGCCGGACGCATGCTGCAGGCTGCGGTGTCGCGCCAGCGCGAACGCCTCGCGGATGCCTCGGCGGTACAGTTCACGCGCAACACCAGCGGTCTGAAGGGTGCGCTGATGAAAATCGCCGCGCTTGAAGAAGGGTCGAAGTTCGTCGCCGCGGATGCCGAGCAGGTCGCGCACATGCTGTTCGCCCCGGGTCTGGACCGGATTTTCGCCACTCACCCGCCGCTTTTGGAGCGCATCCGCGAACTGGATCCGCATTTTGATCCCTCCGAGCTTCAGGCGCTGATCGCCCGCGGCGTGCCCAGTGCGGACAGTCCCGCGACGAGCTCCGCGCCTGCGCCCACCCCGGGGCCCGCCGCCGCCATGGCCGGTGCCAGCGGTTTCGCCGCCGACGCTGGCAGCATTGCCGCACAGGTGGGTCGACCGCAGCCCGCGAACGTGGCCCAGGCGCAGGTCATGCGCGAGCAGATCCCGCCGGTGCTGCGCAATTTCTCCGACACCGGCGCCCATGCGCGCTCCATGGTGCTGGCCCTGCTGGTGAGCCGCGATCCTGCGATCCGCGCTGCGCAGGCGCAGCGCATTGCACAGGAGTACGGCGCGGCCGAGCTCAATGTGGTCAATAGCGCGATCATGGCGGCGGGCACCATCGCGCCCATGCTGCGGCTGCCGGCGCTGCTGCAGTTGTTTCCGACCCTGCGGCGCCTGCCCCTGGCCGAGCGCCAGCGCCTGAATGCGCAGGTGTCGGATCTCATCCATCTGGACTCGAACATCGATGTGTTTGAGTTCTGCCTGGCGAAACTGCTCGAGACCATGCTCAATGATGCCGCCGGTAACGCTCCGCCGTATGGCTCACTGTCGCTCGAGAATGCCGTTGAGCCGGTGCATATCATTTTCTGCACGCTGGCCCGCTGCGGCAGTGATGCTGAGGCGGAAATCCGCACGGCGTACGCGGCGGGCATCAGCGGCGTGCTGAGCCGCTACCCCGACTACGCAACGTATGATGACTGGCCGCAGCGCACGAGTGCGGCGCTGGGCGCGCTCGATCAGCTGCAGCTGCCGGCGAAGCAGAAACTCATCGAAGGGCTGGTGCGTACCGTCGCCAGTGATGGGCGGCTCAAAGTCGAGGAAGCCGAGTTGCTGCGCACCGCGTGTGCGCTGCTGCATTGTCCGATGCCGATCCTGCACTAGCCCTTGGCGTCGAGCGCCAGAAAACCGCTGATCTCGCGCCCGAAACGCTTGATGTCGATCAGAAAGGAATCATGCCCCTCGATGCAGTCGAGCGGGGCATAGTGCGTGTCGACACCGGCCGCGGTGAAGGCAGCCGCCAGCGCGGACTGCTCGGCGATCGAGAACAGCATGTCGGATTCGACGCCGATGATCAGCGCCCGCTGTACGCCTGAGCGCTTCAGCACCAGCGGCAGGGTCTCACCATGTTCGCCCAGGTCAAAGCGGTCCATGGCACGCGACAGGTACAGGTAGCAGTTGGGATCAAAGGCACGCACGAAGCGCTGCGCGTGCAGCTCCAGGTAGCTTTGCACTGCGAATTCAGGCCCGAAGGGGCCGCTGGTGCGCATGTCCGCGGTCGCCGGGGTGCGTCCGAAGCGCTGCACCCACTCGGCGGCCGAGCGGTAGGTCATCATGCCGAGCTTGCGGGCGATGCGCATGCCGGTTTCCGGCGGCCGCTCGGCCGTGTACTGGCCGTCCTTGAAATCCGGGTCGCGCAGGATGGCCTCGCGCTGAATGGAACGCAGCGCGATGGCGAAGGGAGTCGCGGCGGCGGTGCCGGAGATGCTGATCAGATTGCGGGCGGCGCCGGGGAAGAGTCCGGCGTAGGCCAGCACCACCATGCCGCCCAGCGACGGTCCCACCACGGTGTGTGCACGCTCGACGCCGAGTGATCTTAGGGTCTCGTAACCGCCGCGCGCGATGTCCTCGACCGCCAGTTCCGGGAAGGTGATCCGATAGGGGGCGCCGGTGGCCGGATCGACAGTCAGGGGGCTGGTGGAGCCGAAGGAGCTGCCCAGGGAATTCACGCACACCACGAACAGGTCGTTGGTATCGATCGCCAGGCCCGGCCCGATGATCCCTTCCCACCAGCCCGGCGCGGGGTTGCGCTCCGAGGAGCGGGCATGAGCCGGCGGCGACAGACCCGTGAACAGCAACACGGCATTGTCGCGCCGGGGATTCAATTCCCCCCAGGTTTCATAGGCAATTCGTGCCCCGTGCAACACTCCCCCCTTCCACATGGGAAAGGGGTCGGGCAACGCGGCGAACCGGCGGGCATCGAAAACCGTGCTGGTATCGCTGCCTGAGGAGTCCGCGGGCCGCGAGAGCTCAGGACTCGGGGTCGCCACCGTCACTGATTCCTTCGAACAGAGGCGTGGAGAGATAGCGCTCGCCGGTGTCGGGCAGCATCGCCAGAATCACCGAGCCCTGCGGGGCGTCGGCCGCGACCTTGAGCGCCGCGCTGACGGTGGCGCCCGAGGAGATTCCGCAGAAAATGCCTTCCCGAGAGGCGAGTGCGCGCGCCTGGGTAATGGCCTCCGCATCGGCCACCGTGACGATGCGATGTGCCACCTCGCGGTTGAGCACCGATGGCACGAAATCCGGGGTCCAGCCCTGGATCTTGTGGGGTGTGAAGGGCTTGCCGGACAAAAGCGCGGCGTTCTCCGGCTCGGCGGCAATCACCTGAGTCTGCGGGCGCGCCAGGCGCAGCATCTCACCGACCCCGGTGAGCGTGCCGCCGGTGCCCCAGCCGCTGACGAAGTAGTCCAGTCGCCGACCGGCAAAATCCGAGAGGATTTCCGCGCCCGTGGTATTGCGGTGATAGGCCGGGTTCGCCGGGCTGTCGAACTGGCGTGCCAGGTACCAGCCGTGTTTTTCAGCGAGCTCCCGCGCCTTGTTCACCATGCCGCCGCTGCGCGCGGCCGCGGGCGTCAGCACCAGCTTCGCGCCTAGAATGCGCATGACCCGTCGGCGTTCGACCGAGAACGAGTCCGCCATGACGGCGACGAAGGGGTAACCCTTGGCCGCGCACACCATGGCGAGCGCAATCCCGGTATTGCCGGAGGTGGCCTCGATCACCGTCTGGCCGGGCTTGAGGACGCCGCGGCCTTCCGCATCTTCGATCAGCGCAATCGCCAGCCGATCCTTGACCGAGGAGAGCGGATTGAAGAATTCGCATTTGACGTACAGCGTGACGTGCGCCGGGGCAAGTCGCTGGATGCGCACAATGGGTGTGCGGCCGATGGTTCCCAGAATACTGTCGTAGATCATTTGGACACCTCCGTTAGGCTAGTATTCGCTCGGTGGCTGGCCCTTTGGGGGCCGCAATAGTGCCATGCCCCCAGCGGCAGTGGCTAAGAACCGATCTCTTAGTGCTAAGACTTCAAAAATTGCTTGCCGCGGGCGGCCACGGATCGCGGCGTGCCATAGAAGAGTGGATCCGCGCCGGCCGGGTCACCGTCAATGGCAAGACCGCCCAGCTCGGCGATCGTGCCCAGCCGGGTGATGATATCCGGCTGGACGGCACTCCCCTGGCGACCGAAGTTGGCGGGGTCCACGCCGTACTGCTCTACAACAAACCGCTGGGCGAGGTGACCACGCGCAGCGATCCCCAGGGCCGGCCGACGGTGTTCGATCACCTGCCGCCTGCGCCGCAGGGCCGCTGGATCGTCGTCGGGCGGCTGGATTTCATGACCTCGGGGCTGCTGCTGTTCACCACCGATGGCGAACTGGCGCATCGGCTGATGCATCCTTCGGCGCAGGTCGATCGCGAGTATCTGGTCCGTTCGCGGGACATCCTGGCCACGGGGCAGCTGCGGCAGCTGCAGTCGGGCGTGATGCTGGAGGATGGCGTGGCCAGTTTCGACAGCATCAGCCAGACGCGCATCGAAGGCACTCACGCCTGGTACAAAGTGGTCCTGCGCGAGGGCCGCAATCGCGAGGTGCGGCGTCTGTGGCAGGGAGTCGGCAGCGAAATCAGCCGCCTGCTGCGCATTCGCTATGGTCCGGTGCAATTGCCGAAGGAACTCGCGGCGGGACACTGGCAAATGCTGGATGCCGCGCTGCATGCGCAGCTGCTGCAGGCCGGCAGCCGGGCCACGCGCATGGGCGCCGCCACATGAGCGAGGCGCCGGTCCTGTGGCGCAATGCGCGCCTCCTGCCCTGCGATGGCGCCATGAGCCGTATTGCGCAAGGCGCCATCGTCACCCGCGGGACGCGCATCGCCTGGGTCGGGCACGAGGCTGAGCTGCCGGCGCCGCTGCTGGGCGAATGCCACACGCGCCACGATCTGCAGGGTGCCTGGGTGACGCCCGGACTCATCGACTGTCACACGCACCTGGTCTTCGCCGGCACTCGCGCCGCCGAATACGCGCAACGCCTGCGGGGAATTTCCTATGAGGACATCGCTGCGCAGGGCGGCGGCATCCTCAACACGGTGCGCGACACCCGCGCCGCGAGCGACGAGCAACTGTTCGACGAAAGCGCGCCGCGGCTTGCGGCATTGCTGGCCGAGGGCGTGACGACTGTCGAAATCAAGTCGGGCTATGGCTTGACCTTGACTGATGAGCGCCGGATGTTGCGGGTTGCCCGTCGCCTGGGAGAGTCCTTCGGGGTGCGAGTCCACACCTGCCTGCTGGCAGCTCATGCGGTACCCCCCGAGTTCAGCGGTCGCAGCGCCGACTACATCGATACCCTGACTCGCGAGTGGTTGCCCCAGCTGCTGGCCGAGGGCCTGGTCGATTCAGTTGATATCTTCTGCGAAAATATTGGATTCAACGTCGATCAGGCGCTGATCCTGTTCGGTGCAGCGGCCAAGCTCGGGCTGCCGGTGAAAATGCATGCCGAACAGCTCTCGAATATCGGCGGCAGTCAGCTCGCCGCCCGCTTCCACGCCCTGTCCTGCGACCACCTGGAATTCACCGACGCAGCGGACGCGTCGTTGCTGGCGGCGGCGGGCACGGTCGCAGTGCTGCTGCCGGTCGCCTGCTATGGATTGCGCGAGGCCAGAATGCCGCCGATTGCCGCGTTTCGTGGAGCGGGCACGCGCATGGCGGTGGCCACGGACTGCAATCCCGGCTCCGCTCCCTGTGCCTCTTTGCTGCTGGCCATGAGCATGGCGACCGGCCTTTTCGGCCTCACGTCCGAGGAGGTGCTGGCCGGTGTGACCGAGCATGCCGCACGCGCCTTGGGACTGGCCGGACAGGTGGGCACGCTCGCCGCCGATGCGGCGGCGGACTTCGTAGTCTGGGCAATACGGCAGCCCGAGGAACTGGGCTACTGGGTGGGCTTCAATCCGTGCCGCGCGGTCGTGCGTGCCGGCCGTCTGGCCGGGGGCCGGGTGTCCGGCATATAGAAAATTTACCTGTCCCGCGCATTGACACCCCCCGGTGTGGAAATCAGAATACGCGGCTCGTTTTCGCGGAGGGGTACCCAAGCGGCCAACGGGAGCAGACTGTAAATCTGCCGGCTTACGCCTTCGTAGGTTCGAATCCTACCCCCTCCACCAAGTCGGGTAGGGTCCGTGAGAGTAAAGGTTGCGGTTGCCATCGGCGGGTGTAGTTCAATGGTAGAACCTCAGCCTTCCAAGCTGATGGTGTGGGTTCGATTCCCATCACCCGCTCCAAAGCGAATTCGCTGACGTAGCTCAGTTGGTAGAGCACGTCCTTGGTAAGGACGAGGTCTCCGGTTCGATCCCGGACGTCAGCACCATGAAGTGTACGAAGTTTGATGTCTTGAGCAAAAGTTGTCGCGCCAGAGGTTGTAGCCATGTCGAAAGAGAAATTTGAACGCACCAAGCCGCACGTAAACGTGGGGACGATAGGTCATGTGGACCACGGCAAGACGACGCTGACGGCGGCGTTGACCAAGGTGATGGCCGAGACCTATGGCGGTCAATTCATGGCGTA
>DASZCK010000252.1:0-38850 GCA_035943195.1 Steroidobacteraceae bacterium
GCATCGGTGCTGCCGTTCATGGGTGGCTCAGTCGAGACGGCCGATTTCGACTACCGGCAACGCCTGGTCAGCGCCTCGTGGAACCTGGTCATGAATCACCCGTTCTTCGGGGATCAGGATTTCATATCGAAAATGCAGAACCTGCGCCAGGGCCAGGGCATCATCGATATCGTGAATACCTATGCCGGAACGGCCCTGGAATATGGACTTGTGGGCCTAAGTCTCTTTGTCGGATTCATGTTGCTTGCCCTGATCAAAGGTTACAGTGCAATGGTGCAAGTCCGGGATCGTGATAACGATCTTGCGCGGCTCGGCAGTTGCCTGTTGGCCTGCATCGCCGGAACGATGCTGATGCTGCTGAATTCAGGGTTCAGCTTCGGTTGTGCGAAAATGTTCTACGTGCTGGCCGGACTGACCACTGCGTACATCGCCACCTGCCGGGCCCCCTCCGGTTTGGCGACCGAGGATCCGCCGCTGGGTACATTCAGCGAAGAGGCACCGCAGCCCAGTTAGCGCCAGGCTCTATTTCGGACCTTCGCTGGGTTTCTTCCAGATAACCATCAGGACCAGCGTAAGAAGTTCCGCATCCGAATATTCGGCGAGTTCCCCGGCCGTACGCAACTTGGCGAGTTCTTCCGGGTAAGGCGATTGCGCCCGAAACTGCTGGACCTGCGCACCGGGGCACTCTTTTTCTATGAGCGCGGTCCAGTCCGTCAGGGACAGCCTGTTCACGTAGCAGTTCGGCGCCAGCAGATGTTGAACCGCCGGTCGCAAATGGCACCAATAGGGAAATCCTGATCGATCCGCCAAGTAGGTGCGCGCGTCGTGGGCGCCCGAGTCGCTTGTGTATAGATGGATGAGATGGTGAGACACCCCGCCTGGTCGCAATAATCGGCGGATCTCGCGCAGCACGCCCCCGGGGTCCGGCAGGTGCTCAAAGACCGAAACCGATGTGGCGCAGTCGAAAGACGCGGAAGGCAGACTGGTATTGGTTGCGTCCTCGCGCAACACACGCGGATGGCTGCCTTTCAATGACGGCCGCTGGCGAACCATTTCCCGAAGGAACTGCCGATCGAACCCTGCCAGTTTTCGCACCAGTGTCTTGGCGAAGCGCACCGGACCATTCACTCGCAAGGTCCGAATCATTGCGATCGGATTGAATGACGTCAGCACCTCATCCAGATCGATGCCAACGACCGTGTTGTCGGCCGCAAAATAGCGCGCCTGCCCCAGCAGCTGGCCTGGTCCGATCTCCAGCATGGTCTTGCCGACCAGAGGCTCCCCGAGGGCTGCTTCGATACTGGCGCGGGTGTCATCCATCCCTCGCAGATGGGCGGCGACCTTCGCCTGGGTGTCCGCCGCGTGGGTTCGGTACAGTAGCAGCGCTTCCTTGATGCGCCCCACGAACCCAAGGTGCGTAGCCGTGTAGGAATCCGAAAAACCTGCCATTGCAATCTCTCAATTTTGTGCTATCGAATATAACGCAATCCGCCGTGCCATCATGGTACGAGTCAAGCGCTGGATGCGCCCCGCGATATTGCAGCTGCCGTCAAGACAAAGGTGCCGCCGCGCGGGGTCATTGGTTTACTTCGCGTGGATGTAATTGATTGCTGCCTGGTACTTGGGCGGGGCAGAAGAAAGGGGGCTGAGGGGCTGCATGACGGACTCGAGAAGGCCCCAGGCTCCATAGGATGAAATCGGGAAGACGTCGTTGAAGAGATTGTTGATATTGGCCGCGGTAGCGCCCACGTGGGATTGCCAGTAACGCAGATAGCTGCCGTAGGCGGCGCCCATGCGCGGATCGCGCTCGGCGGCAGTGACCAATTTGCTCCACCCCGCGCAGGTTCCGGAGGTCGTAGCCAAGAAATTCTGTCCGCTTTCGTACGCGACGAGCTTCAGGGATGGGTAGGCGGAGATCAGCTTGGCATAGTTTCCGATCCATTCTTCGGCCTGCCCAAGATAACCTCCGGAAGGAACACTGGAATAGGCGTAGCCGGTCGACCCGGCACGGCTGGTGAGCGTGGCAAAAAAATCGTTCAGGCCGCCATCGCGTTGCCCAGTCATCGCGCTGCAATCGCCGGGTGAGGGATTGCTACCCCAATACGGAGCAATCGCCACGGCTTTGATCGGATAACGGGACGCGGGCCCGCTGGACCAGTAGGGGGTTTGGAGAGCGGATTTTGCGGTGTCCGGATTTGCCGCCTGGGCCCCGAGCACCGGTATCACACGGGCAAACAGCGCCGGGCTGACGGCTGTCTGCAGATCAGCCGCCATCTGCGCGGTTCGCATGCCGAAGTAATTGCGGTTCCAGGCGGCATTGCCCCCGTTGGGAGCGGAAGCAGGCCAGGTAAAACTGCCTAACGATGCTGCCAGATCATATTGCGGGAATGCGCCATTCCAGACCTCATTCGACAACTCGAAACTGGCGGTAAGGGGCGCAGCGAGCGCGCCATAGCCCGGTTGCATGTTGGTACCCGACATGACCATTCGGGCCATTGCCGCAATATCGCTGTCTGAATAGGTCAACGGTACATTGAGCTGGCAATTTGCCTGCAGCTTGTTGCACAGCGCGACGATGACCTCGAGCGGGACGCCGCCTTTCAGACTCCAGAACGCATTGGATGGCTGTGTGCGGTGCGCCCATGCCTTGTTGATGACGAAAAACGGCGCGTAGTAGGTCTGGGCCCCCCATCGCCAGGTGTTTCCGCCACTGCGGATCGCACTCGCGAGGCCACCGGACCAGTTCACCGAGACAGATCCGTGCGTGAAGTTGGCATTGCGTCGCTCGCCGTCGATAAAGATGATCGGGTAAGTGCCCGAGGCATCGTTCCAGGCGGTCGACAGGGTGAGGCTGGTTGCGCCTCCGGGCACATCGCCCACATCCGAATAGCCCGAGAACTCGTCGTTGGTTTTCATCCACTCCATGAACCGAAGGCCGGAGAATCCACCCAGCGCCGTTAGAAATAGCGGATTGAAGATGCCGCCCGCATCGTAAAGCGAAGCGTAGACATCGCGCACCACGCTGATATCACGGGGATGGTCCGCGCTGCTCGCGATGGCCGTGATTTCCACGAGAATCCCGCTGCGGCCGCCCGGATTGCTCACCGTGAAGGTGCATGAAGCATACGAATCGGTTTTGCTGTTGCTCACCGACAGATCGGTGGGGCAGGTGTCACCGGGCGCATGTCCGGCATCCCCAGCCAGCCTCAGCGTGCCTCGCCCTGTGAACTTCAAGCGGTATCTGCCCGGAGGATACACAGCGGTCTGTCCGGGTGACTCTCTGGGCAGGTTGAAGTTAAGGGCGGTCTTGACGTAGGTGAAGTGTTGCTTGCCGTGCAGGGCTGCCGAGGCGCTCAGCGATGTCGGATAGCCATCCGAATCCAGCTGCAGATAGGATTCTTCCTGGGTATCCCAAGTGCTGTCGGTCGATGTGTACCAGCCGGTCTCGTCGCTGATGCTCGAGGAGCTGCCACCGCTCTTGAGGAGATTCAGAAAAGGCTGCTCGGGTGAGTAATAACTGATGGCAGCGAGATTGATACCGAGTGGATTTTCTGGCGCGGCATCAGTCGCAGCGGCGGCGGCCGATTTCAGCTCGCGATTAGATGCGCAGAGCACCGCCCCAATCGCTAGAATCCAACCAATTGACAGCGAACGTCGCACGGGCACTACTGACACCATTAACAGCTACCCGGAGCAGATAGCACCAGCCGAACCTCATCTGCTTTGTTGAGTTACCGCAGAAATACTACGCCGACATTACCTGTAATCCTAGTGTTCCAGATGCCACTTCGCGGCAGCATCGGATTCAATTGGCCTTAAGGAAAGCGTCCCGGCCAAGACGCACTCGAGTACCGACGAAATGCCGATGTTTGGAAAAATCAATCTCAAAGGCGATCTATTCGCTTCGCTGGTTACGTTTGCGGGGGTGGCGATAGCCCGCTTTGGCAGTAGTCTGATTCTTACAAGAATATTGGTGCCCGAGGCCTATGGAATCATCACAATTCTCATGTCGGTCTCCTTCACCGTGTCCATGCTGTCGGATGTTGGAACCTTTCCAGCCATCGTTCGCGCCCCGAAAGGGGACGACCCCGATTACCTGAATACCGTTTGGACCATTCGCTTCATGCGAGCCGTATTCAATGCGGCGGTGATGTACTTGTCGGCGCCTCTGGTTGCCCACATATTCGCCACGCCCGTTCTGCGCGCGCCGCTGCAGGTGCTCGCATTGTGGTTTCTGATCGACGGCCTGGAATCCAATGCCTTTCCCCTCGCTGCGCGTCGCCGCAACACCCGAATCGTCGTCTATTCGGATCTGGCAGCAACCATCCTGAGTACCGCCTTCACCATTGCCTATTGCTATGTCACGCGAACTTTCTGGGGGATGTTGTATGGAGTCCTGCTGAACCGGGCGCTGTATGTTTCATTCAGCTATCTCTTCTATCGAGATTCGCGACCCAGGTTCCGCTTCGATCGCGTCGCGGCGCGTGAAGTATTCCAATTCACCCGCTACGTCATGCCGTCCAGCATGCTGACCCTCGTCCTGACCCAGTTCGACAAGGCAGTATTTCTGCGTTTCTTTGACCTGCGACTATTGGGCATCTACGGGGTTGCGAACAACATCACGGGACAGACGGAATCGCTGATTTCCCGAACCAGCGAGATGGTCATCTATCCCAGGTGCGCCCATAACTTTCGCGAAAACCCCGGCACTTTCGCACGCAGTTATTACACCGAAAACATTCGAGTATTTGCCGTCACCGCGGGAATGGTCGCTGCCATTGGCGGGGCCGCACACCTGATCATAGCGGTGCTCTATGATCCGCGTTACGCCCAGGCCGGGGATGTTCTGCAGGCTTTGATGTTGCGCGCGGCCATTGCCTGCATCGCCAATCCGGCGGAAAACATGTTGATGGCGGCGAGTGGCTCGAAGGTTATCCTGGTTGGCAGTATCCTTCGCGCAATCTCGCTGGTGTGCGCAAGTGTCGTCGGATTCTATGTGGGCGGATTCGTTGGCTTCATCTACGGCATGTCGCTGAGTGCCTTGGTGCCGCTGTTTTACTATTTTTCACGCCAGCTGAAGTTGGGTGTGCCCGTCATCAGGTACGAGTCGTACCGGATCCTCTACATGGCATGCGTTGCCCTGGCAGCTTTTCTGTCTTGCCGCCTGCTGGTCGCTGTATTTCATGTGTCTCGAATCAGGATATGACTACAGTTTCAAAGCCCCGGCCTGTAGCTGCGCATATATGGCGCCGTCCAGTTCCACGTACGCCTCCCGTGCTCGATCCTCGATATAAACAGCGCTGGCGCGCGCCGGATCGAATCCGTCCGTCATGAGTGACTGCTTGCTCAGCTTGAAGGTGCCGGTCAGTTGCATTGCCGGGACGATCCGCACGAATACCGGACGGGCGTAGTCCGGCAGCCGCAAGCTCAGATGGTCCCGGAAGAGTTTCAGGTCGAATCCCGGGCGGGTGACGATGGCTGCCATGCCGGCACGCCCTTCGGTGCCGGGCACCTGCACGCCGTAGACCGCCGCGTCGCTGACACCCGGACAAGCGGCGACGATGCCGCTGACCTCCGCGGCGGAAACATTCTCACCTTTCCAGCGGAAGGTGTCGCCCACGCGGTCCACGAAGTAGAAGAATCCCTGTTCGTCGCGGCGCATGAGATCGCCGGTGCGATACCAGGCATCCCCCGCGACGAACACGTTGTGGAGGATCTTCTTCGAAGTAGCCGTCGCATCCGCATAACCTTCGAACCGCGCCAGCTGTGTGTCGTCGCCGGACGGCAGCGCTCCGATCGCTTCGCCGGTTTCGTTCACGTCGCAGCGCGCGCAGTGGCCGGCGGCATCGCGCGTCGGGGTTTCTGTTTCCTGGTCAAATCTGACGATTTCCACCGGCATGCGATGCTTGAGGAACGGCGGGATGCGGCCGATGGCGCCGGCCTTGCCCTCGCAGTTGTACAGGGAGAAGTTGCCTTCGGTTGAGGCGTAGTACTCCAGGATTTGAGGAATCCTGAAGCGCCTCTGAAATTCCTCCCAGACCTCGCCACGCAGTCCGTTGCCGCAGCACAAACGCAGACTGTGAAGGGCCTCGTGGGCGTTGGCAGGTGTCGCGACGAGGTAGCGGCACAGCTCGCCGATGTACTGGAAGAGCGTACAGCGTTCTTCCACCACATCGCGCCAGAAATCGCGGGCGGAAAACCGCTCACGCAGGATGACTGTGCCCCCGCCGACCAGGGTCGCACCTGTTGCCACGACGCCCCCGACGCTGTGATACAGAGGCAGGCAGTCATACATGCGATCGGTGGGCCCCGTCGCCATCATGCCGGCGAACCAGTGGCTCCATTGCATCACCCGAAAATGGCTGACGTTGGCGGCCTTGGGCAAGCCCGTGGTACCGGAGGTATAGATGAAGAGCGCCCGATCATCGATTGAGGGTCGCGCGATCTCGGTATCAGTCAGCGCGGAGGAGGGGACCTGCTCGACGGCAAGATCCACGCGGGGCAGCTCATGCGCACCTGCGCCATGCGCCCACCAGGGCATTCCCGGATCAAGCAGGGTTCGGGCATCCGGAACTGTGTCACAGTATTGCGATCCCACAATCATCAGCTTCGGCGCCACAATGCGGATGCAATGGGCGAGCACGGCGCCGCGCAACTGGGTGTTCAGCAGGGCTACCGAGATGCCGGCTCTGGTGAGTCCGAGCCAGGTGGCCATGTAATGCGCGCAGTTGCCCATCATGAGGCCCACGGTATCGCCTGGCCGGAGGCCCTCGGCGACCGCCCAGCGGGCATAGCGGGCGCAGTACGCGGCCAGCTGGCCATAGTTGAGCGTCGCCTCCGGCGAGACCAGGGCCGGCCCGTCGTTGAAGCGCTCGGCCAGCTCGTCGATGACGATCGGCAGCGTGCGTCGGGGCTCACGCGCGATCGGCGCCGTCATCTCCAGAGCGCGAACCCAGGATTTCAGGGGTGATTTCACGTTTCAGTTCTTCGCTTGGCGTAATAGTATGCAGGCAGGATACATTCCATCGGCATAGTGCACGAGAAAATGAAACCAGAAACCATCGCCCTACACGGCGGCTTCGACTGCGACCCCACCACCAAAGCGGTGGCCGTACCCATCTATCAAACGGTCGCCTATTCCTTCGACAGTGCGGAGCACGGTGCCGCGCTGTTCAACCTGGAGACTCCCGGCTACCGTTATTCGCGGATCGCGAATCCCACCACCGACGTACTCGAGAGTCGGGTGGCGCAGCTGGAGGGTGCCGCGGGAGCCTTGTGCGTAAGTTCAGGGCAGGCGGCGCTGTACTATGCCATCCTGACCATCACTGAGATGGGCCGCAATATCGTCTCGGTGCCCCAACTGTACGGCACCACCCACACCCTGTTCGGGCATGTGCTGCCACAGTTCGGCATCACCGGCAAATTCGCCAAGTCCGACAAGCCTGCCGACCTGGCGGCGCTCATCGATGAAAACACCCGTGCCGTATTCTGCGAGACAGTGGGCAATCCCGCCGGCAATGTCTGCGATCTGGAGGCCATGGCGGAGGTCGCGCATCGCGCGGGAGTGCCGCTGATCGTCGACAACACGGTGCCGACACCGATCCTGCTGCGGCCCATCGACTTCGGTGCCGACATCGTGCTGCATTCCCTGACCAAGTTTCTCGGTGGTCATGGCACGACCCTCGGCGGCATCCTGGTCGACAGCGGCAAGTTCCCCTGGGACCGGCATGCCGCCCGTTTTCCGATGCTGACCACGCCGGATCATTCCTATCACGGGCTGGTCTATACCCAGCACTACGGAGCCACGGCCTATATCGGACGGGCGCGCAGTGTGTTTCAGCGCACCATGGGTGCGGTGCTCTCGCCTTTGAGCGCCTTCTTGCTGATGCAGGGAATTGAAACCGTCGCCGTGCGCATGGACCGGCACGTCGACAATGCACGCAAGGTCGCGGAGTTTCTCCGCGATGATCCGCGTGTTGATTCGGTCAGCTACGCCGGATTTGCCGACAATCCCTTCTACCCGTTGGTGCAGAAATATCTCAAAGGCCGAGCCTGTTCGCTGCTGACCTTCACCATTCGCGGCGGCTACGATGGCGGCGTGCGCTTCTACGATGCACTGACGCTGTTCAAGCGCCTGGTGAACCTGGGGGATGCGAAGTCCCTGGCCTGCCATCCTGCATCCACCACCCACCGGCAGATGTCGGCCGATGAGCAGCGCCTGGCCGGGATCACTCCCGCAACCATTCGCCTGAGCGTCGGCATCGAACATATCGATGACATCCTCGCGGACCTGGATCAGGCGCTCGCCGCGGCGGTGGGCAGCTGAGGAGTCGTCAATGGCTGAGCGCTACGACCTACCGGCACCGCCGGTCGCCCTGTTCCCGGATGCGGCGCAGGGGGCGCGCACGGATGATTGGCTGACGGCACAGATCCGGCTGGCCCTGGCGCGCATCAATCAGGGGTCCGTCATGCCGACGGTGGACCTGGCGCGGTTTCGCCAGGAGCTCGCGGCGCTGGACTTCGCGGCGCCGATGGCGGCGGAGGCGCTGCTGTCCTGGACGCTCGCCCAACTGGAGCAGGGCACGGTGCACATGACGCACCCGCGATACTTCGGGCTGTTCAATCCGGCGCCGACGGCGCCTGCTCAGTGGGCCGATCGCATTGCCGGTGCCTTCAATCCGCAGCTGGCAAGCACCGGTTCATCCCCCGTACCGGTGGAGATCGAAGCGCATGTCATCCGGGCGATGGCCAGCCGCGCCGGACTGCCGACCGGGAGTGTCGGTCATTTCACGACCAGTGGCTCTGAGGCGAACTACACCGCGTTGATCTGTGCCCTGACGCATGCCAACCCGCGGTTCGGCGATGACGGCGTCCGTGCATTCGCCGGTCCTGTGGCCCTGTACACCTCGGCGGACTGCCATCCAGCCTGGTCCAAGATTGCGCACCAGGCGGGAGTGGGCCGCCACGCCCTGCGCCTCGTGCCCACCGATGGCAGCGGCCGGCTCGATGCCCTGGCCCTTGAGAAAGCGGTGCAGGCTGATAAGGCTAAAGGAGTCACGCCCGTGCTGATCGCGGCAACGGCGGGAACCACGGGCGGCGGCATGATCGATCCGCTGCCGGCCTGTGCGCGGCTGTGCGCCGCGCAGGGTATCTGGTTTCACGTTGACGCGGCCTGGGGTGGCGCGGCCCTGTGCTCGGATCGGCTGCGCGGCCTGCTCAGTGGCATTGAGCTTGCCGACTCGATCACGATCGATGCCCACAAATGGTTCGCGACCACCATGGGCTGCGGCATGTTCCTGGTGCGTCACGGCGCCGTGCTGAGCGAAGCGTTCCGTGTTGCGGCGGACTTCATGCCCTCCAGTGCCATCTCCACCGATCCCTATCTGAACACGGTGCAGTGGTCGCGACGATTTCTCGGCCTGCGGCTATTCCTGTCGCTGGGTATGGCCGGCTGGCAGGGATTCGCTGCTCACGTGGAGCGGGGCGTGGCGGTCATTGCTCAAGTTCGGGAGCGCCTGGTAGGCCGCGGCTGGACGGTCGCGAATGACTCCTCGCTGGCCGTGCTATGCGTCGAGCCGCCCAGAGGCGGCCCGGCCGTTCGCGACATCGTGCGCCGCACCCTGGATTCCGGGCGCGCCTGGGTGGCACGATCGACGTTTGAGGGACGTGAAGTGGTCCGGATCTGCGCCACTCACGGGCAGTGCACCCTGGCAGACGTCGAGACGCTCGTGAGCGTACTGACGGGCTGAAAGCTCAGCCGCTGGGCCCGAGCGTCCGGTGGATCAGCGCCTCGATCGAGGCCAGTGAGGCAAAATTTTCCGGGTTGATATCCGATTGCGGAATGACGATGTTGAACTCCGACTCAACGCTGAGCATCAGGTTCACCATCTTCATGGAACTCATGCCGAGGTCGCTGAGGCGGGCATCAATGGGCAGCGGACGCCCCGAGGCGGGCGGTCCCAATATCTGCCGGACCAGCGTCAGCAGCTGCTCGCGGGTGGTCAGATCGCGGCACTGAGTCTCGAGCTCGGACATGGACTTCACTATAGCACTCCGTGAGCTTTGTGGGACATGGGGCGTCTTCCGGCTGTGACCGATTTCAGCCAATTCCGGTACAGCTGTACAGCCCCGGTACGCCAGGTCTGCACCAGGCTGGCCTGAATTTCCGCCAGGGGAAAGGTGGACATAACCTGGGGCGCACGCTGAGCTTGCGCCCGGAGGCGGAATTCGTCGAGGAGGGTGAGAGCGGCGGGTGTGAAATATTCATGCGGCAAAGTCGGGTAGAACGGTTGCTGCGAGCGGACATAGCGGCCGATGTCACGCCGATACTCCTTGAGCAGCGACTCACTCTCGTACTCGGGGTGACCCTGAAGAAAGACCAGCTGCGCGCCGTTTTGTTGCTTCAGAAATACATTGGCGCCGGTCTCTTCACGTGCACTGAGGACTGAGTAACCGGCATCCTCCAGGGATCCTATCGGCAGATCGTTCCACCTTGAATGTGGCGTCAGCAGCGACTGACCCAGGCCGCTCATCAAGGCATGCCTTGCCTGAACTTTATGGGCAAAAACGCCGCAGCATTTCTCACCGAGGCGCTGGCGCTGGATGCCGGACAGGTGCAATACCGCGCCATGCGCGGCGAGGCAGGACCAGATGCTGGGCAATGACTCGGCTATGGACCAGTCCACGAGCTTGGCGAAGCGTGACCAGTAGGGCTCATCGCGCAGGTCAGGCGCGATCGGCTCGGTCCCGGTAATGATCAGCGCATCCGGTGGCTCCGCCATGAGTGCCTGGAGCGGTGCGTACTGCTGGGCTATGTAAGCTTTTGTGTCCGCGCTGCGGGGTACTTCCGGCAGGGTCGTAAGGCGCAGTCGTACCGGTCCCCCTACCGCCGCCTCCAGCAGGCCACGAAACTGTGATTCGGTCGCCTCAAAGGCCGAATCCGGCATGTTGTTGATCAGCCCGATTGTGATGTCGGTCATATGGCTGAAGAGTGAATTTGTACTTCGTTGTGTCCGCTAATGTATCGTTCGACCAGAACGAAAACATTGACAGGGATCACTTAATGGCGCCACCCGAGCAGGCAGATCTCGACTTGACAGGGCGTGTCCAGGCTGCAGCGGCCATTGCCGCCCAGCATGCCGTGGGCGTCGATGCCGATGCCAGGTTTCCCGCGGAAAGCTTCCAGGCCATCAAGGCGCAGCGATTGCTGGGCATCATGGTGCCGACCTCGCTCGGAGGCGAGGGCGCGAGCATCTCCGCCGTGGGCGATGTGTGCTACCGGTTAGGTCAGGTGTGCGCATCGACGGCGATGATATTCGCCATGCACCAGATCAAGACCGCGTGCATCCTGCGCCACCGGCGCGACAATCCGACGCTCGAGAATCTCCTGCGTCGGTTAGGCGCCGAGCAGTTGCTGCTCGCGTCTTCGACGACTGAGGGTACGGCAGGCGGCAACGTACGTTCCAGCGAAGCGCCCGTGGAGTACCAGGGCGATCGCATCAGCCTTGAGCGGCGCGCCAGCGTCATCTCCTACGGAGCCTATGCCGACGTCATCGTGACCACGGCACGACGCTCGGCCGATGCTCAAGGCTCGGATCAGGTCCTGGTGGCCTTCCTCAAGAGCGACTATAGCCTCGAGCGGCTGCAGGGCTGGAATACCATGGGCATGCGCGGCACCTGCAGCGAGGGCTACACCCTCAAAGCCACGGGATCCGTGAGCCAGATCGTCCCGGACGCCTACGAGCTCATCCATCCACAGACCATGGTGCCGACGGCGCACCTGCTGTGGGGTTCGGTTTGGGCCGGTATCGCCGCCGGTGCCACGGCGCGTGCCCAGGCCTTCATCCGCCAGGCCGCACGTCACGCCGGGGGGCAGTTGCCGCCGGGCGCCCCGCAGTTCACCAAGGTACTGTCATCACTGCGCACGCTGCGCGCCATGCTTGGCAACTCCATGCGCGTCTACGAACGCAGCATGAACGATCCGAAGGCGCTGGGGACCCTCGAATTCCAGTCCATGATCACGCTGACCAAGGTCGAGGCCTCCGAGATGGCGGTGTCCGTGGTCCTGGCCGCGATGCGGGTGTGTGGACTGTCCGGCTATCGCCGCGACGGCGATTTCAGCATCGAGCGCAGTCTGCGCGATGTGCTGTCCTCGCCCATCATGATCAACAACGAGCGGATTCTCGCGAATCTGGCCAGCACGGCGCTGCTGACGCCGGTACCGGGGTCCGTCCATGACTGACGTGCTCGAACGGGTCGGCGCGGCCATTTTCCACAGGCTTGGCGTGGATGGCGTCTATGGGCGCACCGGTGTCTATGAGGATGTAATCGAACGCCTCGGAGTCTATATTTCCTCGCTGCGCGATCCGCGCGCCGAGATTCTGCGCTTTCCCCCGGTGATGAGTCGCGCGCAGCTGGAGCGCTCGGGCTATCTCAAGAGTTTTCCGAACCTCTTGGGTTGCGTTTGTGCGCTGCACGGCACCGAAGCCGAGATCCGTGCGGCCGCCGATGCCCATGAGAGCGGCGGCGACTGGACCAAGTCCCTCGCGCCGGCGGACCTGGTGCTGTCACCGGCTGCCTGCTATCCGACCTATCCCCTGGTGGCGGCGCGCGGTCCCTTGCCGGACGGCGGGCTGCTCTTTGATGTCGAGGCGACCTGTTTTCGCCGCGAGCCCTCCAAGGCCCTGAGCCGCCTGCAGTCATTTCGCATGCGCGAGTTCGTCTGCATCGGTAACCCGGCGCAGATCGTGGCCTTTCGAAATGATTGGATGGCGCGCGCCGGCGAGTTCAAGGGAGCGCTTGGACTTCCCGGCGAGCTGGACGTGGCGAATGATCCCTTCTTCGGCCGTGTCGGTCAGATGATGGCGGTCGCCCAACGCCAGGATGCCCTGAAATTCGAATTGCTGATTCCCTACCACCCCGGCGCGACTCCCACTGCCTGCATGAGCTTCAACTATCACAAGGAGCACTTCGGGGAAGTTTGGGGTATCGCCAACGCCGGCGGTGAGCTTGCGCACACCTCCTGTGTCGCCTTCGGCATGGATCGCCTGGCCGTTGCCATGTTCTGCATCCACGGCGTAGCGGTGTCCCAATGGCCCGCGAGTGTTCGACGCACGTTGGGCTTCTGATCCTCGGTCCGGGAATGGGTAGAACATGCCGCTGGACCTGAGCGTCGAACGTTTCCTGAAGAAGCTCGCGGCGCTGAATCCACCCGGCGCTCTGACACTGTCGGTGGCGGAACGCCGCGACGCGCTGCGCCATATGCTGGCCTTTGCCGGAACCAGCCCCGCCGTTGGCAGCATCGAGGACCGCACGCTGCCGGGGCCGGACGCTGCCATCACGATCCGCCGCTATTCCCCGGCCGCGGCACCGCCCGGTGCGTTTCCGGCGCTGGTCTACTTCCACGGCGGCGGACTGGTGGCGGGCAGTCTCGATACGCATGATGGCATCTGCCGCTCGCTGTGCCTGGCCGGAGGCTGTCGGGTACTGTCAGTGGACTATCGATTGGCGCCGGAGCACCGCTTTCCGGCCGCCCTGAGCGATGCCATTGCCGCTACTTCCTTCATTGCCAGCCACCCGGCTGAGTTTGGTGTCGACCCGCAACGGCTGGGACTGTGCGGTGATTCGGCAGGCGCGACCCTCGCGGCGGTCGTCGCACAGCACCTGGCGAGACAAGGCACGCTGACAGTCGCCCTGCAGGTGCTCATCTGCCCCATCATGGATTTGGCGGCCCAAACGGCATCACGCCGCGAGTACGCCCAGGGTTACCTGGTCGATGAGTCGACGCTGGCACACGACCTCAAATATTATCTGCAGGAAGGCAGCGACCCGGCCGATCCGCGGATCTCGCCGCTGCGCACGACGCAGCTGGCGGGGTTGCCCCCGGCGTGCATACATACGGCGGAGTTCGATCCTCTGCGGGATGAAGGCTGCCTGTATTCCGAGCGGCTGAGGCAGGCCGGCATAGCGACCCGCTACACCTGTCATCCGGGTATGATTCACCTGTTCTACGGCATGGGCAACCTCGTGCCGTATGCGGCCACCGCGTGGAATCTCATCGGCAGCGATATCCGCGCTCTGTTCGCGATGGCCTGAGCGTCGCGAGGACTATTGCAATGACGGACCGTCTCAGCCTGGAATCGCTCCTGCGCCAGTTGTACTCCGACCGCACGCGGGGAGCGCTGGATCAACTGTGTGGGCACTTTGCACCTGACGTGCGTTTCCGTATCGCGGGGACCAGTGATGGCAAGCCGATCGCCATTACGGCCACTGGGATCGAAGCGGTGCGACCCTGGCTCTCAATGCTGGTGAAGACGTTCAGGATCTTCGACCACGAAATACTTTCCATGGTGATCGAAGGCGACCGCGCTGCCGTCCACTGGGGCGCGAACATTCACTCGCGGATCACCGGAGCACAGGTCAGGACCGAAGTCGTCGATTTGCTGGAGTTCCGCAACTTACAGATCGCTTCCTACACCGAATTCTTCGTTCCGCGCTGAGCCGCGGCGGATCGAGGGCCTACCACAGCTGCCACTGCTGCAGAAACAGCACGCAAGCCGCAATGAGCGCATTGGTCGTGGCATGGGCGGCGATGGCCTCCCCGATTCGTCCGGTTCGCTTCAGCAGCAGGCCGTACACCACGCCCGCTGCCACGCCGGGCACCCACCACGCGCCATGAGCGAGGCCAAACGCCAGCGAACTCACGAGCAACGCCCAAAGGCTGACCCGGGCGAACGGTAGCGACTCGAAATCCGCCCCTTGCAGCCGGCGCATCAGGTAGCCGCGATAGGCAAGTTCCTCCGCGATGGGTACCGTCACGACACCGGCGAGCGCTCGCGCGAGGATCCACAGAGTACGGCCGAGCGGAGGCAGGGCTGCCAGGCCATCCGGCATGGCAACGCTGCGGGTGAGCAGATGCGCGGCGCCCATCCACAGTGCGAACACCGCGATTCCGGCACTGATGCCGCGCCAGCTGCAGCGCCAGTTAAGGGTGCGTAATGTCGGCCAGCAATACCGCAACGCCAGCACGGCGGCGATCAGGCGCAGGGGATAGAGAGTCTCGAACTTTCCCGACGCCGCATGACTAAGCATGCCGGCCGCGAGTATCACCAGCAGTGGCAACAGATAGGCGGCGGTAGGATTGTGGCTCACCTGCGGTTTGGCGCTGGCCGCGGTGGGGCTGAACCAGGGGCTGCGATGACTGAAATAAGCGATGCCGCCGGCCGTGCAGTTGAAGGCGATCCAGCCAGCCTGCGAGTGGAAGCCGTAGATGGCAACTTCCGGATAGCCTGCGTCGCCAATCATGACCAGTACGGCGATGCGCACGACGTTCAGAAAAAAAAGCAGGGCAAGGCCTGCCGGAATGATGAGCAGCGCCCTCGGGAAATAGTATTCGCGCCGAAAAAACACCAGCCAGGCACAGCAGAATGCCAGCAGCAGGCCGGCGCCTTCGAGGCCGGAGCACAGCTCCGAAACCTGTACGGCAAAACGGCCGGTGTCCAGAATCTGCGTGGTCGCATCACTGTGCAGCGTCGGGATCAGCGGGCGCAGCAGATGGCCGACCAGCTGAAAGGTGATCCGTGCGGTGGGCGCCCAGAGCAATTGGCTGGCCTGCATGGCCGAGCTGCTGACGGCGGCGGCGGCTGCGGCATACAGCCACAGTTTCCCAAACGACCCCGCGGCCGCAGCCCATGTTGGCAACGGCGCCAGCCCAATGAGCAAGCAGACGAGTGAGCCCAAGGCCAGCAGCAGCCACAGTGCCACGAGCAGGGCGAGCGGCCAGTGCAGGCCATGGCCACCGTACAACGAGAATGACAGCACCGCCAGCGGTGCCAACAGCGCGGCATGCAGGGCCAACCAAGACCAGCGCAAGGGTATCTGGCGAACCTCGCTGCTGATGCTTCGCAGTCGGGCATTGCCTTTGACGTAGCCAAAAATTGCCAAGGCGGCCGCGAAGGTGACGAGGAAACGGAATCCCCAGTGCTGTGCCTCGCGAACATCCGCACCCAAGCCCGTGGCAATTTGTGAGGCGTTGAAGTCAACGAAAAAATTCAGCGCGAATTTCTCGCAAAACAGCAGGCCGCCGAGGATGACGGCCCGCCAGATGAGGTTGATGCGGCCGCGCGCTGCTGCGGTCGTGATGGCAAGGTCTGTCATTCGTAAAAGTCTAACGTCCCGCGAGAATGTGAGAGGCCGCACAGTAATTCGCGACGGCGGCGGCGATCTTTACAGGGCCACTGTAAAGTCCGCCGGTGGAGTTTGGATGCCTTGGGTGATGTGCATTGAGCAACCGTCGCAAACTTTTGATCCTTGAGGATAATCCAGCCGTGAGCCACGAGCTTGCGGAAGTGTTTTCGGATCTGGAAGTCACCTGCAGCGGTATCGGTGCGCCAGCGCTGAAGCTTGTGCGCCGCGTGGAACCGGATGTCGTCCTGTTTGACCTGGGCGAGTGCGAGGCCAGCAGCGAGGCTGAAAACCTCGGCCTGCTGCGCCAGATTCTCAATCTGGCGCCGGCCACCAAGATCGTTGCGGTAACCGGCGAGAACGGCCGCGATCTGGCGGTGAAGGCCGTGGGCCTCGGGGCCACCGATTTTTACCATCTTCCGGTCAACGCGGCGGTGCTCTCGATCGTGGTGCGGCGGGCGTTTCGGATGCGTGAGCTGGAAGCGGAGAACGTCCGCCTGCGCGAGCAAACCGGGTCGGCCGCGCTCGAGGGCATCATCGGCGCGAGTGATGCCATGCGCACGCTGTGCCGCGCCGTGGAAAAAGTGGCGCCCACGGCCGCAACCGTGCTGGTGCTCGGGGAGAGCGGTACCGGCAAGGAACTGGTGGCCCGCGCGCTGCATCGCCTCTCCGGGCGCGCCCACGAGCCCTTCGTCGCCATCAATTGTGCCGCCATCCCTGAGAACCTCCTCGAAAGCGAACTGTTCGGCTACGAGAAGGGCGCCTTCACCGGTGCCGCCCAGCGTACCTTGGGTAAATTGGAGCTGGCCGGCAAGGGCACGGTATTCCTGGATGAGATGGGGGAAATGCCGGCCTCGCTGCAGGCCAAACTGCTGCGCGTCCTGCAGGAGCGCAGCGTCGAGCGCGTCGGCGGACGCACGCCCGTGGCACTGGAGTCACGCATCGTGTGCGCCACGAACCGCAATCTCGAGGAGCTGATCGCGGCGGGCAAGTTTCGCGAGGACCTCTTCTATCGCATCAGTGAGTTGTGCCTGCGGATCCCGGCGCTGCGCGACCGGCAGGGCGACAGCGTCCTGCTGGCGCAATGGTTGCTGCAGCAGCTGGCGGCGCGCTTCAGCAAGGCGCTGCGCGCCTTCTCCCCGGAGGCCATCCGCGCCATCCAGTCCCATCAATGGCCGGGCAACGTGCGCGAGCTCGAGAATCGGATCAAGGGCGCGGTGCTCATGGCCGAGGGCTCGGTGGTCACCGCCGCGGATTTGAATCTCCATGATGCACAGGCCGATCCGGAGTACCTGAACCTGCGCGTCGCGCGCCAGAAGGCCGAGGCGCAGGCTGCGCGGCAGGCGCTGGCGCTGTCACATGGCAACCTGTCGCGCGCCGCGGAGTTCCTGGGCATCACCCGCCCGACGCTCTACGACCTACTGGAAAAGCATCACATCGATGCCGCCCAGTTCACCCGCCCAGGCTAGCGCTGCTTGAATTCCTCGGGCGTCAGCTGATGGCGCCCCAGGAGCTTGTAGAAATCGGTTCGATTGCGCTTGGCCAGCCGCGCGGCCTGACTGACGTTGCCGCCGGTGATCTGCAGGATCTGCGACAGATAGCTGCGCGTGAATTCATCGCGCGCCTCATCGAACGAGGGCAGCTTGCCCTGGCCGCCGCCGAGGGACTGTTGCACCAGTTCCACCGGAATGATCGGCGTCTGGGACAGCGCGACATTCTGGCGCACGACGTTCTGCAGTTGCCGGATATTGCCCGGCCAGTCCGCGGTGGCCAGCAGTTCCACCGCCTCCGGGGCGTAGATTTTGCGCGCGCCGCTATCCTTGGCCATCTGCGCCAGGAAGTGCGCGACCAGCAGCGGAATGTCCTCGCGCCGACGGTTCAAGGCCGGCATCTCGATATGCACGACGTTCAGCCGGTAGTAGAGGTCTTCTCGGAATTGTCCGGCCTGCATGAGTTGCTGCAGATCCCGGTGGGTGGCGGAGATCACCCGCACATTGACCGGGATGGCGGCGGTGCTGCCCACCGGGCGCACCACGTTTTCCTGCAGCACCCGCAACAGCTTCACCTGTAGCGGCATCGGCATGTCGCCGATTTCATCGAGCATCAGCGTGCCACCGTCGGCGGCGCGGAACAGGCCGTCATGGGCGCGATGAGCGCCCGTGAAGGCGCCTTTTTCGTGTCCGAACAGCTCCGACTCCAGCAGGTCCGGTGCCATGGCGCTGCAGTTGACGGCGACGAACTCCTTGTTGCGCCGGGGACTCGCGAGGTGGATGGCGCGTGCCAGCAGCTCCTTGCCGGTGCCGCTCTCCCCGGTGATCAGCACCCGGGCATCGGTGCCGGCGACCATGTGCGCCTGGGCGAGCTTTTCCTCCATGACGGAACTGCGGGTGACAATCTCGGCGCGCCAGTCCTCATCGGAGGAGCCCAGGCCCGAGATGCGCAGCGCCTTTTGTACCTGATCCAGCAGCTCCTGCTTGTCGACGGGCTTGGTGAGGAAGCTGAAGGCACCCATCTGGGTGGCCTGCACGGCATCCGGGATGGTGCCATGAGCGGTGAGCATCAATACCTTCAGGCCTGGCCAGCGGTTCTGCAGTTCCTTCAACAGGCCGATGCCATCCATGGGCTCCATGCGCAGGTCGGTGATGACCAGGTCGGGACGGAAACGACTGGCGGCGCCGAGCGCCTGCGGTCCGCCCTCCACGGCCTCCACGTCGTAGTTCTCCGCGCGCAGCCGGATCGTGAGCAGCCGCAGCAGACCGGGGTCATCGTCTACGACCAGGATTCGGGCCTTGCGCTTGCTGGTGATGGTCACTGTGGTGTTCCCCCGGAGACCTTGGGCTTGTTCAAGGCCCGTTCGATATTGGCAATGGCGTCCAGTTTCGCATGGGCATCGTCCAGTTCCTTGTGCAGTCGCGCATTTTCGTCCATTTCGCTCTGTAGGCGACTTTTGGCCGCTGCATAGCGGTCGCGGTCGCTGTGATCGGTCGAGGTCTGCAAGTGTTGGATCTGCGCAGTCTGAGACAAAGTCTGTTCGACGTTCTGCAGCGTCAGGAAGGCCATGGCCCGCTCCGCCGGCAGCAGCGTCTCCTGGGTGGCGATCAGCTCGCGCAGCAGCTGCTGGGCCTTGGCGCAGTCGGTGCCCGGATGGCCCGGCGTGGCCAGCACCATGGCGTACCGCAGTTCATGGCTGGCGGTTGGGGCGGTCTCAAAATCATGTCGGGCGGTGCTGAGAATTTCGGCCTGTTCCGCGGGACGCCCCTGGACCACGCGCTGCAAAACTTCAAGGTAGCCGGCCAGCAGGGCGGCCTGGGTGACCGCGCGATCGATGGTCGGCGGACGATCAGGCGCTGGGGCACTCCGATTGGGTCCGACACTGGCACACCCACCCAGCAGTACGGCCAGCGCCATGCCGAGCATTACTCTAGGCGGCATTCGCCTGCTCCGCCTTCGACTGCCGCGCCTGGTTCTGCAGGGGCATGATGATCCGGAAGTGGGCGCCCGGAAACTGGCCGTCCACGATCTGAACCGTGCCACCGTGGGCCGCGACGAATTCCAGCACCACCGACAGCCCGATCCCGGTGCCCTTCACGCTGATACCGCGGGCAGCCTTGCCGGTGTAGAAGGCTTCGAAAATATGGGCTCTTTCGTCATGCGGAATGCCGGGCCCGGCGTCTGCCACATCCATCAGCAACTGCTCACCGTCGGCCTGCGCGGACAGGTAGATGGCGCCTCCCTTGGGCGAGTACTTGATGGCATTGGACAGCAAATTGTCGAGGATCAGGCGCAGCTTGCCACGGTCAGCTGTCAAGGTAACGTCCTCGACCTTGACCTCCAGACGCACCCGCTGACCGAGCAGGGTGAGCTGCTGGTTTTCCAACACCTGTTTGACCAACGGGCGCAGCCGGAACTCGCTGGTTTCCAGCCCGACGCTACTGGTCTGCCAGGCACTGAAAGACAACAGATTTTCGATCAATCGCTGCAATTTGAGACCATTTTCCCGCAATATCCCGGTGACTTCGCGCTGGTTGCCATCCAGTTCGCCGACCGCACCGTCCATCAGAAGCTCGGTGCCCTCCCTGATGTTGGCCAGCGGCGTTTTAAGCTCATGTGACATGTGCCGCAAAAATCGGTTTCGCTCGGCAGCGAAGTCCAAAAGGCGGCCCCGCAACCACTCAAGCTGACGGCCAAGCCGCTCAATGTCCTTCGGTCCGCTCACGCTGATGGGGTGGGCCAGGTTGCCGCGTCCCAGCTCGCTGATGGCCCGATCGACTCGGCGCAGCGGCCGACCCACGCCGAAGGTCAGGATCACAATGGCGAACACCGCCAGCGGTATGAGTAGCCCGCTCTGCCACAGCAGCAGCCGCTGGGACTCCGAGGTGCGGCGCTGGATGCCGGCGATCTGCGCATCGATTTGGGCCTTGCTGAGCACGGCAATGCGCTGCGCCAGGGTGCTCATTTCATCGAAGTGCGGCGCGGTTGCACCGATGGCCTCGGTGGTGGCGCCCGGGCCTTCGATTTCAGTGGCAACGAGTTTCTGCAGCTCGCCAAGTCGGGCCAGGGCGGCAGTGCCTTGAGCGGTGCGCAGCTGGCGCGTGAGCTGCGTGCGCGATTCGGTCAGCTGCGCGTCATTCTCCCGGTAGACATCCGGCAGCTTGGGACCCAGGACCTGTTGCTGCAACGTGGCGCGTTCCAGCTCCAGGACTTCGGACGTCAGGTCTTCACTGGCCCGCGCCGCGCCAATGCCCTCTGAGGCGATGGTGCGACTGGAGTCCGCCAGCTGCTGGATCTGCAGCGCGGCATTGAAGATGGCCACCAGCAGCGGCACGGCGATGACCGCCACGCCCAGCAGCATCAGACCACTCAAGGACTTAGGCCAAAAGAAACGCATTACACCCATTCTACGCTTCGCCTCACCAGGGGTTTCGCTGCAGCTTGGCCTCCCAGTCCAAGGAACTGCGCACGATGGTGTCCAGGTCATCCAGCTTCGGACTCCAACCCAGCAGTTGACGAATCCGCTCCGCCTTCGCCACCAGTACCGCCGGGTCGCCGGCCCGCCGCGGCTCCTCTCGGATGAGGAGCTTACGGCCCGATACCCGCTGCACGCTGTCGAGCACTTCACGAACGCTGTAGCCGTGCCCGTAGCCGCAGTTGAGCACGGCGCTGGCGCCATCGCGGCGCAGATAATCGAGTGCCGCCAGGTGCGCCCCGGCCAGGTCCTCGACATGGATGTAGTCGCGGATTCCGGTGCCATCGGGGGTCGGGTAGTCGGTGCCGAAAACGCTGACATGCGGACGCTTGCCGACGCTGGCTTCGCTTGCGACCTTGATCAGCAGAGTGGCCCCGGGAGTCGCCTGGCCGATGCGGCCGCCGGTATCCGATCCGGCGACGTTGAAGTATCTGAGGGCGACGTAACGCAGCGCCGTGGCGATGGCGAGATCCCGCAGCATCCATTCCGATACCAGCTTCGAGGTGCCATAGGAATTGATCGGGGCGGTGGGCGAGTCCTCGGCGGCCAGATCCCCCGCGGGCGTCCCGTATACTGCGGCGCTCGAGGAGAATACGAAGTGGCGGACCCCGGATTCAGCACAGCACTGCAACAGGTTGCGTGTGCCGCAGACATTGTTGGCGTAGTACTTGAGCGGATCGCGCACCGACTCAGGCACGATGGTGAAGGCCGCAAAGTGCATGACAGTGTCGACGCCGTACTCGCGCAGGAGGCCTGCGACCAGCTGGCGATCACCGATGTCGCCGACGACCAGCGGTGTATCGCCCACCGCCTGGCGGAATCCCCGCGACAGATCGTCGAGGACGACGACGGATTCGCCGCGCTCACGCAGCTGCAGTACGACATGGCTGCCGATATATCCGGCGCCGCCCGTGACCAGAATGGTTCCTCGACCCATGAAGACCCTCGAATCCGTGCTTTGATGTCCGCATGATAAACACAAAGTCCCGCGCTGGCGCTGCGGAAGCACCGGCGCGACCTTTCGAGGCGTTGAGCCCGGATGTGGTACTCGATGCCGCCATGTCCGTGGGCATCGAGGGCGATGGCCGGCTGCTGGCGCTGAACTCCTATGAGAACCGGGTCTACCAGCTGGGCACCGATGCGGGCAATCGCGTGCTGAAGTTCTATCGCGCCGGGCGCTGGAGTGACGCGCAGATCGCCGAGGAGCACGAATTCACAGCGGAAATGGCCACCGCGGAACTGCCCGTGGCGGCGCCGCTGCTGATCGATGGCAGTACGCTGTTCAGGTACCAGGACTATCGCTTCTGCGTCTTTCCCTGGATGCCGGGACGCGCACCGGAGCTCGATGCCGGTGAATCCCTTGCACTCTTGGGACGCGCCATCGCGCGCATGCATCAGATCGGCTGTCTGCGCCCCTTTGAGGCGCGGCCCTGGCTCACCTCGCAGCGCCTTGGCTGGCAGGCCCAGGAGACGGTACTGGCCAGCGGGCTGATTCCGCAGGATCTGGCGCGGCGTTACGAGGAGGTCTCGCGCGAGCTCCTGGAAGCGGTGGAGACGGTGTTTGAAGCGGCCGGCGAAGTGGCGGCTATCCGCATCCACGGCGATTGCCATCTCGGCAATCTCCTGTGGAACGAGCGCGGGCCGGTGTTCGTCGACCTGGACGACTGCATGATGGGTCCGCGGGTGCAGGATCTTTGGATGCTGCTGTCAGGAAATGCGGCCGAGCAGCAGAGGCAGTGGGGGGAGATCCTGGAGGGCTATCAGCAGTTCGCGAATTTCGACTACCGTGAGGTGCTGCTGGTGGAAGCCCTGCGCTCACTGCGCATGCTGCACCACGCGGCGTGGGTGGCCCAGCGCTGGCGCGACCCGGCCTTCCCGCGTGCGTTCCCGTGGTTCGGCGAGCGTCGCAATTGGGAGAACTACGTCTTAGACCTTATGGAGCAATCGTCTAACATGCGCGAGCAGCCGCTATTGCAATAGTGACCACGCACAGGGGCGCCATGTTGGGACCGGTAAGGGCAAGGCTGATTGGAACGCTGCTGGCAAGCTGCGCCTTGCTGGGCGCGTGCCATCACGGCGCCTCCAGTACCACGCCCCTGGTGAAACGCCATGCCGGGGCGGGGAGTGGGCCGAACCCGGGCGCCGTCGACATCGCCTCAGGCCCCACGGATCTGGTCTCGGCGGTGTCGGGGGGTGCCGGGGGGGAGGGCCCGGTGGGCCTCAAATTCCAGGTCGCCAGGCGTCCCGTGGCAGGGCAGCCGGTGGTTGTGACGCTGCGCCTGGCCGCCAATCAGGCGCTGGACCATCTGGAGGCGCGATTTCGTCCCGACGAGGGCCTGGCGGTCACCCAGGGCGCGGATTTCGACCCTCGAGGACACCTGGACGCCGGTGAATCGGTGGACCACGACCTCACCCTCATTCCCGACCATGACGGCATCTATACCGTCCTGGCCACCGTGACCACCGGATCGGCCGACGCGGCAGTGAGCCGCAGCTTCGTCATTCCCATCGTAGTGGGCAGTGAAGTGGCGGTGGCAAAGCCTAAGTAGCCGCGGAAAACCGCGATCCCATCACGCGGCGGTCACCCCCCAGAACCTATGATGGGGGTGTCTTTCCGGCACCCCTTATGACAAATCCCGCCCCCGCCAATGCCCGCGATCCTGCAGCTACGGCAAGCCATGCGACGACCGTCGTGCGCGTTGATCTTGGCGCCACCACCACCGGCATCGAGGCTTTGCATCCACTGTTGCTGGCGCAGATTCGCGAACTGAAGCTGCGCACGGGAACCGAGTACCCCGACGCCGCCGCGCTGCTCAGGCTCATCAGCCAGCACTACACCACGGTTGATGAGGAGCGTCGCGGGGTGGTGCGCACCATGCAGCTGATGGCCGATGAGGCGCGCGCCCTGGCACTGGAGGCGCAGGAGCAGAGCTCGGATCACCTGCAGATCGTGCTCGACAACATCAAGGATGTGGTGCTGACGCTGGATGAGTTCGGTGTGGTCCTGACCTTCAATCCCACCGCCGAACGTGTCTTTGGCTACGGCGAGGTGGATGCCGTCGGGCGCCGGATCGAGGAATTTCTGCCGCAGCTGGCCGATCGCGGCGACTCGGCCGAGGCCCTGGATCGCCTCGCCGAGAGCACCGGCGATACCCACCTGGACCTCTCGGCGCGCGAAATCCGCGGCCGCCGCCGCAGCGGCGAAGTGTTTCCCGCGGAGTTCGCGGTCAGCCGTGCGCGGCTGCGCCGTCGCGCCATTTTCGTCATGTGCCTGCGCGACATCACCGATCGACGCGAGGCGGAGCGGGAGCTGCGCGAGAGTGAACTACGCTACCGCATGCTGGTCGATCACGCGCCCGAGGCCATCCTGGTGTTCGACGTGGATGCGGGCTGCTACGTCGATGCCAATCCCAATGCCGAGCGGCTGTTCGGCTTCGAGCGCGCCACACTGCTTAAGCGCAACCCCCTGGATCTGTCCCCGGAACTGCAGCCCAATGGTGAACGCTCGGCCGATCAGATCGGCCTGAAAACCGCGCGCGTCATGGCCGGCGAGATGCTGGTGTTCGAGTGGGTGGTACGCACCGCGCACGGCACCAAGGTGGACTGCGAGATGCGCCTGTCGCTGATGCCCTCGGGCACCCGACGCCTGGTGCGCGTGAGCGTGACCGACATCTCCGATCGCAAGCGCAGCCAACGTCAGGCGGAGGCCGAGCGCGAGGTGCTGGATCGCCTGACCGCCGGCGCACCGGTGCCGGAGGTGCTCGAGGCCGTCACCCAGCTCATCGAGTCGGTGGATCCGGGCTCGTTGTGTTCGGTCAGCATTCTGGATGACAGCGGTACCCGCTTCACCTCGGTGGTGGCGCCGGGCGTGCCTGCGCCATTCCGCGAAGTGCTGCTCGGGGCCGCGGTGGGTCTCGGTCACGGCTCCTGCGCGGCATCGGTTTACCTGTCACGGCCGGTGTTGGTGGCAGACATGTCCAAGGATCCCTACTGGGGGCAGAACCGTGCCGCGGCCCTGAAGTCGGGTTTGTCCGCAGCCTGGTCGACCCCGATCAAGAGCACCGACGGCAGGACGCTCGGGGCGCTGGGGGTGTTCCAGCACGATATCGGCCTGCCGGATGAGCATCAGGCCGACTCGATCGCCCATGCGTCGAAACTGGCGGGTATCGCCATTGACCGGCTGTTGGCCGACAACCGCCGCAAGCAGGCCGAGCAGGCGGTCATGGCCGAGAAGGAGCGCGCCCAGGTCACGCTGCAATCCATCGGTGACGGGGTCATCAGCACCTGTGCGCGCGGCCTCATCGAGTACTTGAATCCGGTGGCCGAAAAGCTCACCGGATGGTCCATCGAGGAGGCCCGCGGACGCCCGCTGAGCGAGGTTCTGAACCTCATCGACGAGTCCACCCGTCAGCACGTCAGTCACTCGCTGGAGCGTCTGCAGGCCATTGCCACGACCTCCGCGCTGGTCACCCACCCGGTGCTGGTCACCCGCGATGGCCAGGAAGTGGCGGTGCAGGAATCGGCAGCCCCGATACGCGACCGCAACGGAGCGGTCATCGGTGCGGTCATCGTGGTGCATGACGTCACGCGCGAGCGGCGTCTGAAGCGTGCCTTGTCCTACCAGGCCACTCACGATGCCCTGACCGGGCTCATCAATCGCCGCGAATTCGATGTGCGGTTGCGCGACGCGCTGCTCCTGGCGCAAAGCGGCGAGCGGCACTACGCGCTGCTGTACGTGGACCTGGACCAATTCAAGGTCGTCAACGACACCTGCGGGCACCAGGCCGGTGACCGACTGATGCGCGACGTCACCAGCCTGCTGCGCGCCCGCGTGCGCACCCAGGACACCATCGCCCGCCTGGGTGGCGATGAGTTCGGCATTCTGCTGGAGGGCACTTCGGTGGCCCAGGCCGGGCGCGTCGCCGATGCGGTGCGCCAGGCCATTCACAATTACCGCTTCATTTGGGCGGGCAGCACCCTCACCGTGGGCGCCAGTATTGGCGTAGTGCAGATCAATCGCGAGACCGAGAGCGTCGCGGCGGTGCTGAGCGCGGCCGACATCGCCTGCTACGCCGCCAAGGAAGGCGGACGTAACCGGATCCACGTCTATGATGGCGACGGCGCCGTGGGACGCCATCGCGAGCTGCACTGGGCCGCGCGCCTGACGCGCGCGGTGGAGGAGAACCGGCTGGAACTGTTCTATCAGCCCATCGTACCCATTGCGGACGTGGGCCCGATGGCATTTCACGAACTGACGGTGCAGCTGCGGGACGATGACGGACGGCTGGTGCCGGCCGGCGAATTCATTCCGGCAGCCGAGCGCTACAACGTCATGCCGGCCATCGATCGCTGGGTGATCCTGCGGGCGCTGGAGCGGTTGCGCGAAGCGCCACGCGGGCCAGCGGCATCGCCGGTGCTGGCGGTCAACCTGTCCGGAAATTCCCTGAGCGACCAGTCGTTCCTGGAATTCGTGGTCGAGAATGCCGGCGCCCCGGACGTGGCGAGCCGCCTGTGCTTTGAGATCACCGAGACGGCCGCCGTGACCAACTGGTCCAATGCACTGTACTTCATGAAGGAATTGCAGCAGCGCGGGTGCCGGTTCGCGCTGGATGATTTCGGCAGCGGCCTGTCCTCCTTCATGTATCTGCGCACGCTGCCGGTGGACTATCTGAAGATCGACGGCCAGTTCGTGGCGCAGGTGGCCGCCAACCCGATCGATCGCAACATGGTGGAGGCGATCTGCAAGATCGGCCGTTCACTCGGAATCTTCACAGTCGCCGAGTGCGTGGAGTCCGAGCCGGTACTGGCCGAACTCAAACGCATCGGCGTCGATTTTGTACAGGGCTACTACCTGGCCCGGCCGCAGCCCATCGCGCAGCTGCTGCAGGGCGCCTGAGCTCAGGCGGGGTCCGTGGCGCACACGAACAGGTGTGCGGGCGGAATGTTGCGCTTTTCCATGCTGCGCGACACATCCTCGAAGGTGCGCTGCAGGACCGGCAGCACGCGGCTGGTGAACTGGTAGACCAGGAACTGCCCCCCCGGGGCGAGCGCGGCGCGGGTCTTGGCGACGATGTCCACGCGCAGCGCTTCGGGCATGCTCCCCAGCGGGATGCCGGAGACCACGTACTGGGCCGGCGGCAGTTTCAATTGCTGCAGGATCTGGCCCACATCGGCGGCCGAGGCATGGGCGACGTGCAGTCGCGGATCGCTGAAGGTGGTGTCGAGGAATTTCACGAAGGTTTCGTTGGTCTCGATGACGATGAGGTGGGCATCCGGCCGCATGCGACGCAGGATCTCGGTGGTGATGGTGCCGACGCCCGGACCGTATTCCACGATCACCCCGGCCCGCTGCCAATCGATGGGTCGCAGCACCTCGTCGACCAGGTAGCGCGAACTGGGCCAGATCGACCCCAGCATGAAGGGATGGCGGAAGAAGTTCAGGGCGAACAGCAACCGCTGCGTGAGGGACGAATGAGTTGTTACCGGCATTTCGGATCCTTGTGTCAGATCGGATGGAACAACGTGTCTGATCTTACGTGATTCATTGAGCGCTATCATTCGGGCACATGGACTACTTCGTCTGGAAGCAATTGCTGAAGAACCTGGTGCTGCCGCCCACCGGCCCGCTGCTGCTGGCGGCCCTGGGGCTGGTCTTGCTGGTGCTGCGCCGGCGGCGGCTGGGTGGGATCGTGGTGTGCGCCACGGGCTTGGCCCTGCTGTGGCTGCTGGCGACGCCCATCCTGGCGGACTCGCTGGTGCGCTGGGCCGAGCGCTATCCGGCCCTGGATCCGGGGCAGGTGGGCGACGCCCAGGCCATCGTCATCCTGGCCGGCGGGGTGCGGGTCAACGCCCCCGAATACGGCACTTCGGCGCCGGGCGCCACCAGCCTCGAGCGGCTGGTCTACGGCGCGCGACTGGCCCGCCAGACCCATCTGCCGGTGCTGATTTCCGGCAGCCGCCTGGAGGCGGCCTCGATGAATGATTTCCTGCAGCAGGACCTGGGTGTGAGCGCGCGCTGGCTGGAGAACCGCTCGCGCGATACCCATCAGAATGCGCAGTTTTCGGCCGTCATCCTGGCGCGGGAGGGCGTGCACAAGGTGGTGCTCGTGACCTCGGCCGCGCACATGGCCCGCTCGGTGGTGGAATTCAACCAGGCGGGTATCGACACGGTGCCGGCGCCCGCGGCCATGTGGACTCAGCGCGACAGCGGCGTCCTGGCCTACGTACCCAATGCCGATGCCCTGGTGCGCTCCCAACGTGCCATGTACGAGGGATTGGGGCGGATTGTCCAGGATGTTCAAATCCGCTTCCGCTCAGGCGCCGGCCTGATCGAGCCCCGTCCAGCGGGCGCTGCGGGCCGTTAACTGCTGCTGCAGGGACGGATCGCGCGCCGCCGCAGCGGCGGGCTGGACCTTCTGGTACTCATCCAGGTACTGGCCCTGCAGCGTCCCGGCCGCGGGATCCAGGGCGAGGAATAACGTGGTCCTGGCGCCCTCCTCAGCGGTCAGGATCCGCCGTTTGAAGAGCGGCCGGATACGGTTCAGCCACCCCGGCAGCAGGTTGGTCGCCACGACGCCGGGATGCAGGCAGTTGACGGTGATGCCGCTGCCGCCAAGCTGGCCGGCCAGCGCGAAGGTGTCCAGGACGTTAGCCAGCTTGGAGCGCGAATAGGCCGCAACGCTGCTGTAGCGGGCGCGCGGATCATCGATGCTGTCCAGCTCCAGGCGGCCCCGGTAATGAACCCGCGAGGCGACGTTGATGATGCGGGCGGCGGGACTGAGCGTGGGCAAGAGTAAGCGGGTGAGGAGGAACGGGCCCAGATGATTGGTGGCGAAGGTCAGCTCATGGCCGTCCACCGAGCGACGGTGCCGCGTGCTGACGATACCGGCGTTGTTGATCAGCCGATCGATGCGCGGGCAGCGCTCGCGCACCTCGCGGGCCGCCGCGCGCACGCTGGACAGATCCGCCAGATCGCAGTGCACGACTTCAACCTGGCCGCCGGGCACCTGCCGCATGATCTCCTGGGCCAGGCGGCGGCCGGCCGCAACATTTCGACACAACATGATGACCCGGTACCCCGCCAGCGCCAGGCCGCGACTGGTGACGGTACCGATGCCATGGGTGGTGCCGGTGATGACGGCCGTCGGCCGCTCCGTCATCGCACTCACTGGGAGGCGGGGTCCAGTTTGAACAGGGGTTGGCCCATGCGCAGGGTAGCCCCGACCTTGAGCCCCTCCGCCAGGCACACGCCCGGCGGCACGAAGGCAATGATGGTGGAACCGTGCTGAAACCAGCCCATCTCCTCGCCGCGCGTAAGGTGCGCGGCGCAGGGAATCTGGTTCGGGCCGCGGTAGCGCAGATGCAACAGCACGTTGAGGAAGTTCAGACGGATGCTGGCGACCAGGATGGCCGCGACCGGCACCAAGGTGATGAGGTGTCCGGAAGGTTCGAGTTTGAGCCGGATGACGGCGCGTTCGTTCTTGCAGAACAGGTTCTCGATGCGCTGCAGGGCGATGGGATTGACGTTCCAGGTGTCCCCGGAGATATACGCGACGTGCTCGACCCGGCAGTCAGCGGGCGCGTGGAAACGGTGATACATGCCGGCGGTCAGGCGCAGCGTGACGTAGGAGCCTTGCTGGTATTGTCGTACCAGGTCCCGGTCCGCCAGCAGATCCATGAGCGTGTAGGCAAAACCCTTGGCCTGCAGGCACTCCCCGGCGATGACCTTGCCGCAGGCGCCGATGATGCCGTCGCTGGGGCTCACCAAAGTCGCCGGATCCGGGTCGATGGTTCGTGCGCCGGGCTTGAGTTCGCGAATGAAGCACTCGTGCAGACTGCGAAAGCGCGCGCGACGGGCATCGCTGAGGTCCACGTCACAGAAGAGGCGCCACAGGGCAATGGCGGGGCCGCTGATGAGCGGGTTCTCGATCTTGCTCAGCCAGCCGACGAACAACGTCAGCCAGCGGCGCGGGATGCGATTGGTCAGCAGGAAGTTTATGTCTTCCTGCTGCACCATCTTGCTGATGGCGGCTCTGACCGTCATCGGAATGTCATTCCCATGCAATAGTTTTCCGGGCATGAATTCATACCTGTTCGCCTTGCCCGTGGCGCTCCTCGCCTGGTGGGTCCTGAACCGGGCGCGCCTGCGCCTGGCGTTGTCCGCCGCCAAGCACCGCTCGCTCGCGGGCCATGCACGCTGGTCGCGGCGCCTTGCCCGTCTGCTGCCGCACTACGAATACTCGGAACCACAGTTCTTCGCCGTCGACGGGGCGCCCCAAGAGGTGGCCATACGGCGCCGGGCCGGCTTCAAAGAACTGTCGGAATTGTTCGCCACGCGCTTCGCACGTTCTGCCGGACTGACGGGTGAAGTCGCGAAGTCGGTGTCCGACATGCAGTTCACGGCCCGTTACCGCGTGCCCTTCCAATTCAGCCGCATCGTGCGTGAGAACCTCAAGGGCGGCTCGTTCCTGCAGGCCTCCTGCGGCACCCGTCTCACCGATCTGGACGGCAACCAGTTCTATGACCTGGCGGGCTCCTACGGCGTCAATGTGTTCGGCTACGATTTCTACAAGCAGTGCATGGAGCGCGGCGCCGAACTGGTGCGTGAGCTGGGTCCGGTTCTGGGCACCTATCACCCCGTTATGGCCTACAACGTGCGCCGGCTGCGTGAGATTTCCGCGCTCGATGAAGTGTCCTTCCACATGTCGGGCACCGAGGCGGTGATGCAGGCGGTGCGCCTGGCCCGCTACCACACCGGGCGGCGCTACCTGGTGCGCTTCTGCGGCGCCTACCATGGCTGGTGGGGTGACGTGCAGCCCGGCGTGGGCAATCCCGCCACGGCCCATGACACCTACACCCTCAAGGACCTGAGCGAGAAGACGCTGGCGGTGTTGCGCATGCGCCGCGACATCGCCTGCGTTCTGGTCAATCCCCTGCAGGCCCTGCATCCGAACGCCAACGCGCCCAACGATGGAGCGCTGGTGGACAGCGGTCGCAGCGCGGGTTTTGACCGCGACGCCTACAGCGCCTGGCTGCGCCGACTGCGCGCAGTCTGCAGCGAGCGCGGCATCGTACTGATCTTCGATGAGGTGTTCGTGGGCTTTCGGCTGGCGCCGGGCGGCGCGCAGGAATACTTCGGCGTGCGCGCCGACATGGTGACCTACGGCAAGACCCTGGGAGGAGGCCTCCCGGTCGGTGTGGTCTGTGGTCGCAGCGAGCTGATGCGCCGCTATCGTGAGGATCGCCCGGCCGATGTGTGTCTGGCGCGCGGCACTTTCAACTCCCATCCGTACGTCATGGGCGCGATGCACGAGTTTCTGCAACGTCTGGCCGGTGAGCCGGTGCAGCGGCTGTACCGCGACCTTGATGCCGTGTGGAATGGCCGCGCGGCGGCGCTCAACGCACGCTTCGCGGCCGAGGATCTGCCGGTGCGCGTGGCGAATCTGTGTTCGATCTGGACGGTGGGGTACACGCGTGCATCGCAGTACAACTGGATGTTCCAGTACTACCTGCGCGTCCATGGCCTCGCCCTGAGCTGGGTGGGAACCGGCCGCTTCATCTTCAGCCACAATTACACCGATGAGGATTTCGCAGCAGTTGCCGAGCGCATTCTGGCGGCGGCGCGCGATATGGATCGCGACGGCTGGTGGTGGTCCGACCCACTCCTCACCAACCGTGCGATTCGCCGTCGGCTGCTGCGCGAGGTGCTTCAGGCCTGGTGGAGCGGTTCTTCGTCGACCGCACCCATCGTCACATCATCCATAGGATCGATGAGCTCGCCCCGCAGCAGCGCCAGTGGCGCGCGGTAGTAAAGCATCACATCATGGAAGGGGTCGGTGATGATCTTGGTGATCCACACCAGGCCCGTCTGCACGTCACGGACGAAGAACAGCTGCACGGTGCGGAACAAGAGGCCACCGATGCCGACGCTCAGCCACATGACGCCAACATGGCTAATGAACTCGGCCGGCGTGGTCGGGGCCTGAAACAGGCCGAACAGTGTCGGATTCAGCCACAGTAGCGCCGGCGAGACGGCCCAGATCGCCAGCAGCACAACCTTGCGCTTCAGGTTGTAGCCGACCTTGATGTCTTCCTTGTGCTCATGGGTGGCGTGATTGACCTTGTCATAACCCTTGGGCTCAAAGAAGAAGTGACCTGACTGGCGGCTCACCATGGCAACCAGCCAGCCGAGCATGGCAGCGATGGTCGGGCTCTTCCAGACCACGGCATAGGAGGCCAGGAAGCTCAGCGCGCTGACCAGGTGCAGTGATTGGTTGATGCGGCTGTGATGGTAGTAACGGTGATCGTCCCAGCGCTGGGTTTTGAGCGCCTGCCAAAAACTTTGCATTCCAATACCTCTTTCCGTAAACGATGTCGCGACACCGGCATGAAGCAGATATCTCAAAATATTTGCAGGATCATGACGGTCAGGGCGTTGGCGCACATTATTTGGGGGAAACGTGAACTGGGGCGGCAAACACGCTCTTTATTCACGGAATCGTCACGAATCCGGGCAATCATGCCGGGCGCATGAGGATCCTGATTGTCACGGATGCGTGGCGGCCGCAGACCAATGGCGTAGTGAGCACTTTGTCGCATACGGCCGATTGTCTGCGCGCCTTTGGACATGAAGTCGCGCTGATAACGCCACAGGGCTTTCGCACCATTCCTTGTCCGAGCTACCCGGAAATCCGCCTGGCCGTGCTGCCGGGCGCGAAGGTCGCGCGCAGCATCGGGGCCTTCGCTCCGGATGCCATCCATATTGCCACCGAAGGTTCACTCGGTATGGCGGCGCGGCGCTACTGCCTGCGTCGCCGGTTGAATTTCACGACCTCCTACCACACCCAGTTTCCGCAGTATCTACGCTCGCGCCTGCCCATACCTTTGGGACTGAGCTATCGCTGGCTGCGGGGCTTTCATGGCGCGGCCCGGGCGTGCATGGTCAGCACCCGGACCATGCAGACGGATCTGGAACATTGGGGATTCCGCAACGTCGTGCGCTGGCAGCGCGGTGTCGATACGCGACTGTTCCGGCCGCAATCCAAAGAGTTCCTCGACCTGCCACGGCCCATCGCGGTGTACGTCGGGCGCCTGGCGATTGAGAAGAACATTGATGCCTTCCTGAAGATGCACTGGTGCGGATCCAAGCTCGTGGTGGGAGATGGTCCGGAGCGCGCACGCCTCGAGGAGAGTTACCCGGAAGCGGTCTTTGCCGGCTATCGCTTTGGCGAGCAACTGGCGGCCTACCTTGCTGCGGGTGATGTCTTCGTCTTTCCCAGTCGCACCGATACCTTCGGGCTGGTGAATCTCGAGGCCATGGCCTGCGGACTGCCGGTGGCCGCGTATCCGGTGACCGGACCCATCGATGTGGTGCAGGACGGCGTGACCGGCGCTCTGGATCAGGATCTGGGTCGCGCCGCGCAACGCGCGCTGCGTCTGGACCCGGCCGCCTGTCGCGAGCGCGCCCTGCGATCCAGCTGGGAGAGCTGTACGCGCGAGTTTGAGCACAATCTCACCTGCTTGCGCCGCGGAACGCCGCTCGTGGCCCGAGCCGCCGCAGGTCTAGAGGGCCACGGGCAGACGCTCGGCCAGGAAATCCAGGGTGGCGCGCACCGCGGGCAGGAGGCCACGGCGACCCTGAAAAACCACGTGGAGCACGCCCTGCGGCATAGTCCAGTGGTGTAGCACCGGTTCCAGCTGCCCGGCATCGAGCTCGGCTCGCACCAGGCTCTCGGGGAGCAGGGCGATACCGGTCCCGGCGAGTGCCGCGGTGCGCATCACCACAAAGTCGTGACAGACCAGGCGCGGTGCAACCTCCACCCGCACCGTCTCCTCATTCGGACCGGTAAGTTCCCAGCGCTGAGTGTCCGCCTCGGGAGCAAAGCCCAATGTGGCGTGGGACTTCAGCTCCTCAGGCCGCAAGGGTCGGCCGGCGCGGTCCAGGTAGACGCGCGAGGCCACCAAGAGCTCGCGCGCCTGCCCGAAGCTGCGCATCACCAGGCCATCCTCGCCGCTGGGGCGGCTGCGCACCCGCAGCGCCAGATCGAAGCCCTCATTCAGCACATCCACGCGCCGATTGCTGACGTGGATGAGGAGGCGGATCGACGGATAGCGGGTGAAGAACTCCGGCAGCAGCCCTGCCAGCGGGTTTTGCGCCAGGGACACCGGGCAGCTCAGGCGGACCACGCCGCGCGGCTCGGCTCGGGCGAATTCCACCGCAGCCACCGCGGCCTCGGCTTCCCCGAGCATGGCGGTGGCGTGGCGGTAGACCTCCTGGCCGATATCCGATACCGCAAAGCGCCGGGTGGAGCGATTCACCAATCGCACATTCAGCCGCGCCTCCAGCTCCGCCACGTGCCGCGAGAGGCGCGACTTGGGGATGCCGAGGGCCCGCCCGGCGGCCGTATACCCACCGTGCTCGACCACCTTGGCGAAGTAGAAGAAGTCGTCCAGGGACTCCATCGGCTTATATTAGCAACAAAAATGGAACGATATGTTCCATTAAGCCTGGATTCATATTCATTGTTCCAAGGAGTAGGCTTTAAATCACCGTCAACTCTAAGAATTGCTAGGAGACTGACAATGAATGCTGTATCGACTCCAGCCGCCGAGCGGCAAGTGGTGAAACAGATCCGCGGCATGCCCACCTCGGATGGGGCCGGCGTGAAGCTCACGCGCGTGATCGGCCAGCCGGCGCTGCAGGACCTGGATCCTTTTCTGCTGCTCGATGAGTTCGGCACCGACCATCCGGGTGACTACATCGCAGGCTTCCCGGCGCATCCGCATCGGGGCTTTGAGACCGTCACCTACATGCTCGACGGGCGCATGCGTCACCAGGACAACCACGGCCATGAGGGTGTACTGGTGCCCGGAGCCGTGCAGTGGATGACCGCGGGACGCGGCATCGTGCACTCGGAGATGCCCGAACAGCAGGAGGGTCGCATGCGCGGCTTCCAGCTGTGGCTGAACCTGCCGGCGCAGGCCAAGATGATTGAGCCGGCCTACCAGGAGTTGGGTCCGGAGCGCATTCCGCTGGCGAGTCCGGCACGTGGCGTACAGGTGAAGGTCATTGCCGGAAAGGTGGCGGGCGTCACCGGTCCGGTGGTGCAGCCGGCGACCGATCCGACCTACCTGGATGTCGAGCTCGACCCGCAGGCGAGCCTGGTACACACCCTGCCGCCGGGTCACTCGGCCTTCGTCTACGTGTTTGAAGGCGCCCTGACCGTGGGTACCGGCGCCGCAGCGGCGCACCTTGCGCAGCACACTTTGGCGGTCCTCGGGGACGGAGCCGAGGTGAGGCTGCGGGCCGCAGACCTGGCGGCCCGTGCGATCCTGGTCGCGGGGCGGCCGCTGCGCGAGCCGGTCGCGCGCTATGGTCCCTTCGTCATGAACACTCAAGATGAGCTGCGTCAGGCTTACGAGGACTACCGTAACGGCCGCTTCTGAAATGTTCCGGCCAGCTCCCGGGTCTGCTAGTCGCGTACCCATAATTGATCCTGAGGAAGTGGCCATATGAACGTACTGAACCGCTGTCTGCTTGAATGGCCGCGAAGCGTCGCGGGCCATCTGCAATGGCTGCCGCCGCTGTTCGCGCGCATCGTGTGCGGATGGGTCTTCCTGCTCAGTGGCTGGGGCAAGCTGCATAACCTGCCGCAGATCACCCAGAACTTCATCAGCTGGGGCATACCCTTTCCACATGTGCTGACACCGTTCGTCTCCGGCGTCGAGCTCTTCGGCGGTCTGTTTCTGCTGCTGGGCTTGCTGACCCGCATCAGCGCCGGTGCGCTCGGGGTCACCATGATCGTGGCGATTGCCTCAGCCAAGTGGGGTGATGTGGATTCGCTGGAAACTCTGCTGGGCTTCGATGAGACCGAGTACCTGGCGCTGTTTTTGTGGCTGGCGATTGCCGGCGCCGGGAAATTGTCGCTGGATCATCTGCTGGAACGGCGGCCCGTGCGATAATGCTCTGCATGTCGCTGTCGCCTTTTCATCTTGCCATTCCGGTACACGATCTGGCCGCGGCCCGCTCTTTCTACGGCGGGCTGTTCGGCTGTCCTGAGGGCCGCAGCAGTGCTGAGTGGGTGGACTTCGACCTGTTCGGCCACCAGTTGGTGGCGCACCTGGACCGCAGCCGTCGTGCACCTGTGCACACGACCAACGCGGTCGATGGTCACGAGGTTCCCGTGCCGCACTTCGGCGTCGTGCTGCCATGGCAGTTATGGCATCAGCTCGCCGAGCGTCTGACGCGCGCCGGTCAGCAGTTCGTGATCGCGCCGGGTATCCGCTTTGCGGGCCAGGTGGGCGAGCAGGCGACCTTCTTTTTATACGATCCTTCCGGCAACGCGCTCGAGTTCAAGTCATTCCAGGACCCGCAGCAGTTGTTTGCACATTAACCAGGAGTCTGATATCCCATGGGCAGCGCGAAGAAGTCCGACCTACAGCAACGGCGCAAGGCGCCCCTGATCACGCCAACCGATCTTGGCGCCGCTGCTTCCAAGAGCATTGAAGGCGGCATGAATGGGATCCTGGCCGACGTCTTCGCCTTGTATCTGAAGACCAAGAATTTCCACTGGCACATGAGTGGACCGCACTTCCGCGACTACCATTTGCTGCTGGACGAGCAGGCCGACCAGTTGTACGCCATGACGGATCCGATTGCCGAGCGCATCCGCAAAGTTGGCGGCATGACCCTGCGATCCATCGGGCACATCGCACGGCTGCAGCGCGTGAAGGACAATGATGCAGACTTTGTCGACGCGCAGGACATGCTGGCGGAGCTGCGCGAGGACAATCAGGGCCTCACCGCGCGCCTGCGCGAAGTGCATGAGATCGTGGATGAACTCAATGACATCGCCACGGCGAGCCTCATCGAAAACTGGATCGACGAGACTGAGAGGCGCGCCTGGTTCCTATACGAGGCGAGTCGGCGCTAACCCTTCGGTTTGATGAACGTGAGCGTGAAGCGGTCGGACTCGCCGATGGCGGCGTAACGGGCGCGGTCCTTGTCACCCTCCGCGTAGGTGGGCGGCAAGGTCCACACTCCACCCGGATAATCCTTGGCGTCCTTCGGGTTGCGATTGACGTTGGATTGTCCAAGCAGCCGGAATCCGACGGACTGGATAAGATCGATGGCGTACTGTTCGCCGACGTATGCCTGACCCGGAGTCTTCGGGACGTAGGTGGGATCATTATTGCGGTGCTCGACGACGCCCAGCACGCCGCCCGGCTTCAGGGCGCGGAAAGCCGCCGCCATCACATCCTTTTCCATTCCGGCCCATACCCAGTTATGGATGTTGCGGAAGGTCAGGACCAGGTCAGCGGTGCCATCGGGCGCAATCTGCATCTTCCCCTTTGCCAGCACGGACATTCGGACCTTGTCGTACACCTGCGGGTGTGCCGCCAGCATGGCCGCAAATTCGGCGTTGTAGCGCTTGTCCTCGGGCGAGGTGGAGTCCGGATCCATAGCCGCCGCGTAGAGCGTCCCGTGTTCATGCAGGTATGGTGCGAGGATCTGCGTGTACCAGCCGCCGAAGGGCCACAGCTCCACCACCGTCATATTCGGTTTAAGACCGAAGAAGGTCAGGGTTTGCAGCGGGTGCCGATACGGGTCGCGGGCCCGGTCGGCATCCGGTCGGAAACTGCTGTCGACGGCAGCCTGGAGCTTCGAATCGGCACCGCCGGAGGCCGGCGCGGATCCGCAGACCACTGCCAATATCGTCACCACCAGCAGGGTCGCGCGTGGCGCGTCCCGTCCGAGCTGCGCGAATCTCATGAAGCGGCTCCGTGCGGTATTTCGGCGCGTCAGTCTCTGCCGCAGCCGGCCGATGTGCAAGGGGACCGTGCCGCCGGGCGTTATACTTTGGCGCACCATGCAAGTTCCGTTTTCGGTTCTCGACTTGTCGCCGATTGTGGCCGGTGGCACGGCCGCGGAAGCGCTGCGCAATTCTCTGGATCTCGCGCGCCACGCGGAGGGCCTGGGGTACAAGCGTTTCTGGCTGGCCGAGCACCACAACATGTCCGGCATTGCCAGCGCCGCGACCGTGGTGGTGATCGCGCACATCGCCGCCGGGACCCGCCATATCCGGGTCGGCTCGGGCGGCATCATGTTGCCGAATCATGCCCCGCTGGTGGTCGCCGAGCAGTTCGGTACGCTCGCGACGCTGTTTCCGGATCGCATCGATCTGGGGCTGGGCCGGGCGCCCGGCACGGACACGCTCACGGCGCGCGCCCTGCGGCGTGATCTTGCGACCAGCGCGGAGAACTTTCCGCAGGACGTGATGGAACTGCAGGGCTATTTTGAACCCACCGTTGCGGGGCAGGTGCTGCGCGCCATACCGGGCGAGGGCCTGCGCGTGCCATTGTGGATTCTGGGATCGAGTCTCTTTGGCGCCAGTTTGGCAGCGGCGCTGGGTCTGCCGTTTGCATTCGCATCGCATTTTGCGCCGGACGCTCTGATGCCCGCACTGCAGCTGTACCGCACGCGGTTCAAGCCATCCCGGCAGCTGGCGCAGCCCTATGTCATGGTGGCCGCGAACATCGTCGCCGCCGATTCGGATGCGGAGGCTGGATACCTCTTCACTTCGCTGCAGCAGGCGTTCGTGCGGCTGCGCCGTGGGGCCCCAGGTCCGTTGCCGTCGCCGGTGCCGGCCATCGAAGCCGTCACCAGCGAAGCCGAACGGGCCGGACTGGCGCAGGCACTGGAG